>JACPIK010000002.1:735575-1103363 GCA_016188115.1 Candidatus Woesearchaeota archaeon
GAAGAGAATATTGTCCGTCCAGAATTTGAGATGTTGGGACATACTGGGTTCTTGGTGTTCTGTAGGAAGATATAGAATACTATCTAAATTCTTAAATACCACTTTATTTGTTTTCTTAGCATGCATCTTCCCATCAAAAAGCTCTCACCTGACGCCATCTTGCCACAATATGCACACGCAGGTGACGCAGGATTAGATTTCTTTTCCAACGAACATGTCACAATCTTACCTAACGAACGCCACGCTGTTGCCACCGGCATTGCCATGGCGATTCCTTTTGGCTATGTTGGATTACTCTGGGATCGCTCCGGACTCGCAGTCAAAAATGGAATAAAACTCTTAGGAGGAGTAATTGACGCATCCTATCGAGGAGAAATTAAAATTATTATGTATAACACCGGAACCGAACCCCTCGTTATCACAAAAGGAATGAAGATTGCCCAAATGCTCATTCAACAATATCAACAGTGCACTATCCAAGAAACAAACGATCTTCCCGACACCAGCCGTGGTGACAAAGGCTTTGGCAGCACGGGATAATTATCCCCATTTATAGGCAGGAATTCCACCTTCAGGAACAAGACTTTCAGGAGTAGTATTTGTTGAACGAGAATCTAAATATGCCTGAACGACCCTCATGCCTTTTGCTTCTCTTTGAAGTGCAAAATCAATTCCCGAGCAGGTTGCACGTTCACATCGTAAAGGAATCAATGCAATAAGATTACGATATCCTTGTCCACACAATTCACTCACCACTTCTCGATAATCAGCACTGCAACCTAAATCTTGCCCATCTCGCAATATCGCTTTACGTCGATATTCACTCTCCGGCCAGAGTGCGGTCAAACTCAAGCGTGAAGCTATGAGAATTCTTCCATCTAAAGCTTCCGCCAACAAAGAGAAACGATAAGATAAAGGAACAAGACCACCCTTAATATGTCCTCTCATTAACTCCACCACAGGAACCATAGTAGAATCAACATCACCATCATCTTTCTGATACCAACGAGGATTTATTTGAAGCGAATGGTCATCCACCACAACAGCAATCCCTACGTTCTTATCATAAGCTATTCCGCGCTTTGCAAGACGTAGTGCTAGATCAAAAGTATATTCAGAGAACAAGCCAAATCCTTCATCTTGGTTGTCACCAACAGCAGCTACCCCCTCCCTGTTTAATGGATAGTGACCACCCAAAATTGCAGTTGGACCTTTCCAGCCAGTAACAAATGTTTGAAGCTTTAACTCAAGTTCATCTAACGTGGGAATGATTGCTTTTGACATGAATATCACTTCGAAGTGATAAATTATATATTAAACTTCTAGTAGATTTTTAGTAATTTAATGGAAAAGTTAATAATAAATAACAGAGATTTACTAAATTATGTACAAAATTGACAATACTGATGCAAAACTGCTCGTAGAATTAGACCACAATGCTCGACAGGCAGAAACGACATTAGCTAAAAAGATCCACCGTTCTAAAGAATCTGTCAGATACCGTATCAAAACTCTTGAGCAAAAAGGTGTTATCGAAGGACACACTATCTGGATTGACACAGTACAATTAGGCTACCACAGCGCAAAATTATATCTAACTCTTGCCAACAAACCAAAACTACGTGAGGAATTTGTAAAATATGTCACCCAAGATAAACGCCTCTTTTGGTTAGGTCTTGCTGACGGTGCTTGGAATGCAGGACTTACCTATTTTGTCACCTCAAATCAAGAATTCTTCGAGCTCAAGAATGAATTATTTAGTCAATTCAAAGAACTGATCACCGCAAGCCAGATAGCATCAATTGTTGAAATTGGATTCAAGAATAAAACTTTTCTTACACCTTCCGAATCTGTATGGAAAACTATGTTCACCCAACCTAAGACATTCTACACTTTAGATGCAGTTGAAAGGAAAATCCTTCGAGCACTTTTTGCCAACGGACGGATCTCCCTGACTCAACTTGCGCAGCAAACACAATCAACTATTGACATAGTACGACATCGTATGCACAAGTTAGAAGAGAAGAAGATTATCGCACGATATGGTGCTCGTATCAATTACAACAAATTAGGATATGAATTTTACAAGACGTTCTGTTACTTTCAAAACCTCACTAAGCAAGATGAAAAAAAGTTCCTAGAATATTGTCGAAAGCAACATCCAATTATACACTTTGTTAAAACAATCAGCTCATGGGACATCGAATTAGAAAGCATGTGTAAAAGTTACCATGAATATCTTAAGATCATCAACGATTTAACAAGAGAGTTCCCCAGCATCATCAAAGTAGAGACAGCTATCATGAGTGAGGATTATGTCTTTCCTGCTAAGAAGATGATTTTTGAAGAGTAGAGATGAATGTTGTGTAGAAATCTACTTCCCTACTTTCTTCTTCAACTCAGCCACTTCTTTCTTCAAATGTATCAAAATCTCCAGCTGTTTCTGATCAATACGCAAGTCACGCACATCTTTTTCTAAATCTAATTCAGCGCGAGCTTGATCGCGTTTCGCTGCGCGATTTTGACTCATCAAGATAACAGGTGCCTGTAACGCTGCAACCATTGATAATCCAAGATTCAATAAAATGAAAGGAAATGGATCAAAAGGCACACTTAGTAAAATCCCATTAGTAACAATCCATAAAACCAACACAACTAGAAATGTCGTAATGAATCTCCAACTGCCACCTACTTCCGCAATCTTATCAGAAAATTTATCTAATTTTTTCAAATCTTTCTTGTAGAGCTGATCAATTCTTTCCAGTGTCGTCTCAACTTTATGAATTTCATGTTCAAAAACTTGGATAATATCTTCTTCGGTCTCAAAAAGAACAGAAGATTGTTTCTTCTTCCCCACCTAGACCACCTTATAGCCAATAGAATGAGTAAGGATATCTTTTGCCAAGCCTAAATGAATCTCGCTTTCAGCATAAATAGTATACAAAGCAGTGCCTTTAGCAACTTTTGCGCCCACGGCAGCATGTAAAAAAACACCAGCCCCTTTATCTAATGGAGCACCCGCAACACGAGCAATCTTTGCAATAATTTCGTTATCAATTTCACGAATAGTTCCCGATTTTGGAACAGTAACAACATAGGTATATTTTCCTAAACAAAACTGTTTTTGTTTACCTTGTGCACGAATAATATCTTGCATCTTCGTAAACGCTTTTCCTGACTCCAAAATTTCTTTCGCGCGAGCATGAGCATGAGCATAAGGACAATTACACACCATTTCAATAAGATGAGCTGACATCGCAATAGCTTTCTTCTTAAGATCTTGAGGAGCTTTAGGATCATTGCGTAACACCGCCATAACATCATTTGCTTCCAGAAGAGGACCAACACCAAACCCGATAGGCTGCGAACCATCGGTAATTTCAACACGCACTTTCATCCCCAAATGCTTTCCTACTAAAGTAAACATTTTCTTAAGATGAAGTGCTTCTTTATGTGATTTGACTTTCGCAGTTTTTCCCATAGGGATATCAATCAAAACATGCGTTGCGCCAACAGAATATTTCTTCGCCATCACCGACGCAAGCATTTGACCTTCCGCATCAATCGAAAGAGGATGTTCCACCATGATAATTTTATCATCAGCAGGAGCAAGGTTCATTGAACCACCATGAACAATACAAGCGCCCGTCTTTTTAACAACCTCTCGAATCTTTTTCTCCGAGAGAACAACTTGTGCCAAACACTCCATCGTATCAGCAGTACCGGCAGGTGACGTGATTGCGCGTGAACTTGTTTTAGGAATAGTATATCCCGCTGCTGCAATAATAGGAATCACAATCATTGTAGTACGATTACCAGGAAGACCACCGATACAATGTTTATCTAATGTAAGAGATCCAAACTTAAGTTTCTCCCCCGTATCTACCATTGCTTTAGTCATATCAACAACTTCATGAATATCCCACCCATGTACAAATCCAGCAGAAACAAAATACGTTTTTTCAATGTCACTTAATCGGTCATTCGTAATATCATCAATAATGGAATATAACTCTTTATACCCTAACTTTGCGCCAAATAATTTTTCTCTAATGTGAGCCAAAGACTCAGGTTTTCCTGCATATCGAACACGAACTTTTTGCCCATGTTTTACATGAAGTAACGCCAGCACTTCTTCAAAGAGACCAATTGATCCTTCTGGAACAACTTTATCATGCTGTGCAATATCAAGAATACAAGTGATTTCTTTAGGATGATCTTTGATCGTAATCCTATCACCGATATGAAGATCAAGGCGTTGCGCATCTTTCTGATTAAGAATAGCAACCAAAACATTACCTGTAGCAATATCCATATCCTTAACTTTAAAATACATAATCTAATCCCTCTTTTAGTAGGAAAGAATCATTTTATGGTTTATATAGATTGTGATAAGATTAAATGCCAAAGAATACAAAACCTTTTTAAAGAACCATTAGTCTGACAACGACATAGTGGGCCCGTGGTCTAGCGGTTACGGAAAAATCAATTCCGCCACAGATGACAGCGCCCTTACAAGGAGAAATCCTCTGAAAGGCGTTAGTCCCCGGTTCAAATCCGGGCGGGCCCATTCATACTTCTTTATTCAACAACGATTCCCGGATGCAAAAACGGGTCACGAACGAGCAAAGCGAAGTGACTCGACCCAGTTCAAATAGAAGATTACATTTCTAGGCAGGCCCATTCATACCCCTACTTCTCTAAAACCATACTTTTTATATATCAAAACCGATCTAACTTACTCGTGGATCAAAAAATCTTTGACATGCTTTTAGAAGAAGAGGAGATTAGCTGGAAGACTATCCTTCAAGATCTCGTTAAGCGAGAAGAAATGGATCCGTGGGATATCGATATCACTGTTCTTACTCAACGTTACATTCAAGTTATTAAAGAGATGAAAGAGCACGACCTCAAGATTTCAGGAAAAATTCTTCTCGCCGCAGCATTTCTACTCAAACTCAAATGTTCCAACTTACTTGAAAAAGATTTTACCCGTCTTGATGCTCTCATGAGTCAAACTGAAAACCTTGACGAACTGGAAGATGAAATTTTTGAAGGAAACGACGGAGAAAAACGCGTCAAAGAGAAATATCAACTCATTCCACGTAACCCTCAACCTCGTAATCGTAAAGTATCTATGAATGATTTAATTGAAGCATTACAACATGCCATGGAAAGTAAAAAACGCTTCTTAGAAAAAATTAGGCCTGTCAAATTCAAATTACCTGAACGTAAAATGGACATCATGGAAGCAATTCGCGATGTTTATCAAAAATTAATTTATTATACACAAAAAGAAAACAAAACAACGATCACATTTAGCAAACTTCTTCCACCCAATAGCGGCAAAGATGAAAAAGTGTATACATTTGTGCCATTACTTCATCTAGAAAATCAACACCGCGTAGAAATGGAACAAAAAAAAGCATTTGAAGAGATTGCCGTCACCGTACGTGCGCGAAAGACCAAAGTAGCATAAATTTCCTCTTTGCCATGTACCCTTCACAACCTTTTTAAAGTCGAAAGTGAGTTCTTCCCTACATGAAACCGACGAAAAGTATCCAAGTGCCTGCAAAATTAGTGGATCAAGTAATAGGTCAAGAAGAAGCAGTCAATATTATTCGTAAAGCAGCAGGACAACGTCGTCATGTTCTCTTAATTGGTGATCCAGGTACAGGAAAAAGTATGTTAGGCATGGCGCTTGCTGAACTTCTCCCTAAATCGGATCTTAAAGATATTCTTTCTTTTCCAAATCCAAATGATGAAAATAATCCTACTATTCAAGAAACACCAGCAGGGAAAGGCAGAGAAGAAGTCAAAAAATATCAAATTGATGCGAAAGAGATGCTCAAAAGTAACAATTTTCTCTTATTCATTGTCGCTATTATCACTCTTATTGCGCCCTGGTGGATTCGCTACCATTACAAATCAGATATAATGTTTGCAGCATTTTTCTTAGGCGGTATGATCTTTCTTGCCGCATTCGCCATGATGTTAAGTATGGGTCCACGCATGTTTAAACAAGGCATTATTGTCGCACCAAAAGTTATTGTTGATAACTTTGGCAAAAAGCAAGCTCCTTTCTATGACGCAACCGGTGCTCACGCAGGTGCATTACTAGGAGATGTACTTCACGATCCTTTTCAATCAGGAGGATTAGGAACACCTGCTAATCAACGTGTCGTTGCTGGAATGATTCACAAAGCGCACTTAGGCGTGTTATTTATTGATGAAATTGCAACCCTTCATCCCCGAACACAACAAGAACTCTTATCAGCATTACAAGAAAAAAAATTCCCCATCACCGGCCAATCAGAACGCTCAGCAGGGGCAATGGTACGCACTGAAGCAGTTCCCTGTGATTTTGTACTCGTTGCTGCAGGCAACCTTGAGACTCTTAAGAATATGCACCCTGCATTACGTTCACGTATTCGCGGATATGGCTATGAAATCTACATGAATGAAACCATGCCCGATACTCCAGAAAATCGAGAAAAAATAGCTCGGTTTGTAGCTCAAGAAGTCAAAAAAGAAAATAATAAAATTCCCCATTTCACCATCGACGGTGTTGCCGCAATTATTGAAGAAGCGCGACGCCGTGCTAACCGCAAAGGGCATCTTACACTCCATTTACGTAATTTAGGAGGTCTGGTACGCGCCGCAGGAGATCTTGCCAAAGAAGAAGGCGTAGAAGTTACACGTAAACATGTTAAAGCAGCAAAATTACTTGCCCGCCCTCTTGAACAACAACTTGCGGATAAATACATCGAACGCAAGAAAGAATACGAAGTCATCATGACCACAGGTAAACGTGTTGGTCGTGTCAACGGTCTTGCTGTTATTGGCGAAGGCAGTGCCCACTCTGGAATCCTTCTTCCTATTGAAGCAGAAGTAACCCCAGGCGGTAAAAAATCAGAAATCGTGGCAACAGGAAAACTTGGAGATATTGCCAAAGAAGCCGTCAAAAACGTCTCTGCTATCATCCTTAAATATTTTGGAGAAGACATCAAAGAAAAATACGACATTTTCGTCCAATTTTTGCAAACCTACGAAGGCGTTGAAGGTGATAGCGCGTCTATTGCCGTTGCCACAGCCATTATCTCTGCATTAAAAGACATCCCTATTCGACAAGATGTTGCCATGACTGGTTCACTCTCCGTACGCGGAGACGTATTACCTGTTGGAGGAGTATCATCAAAAGTTGAAGCCGCTATTGACGCAGGCATCAAAATAATTATTGTACCTCATTCCAACATACAAGACATCGTTCTTGACGAAGCCAAACTTGCCACCGTAAAAATTATTCCAGTTCACACCATTCAAGAAGTTCTGGATAACGCATTAGATTGGGAAGGTAAAGAAAGTTTGAAAGAGAAATTATTTGGCGAGAAAAAGAAAGGAAAGAAAACTATTTAGAGATCGTTAAAATACAGTTGAATATCTTCAATTTGGTTTTCACGACTTATGTCATCTGGAAGAAAATGTCTGCGTGTTTTTTCTCGATTTAGTGTATAATTTTTAATAACCATTGCTCGACTTAGATACGTTACAGCAGCAGCCACTGCAAAAATGCCTCTTTCTGATAGTGAATCCTGATTCAATCCAAAAGTAGCGAAACCTAGTGGAGCAAGTTCTAAAACATATCCTAATACAAAATCACTAAAATGATTCACGAAAAGTTTACCTCCACTGAGCCTACCTTGACTAAATTCTTCTCTAATAAGTGCCCGAATATCTGAATGCTCGTGATAATTTACAATCAGCGAACCAGGGATTAAATCATCAATGTTCATCAACAAGCAAACTAAATACTTTTTTATAAAATTGACCTCGAAAAGTACAAGAAAAAAAGTTACTGCTTACTCCCACATAACTCCCCCTTAAAAATACAAACTGTAATTTAATTTCACCCAGCGACAGAACCATCAACATCAGAAGCAGCACAAGATTGCTTTAAATGACAAAGAGTTGCATAAAAATCATAAGTTCATCTGCAAAGCGCAACCCTACCAAAAGCTTTAAAAACCACCCCCTAATTTAAGCTTATTATGGCACGATCTCAATTTCGATCTCAACGTAAACCAAGCGGTGGACGTTTCCACGCTTCCCGTAGCAAACGCAACTCTGAACTTGCTGGCTACGTGTCAATGACAAAAGTCTCAACTCAAAAAAGAATGCAAAAGAAACGAGTTGTAGGCGCAAATTACAAATATTCCCTTCTTCAAGTAAAAGAAATTAACGTAACTGATAAAAGCGGAAAAACTGCAAAAACCCCAATCCTAAATGTTGTAAACAACACTGCAAATCAAAACCTTGTTCGTCGTAACGTTATTACGAAAGGCGCAGTCGTTGAAACAAAACTTGGACGTGTTCGTGTAACTTCCCGCCCAGGTCAAGAAGCCAGCGTTAATGGTCGATTAGTTTAGATTTTTCTTCTAATTTCTTTGTTTTAGAAACATTAAAACATTATTACCTATCTTCACTACCTTTTTTCTCCAATTTGAACTATACCTGCAAAAGGATGCTCTCCCCCAATACAAAAGGTACAAAGCTCATCAAGAGAAACACCAAAGCTTCTAAAAGCACGTTCAAAACCTTCTTGTGATAAATAATGAACTTTAACGCCAATTTGTGCACTTATTTCATCTAACGTCCTATTTCTTCCATCAAGTGTGCGAACAACAAACGTATCAGTAGCAGGCATATCAACACCAAAATCACACCCCCTTTGTACTTGATCTCTTCCAATAATTCCTATCGGCGGCGTATAACTCAAAAGTGTTACGTCACGCGCGCCTGCTGCTTTAAGTTGATCAATAGCATAACGAGAGTTTGTTCCACGAATAACACTATCATCGACAAGAATAACATGTTTTCCAGCTAAAATCTGCTCAGCTCCCGCCACAAGGTGCAAATTACGCCGAAGCAACTCTTGACGTTGAGCATCATTCGGACCTTGAAATACTCTCTCTGATTGTTGTTTATAGAATACATCGACAAAAGGCAAACCCTTAGCACGGGCAAATGAATCAGCAGCAATCTCAGGACAACGAGGAAGATACGTTACAAAATCAGCATTGGGAATATCTACTTCCTCTGCAAGAATACGACCTAACCTAGAACGTAATGAACCTACATGAATTTCGCGAAAAACGGTTTCAGGATGACCAATATAAAACCATTCGAAAAAACATCGTGAAAGACGAGAAAAAGAGACGACCTCTTCTGTTTCATATCTACCATCTGCAAATAAATAATACGCAGACCCAGGCACAAGTTCTTCACGAGGAGTACCACCGTTTTTTCGAAACGCAATGCCCTCTGAAGCAACACCAAACCGTTGATCTTTCCAACCTAAAACGCCGGGTTTAATACCTGTACGATCACGACAAACTTGAACAGCGCCATGACGACGATCAGCAACAGCTAGAGTATATGCGCCAGGAATCTCGCGAAGAATACCTCGAATCCCATGATCCCGATAGAAATGAAGAAGAGCTTCCGTGTCGCACGTTGTACGCAAAGCAGATTTATCCACACCAGTCAAATATTGTTCGTCAACTTGACCATTATGAACCATAGCTGCATCACAATCTAAAATAAGCACATGATTTCCTCGATCAAGAACCCTTCCACCCAAAGTATGTGGATGGGCATCATTAAGAAGTTGATCTTTTTTTCCTCTTGTTGCATACCGAACATGAGCCATAAACGTATGATATCCTTGATCAAATCTAAAATTACGATGGAGATCATCTAAGCCAAACGCATCTACTGGACCAACCCATTTCAAGACATCAATACGACCATTTCCTACAGCAGCAATACCTGCGGCATCTCTTCCTCGATGTTGCAATTCTCGAAGCATATTGTAAGCATCATGTAAAGAATGAGTGACAACTAACCCACAATTATGTCCTAATGTCATACAAAAATAACCGTAAAATCTCTTAAATAGATTGTGGTAATAGACTAGCCAGATACACAAACTATTCAAAAAAGCCACTGGACACAATTTAACCGCACTGGTCAAGTCCGAAAACGGCTTATAAACCACCACTACCATCAGAATTCTATCAAAAGAGGTGATTTACATGGTTGACTTAACAACAAGAACCATTCGAAATTTGTTTGAAAAACAAGTACAGGATTTAACTTTTCGTACACGCATGCACAAAGAAGACTCTTTTGATGTACAACTAAGCGGAGGCTGGTTACGATGAATATGATGAAACATATCTTAGAACTACAAGAAAAATATGAGGAAAATACTATGATGACACAAACCTATATTGATGAATATTTTATAGATGAATCTTCAATGGAAGAAATCATGCTCCCGTTATAAAAGATAAAATATAGGATTCATTGTTGCACACCTCAAAAAGGGAAGGGCTGCATCTATCACCCACACATCTCTTATAATATCACTACAATTTTTAAAGTAGCCCTTCCCTCTTCTTTTATATGGAAATAGTAACTCAGACAGAATTTCAAATGAGAGCAGAAGAGTTCTGCGAAAAAATAAAAGCTGGTGTTGTATTTATTTATCCCACTGACACCGTTTATGGAATTGGCTGCAATGCACTCAATACAAAATCAGTAGAATTCATTCGTAAACTTAAAAATCGCCCTACCCAACCATTTTCCATATGGGTTCCATCAAAACAATGGATAGAACAGAATTGTTCTCTAAACAGTAAGAGTAAAAGTGCTCTTGAAAAAATTCCTGGACCGTATACTATTCTTCTTCCACTTAAAAACAAGAAAGTAATTTCACCAAATGTAAACGATAATCTCGCAAAAGTAGGAATACGCCTTCCTCAACACTGGTTGCATGCCTACATTGAAAAAATGAACATCCCCATAGTTACTACCTCTGTTAATAAGCACAGTAATCCTTTCATGACTTCGTTAGAAAACCTTGATCCAGACTTTGAACGAGTTGAGTTCTGCCTCTATGAAGGACCAAAAGAAGGACGACCATCAGTGATTCTTGATCCTGAAAACGATGAGAAAAAAGAAAGATAAAAAAAAGATCAGAGAAAAACCTAAATCCAAACTGCTAAAATTGCACCACTAATTAACAAACATACAAGATAATATCCTACATTAAGCACATACAATGAAAATGGTTTCTGCTCCCACAACACACTGCCAAATGCTACAGTAGCAATAAAACCTAACCAAGCAATCAAACCAACAAACACCCCTTCAAGAGCAGTTGTAGCAACAGCATAACTTACAAAGTGTGCAAGAATAAACGTCATCAAAAGTGCCGTTAACAATCCCCCTACATAACGCCACGCCATATGAGTTGGTTTCATCTTTTTAGGATCAATTTTCATCAATCTCATCCACAGCTTGCCAAAAAGCGGACCATACCACAAACCACCAAGAACAAATTGAATTAAGCCAGCAACAAGAACTGCGACATAATTTATACTAACCATTACTATCACCTCTTCACAAAACAAAGAAGTGACAATATTAAAAACTTCCTACTTGAGTTTAATTTTCTCTCCATCAACAATAATTGTTGGATTCTTGAACACTTGCGCTAAGAAAAGTGGTGAGGTTCCCGCACGACCATGAACCTCAAATTCAATATAGGCTGTTCCTAACGCCAATAAGTCAAGACTACGCGATCCGATTAATAACGAACGAGGATTAATACCAACTCCAACACCCCGAACCACACGTAACTGTGAAATATCATACCCACGTTCTTCAAAACGATCAAACATATCATCAAAAAGAGACGCATGTTTTCCTTCCCAAGACACAATCTTTCCTTCTTCAACTTTAAGAGTGAGTGGTTCATCAAGGAGAATACTCTTCAAATCAGTTGTTACACTTCCATCCAACACAATCGTCCCATTAATTTTGGTGCATAATTCAGGATCGTCATTAAAACGAATCCAAACACATCCTGCAGGAATAGCCCCCCCTGTCCCTTTATCGTTATATTCGCCAACATTAAGAAACGTATTTTTCGTGTTTATCGCAACCACAAAATCAGTACCTGCCTCGGTCTTAAATCGTACTTCTTTTGCTTTATCTGCTTTCTTCTTGAGCACATTTCCTTGTTTACGTAAACGTTCAGGACTAACACAAATAGACTCAAAGAGCAATGGAAAATGATCTAATGAAATTTGCGCTAAACCAGTAATCAGAATAAACCGATGCCCTTGATGCCTGCAAAAGTCCTCAAATGATTGAATCATACCTAAACGACCAAGTTGATCCGACACCGCAACAATGATAATACTATTTTTTTCAAGCAGTTCCAACGCTTTGATTACATGTGTATCTAAAAACATAAACTCTTTCTTTGGTTCTTGAAATACACAATGAACTGGAAGATTATTCTTGTGCGCTGCAAGATAATACCCATATGCCAGCATAGTTGACAAGTTTTTATCTCCAACACCATAGTCGCTAATAATCAGCACATTTTCCTTTCGGAAATTAACACTGCGTTTAAGCATCTTGGAGAAATTTGACACTTCTTTTTCCACTTTAGACTTGATAGATGCAGAAAGACCGAACATAAAGCATATACTATTAGAACCACTTAAAAAGATTGTGTTGGTGGAGAGGTTATTGTTATAAAAATATCACTGAGTCTGCCAAAAAAATACGTCGATCTACATAAAAAAATTACTCATGTAAGAAAACAATTGCTCCACTAGGCATAGGTTGTTGATTACGCACATTTTCCCCCATTGGGTTCAAAAGAAACGATAAATCATCATTATATACCCAACCCCCTACCTGATCAATTTTACGTAAATGATACTCTGCTTTCTGAAATTGAACCGTCTTATCACATAAAATGTACGATTGAGTATCTAAAGCTGTAATCAAACCATCAAGTGAAGAATAAACCGGATCACCAACTATTTGAGAAATATGTCCCCAGCGATCCTCAAAAGTAGAGTAGATTACGAGAGAATGCGCAACTTGCACCTCATTTTGGAGAGGAGAACTTAGAGCGCGAACATGTACAAGATACACATCTCTAACAAACTTCATGTTCAATAAAAATGGAATTGCTAACATTGCAAATTCATCACAAACACCATACCCACGATTTAATGTACCTAAAGGACTCCCATATAAAACACCATTAAATGCAACACTAAACCGTTCACTCAAAAAATGAGGATAGGTAATACCGCTTCCTGCAAGAAATTGCCTATATCCCGGTAAATCATGAATTGGCGCAACCATCGCATCAAATTCTTCAGGTGTGAATGAGTTAACGGGATCAATAATATGATCTTGAGCAGGAACAGGACCAACCTTGCTAACATCACATTGAAGAGGATTCACTACTGGTTTAGGAACATCATAGGCGCGTGCAGAACCACAGCCCATTAAAACAGAGAACAATGAAACAGCAGCACAGTGTCGCATTAAACCTAATAATAAGATTCAAACTTATATATACTTTGATTTTAGAGAATATAGGAAACCGATACATAACCTAACACTTTGCTGAATTTCAATATGAGAAAATAACCTCTATGCCGTCTTTCTTATCTTACAGACAAAGAAACCTTCCGTATCATTATCCTGTGGCCACAACCGTAAAGAATGTTTCACATCAGGATGATAGTCAACTCCTTTAAACGACATCACCGGTTTGCCCAAGACCAATCCCTGCAACTTCACAGGTACAACCTGAGCTGTGGGCTCAGATTTAAGCAAATAATCAATAACTCCTTCATCTTCTTCTGGCTCAACTGAACAAGTAGAATACACCATTTCTCCACCAGGTTTCAAATTTGCAAACGCAGTCGTAATCAACTCTTTTTGCTGCCGAGCAAGTTTAGTAATCATGCTTGCATTCCAGATCGTAACTGTTTTAAGACTCTTACGAATTGTTCCTGTTCCTGAACAAGGCGCATCAACCAAAATTTTGTCAAAGAGAAAACCATGAAAGCGTTTTCCATGCATAAGAGTAATGATACAATTTGTCATCCCACAACGCTGTACATTAATACCAAGAGATTGTAAACGTAATCCTTTGTAATCATTTGCCACCAATACACCTGTGTTTTTCATCATTGCTGCAAGCTGAGTTGTTTTACTTCCAGGAGAAGCACACATATCAAGGACCATATCACCTTCTTGTGGAGCAAGAACTACAGGAGGAACCATTGACGCCGCTTCTTGAACATAAATATACCCTACTTGATGCTCTAAGAGATTTCCCACATCCTTGCGTTCAGGATTAGAGATCCAAAAACCTTCAGGACACCACGGAATTTGTTCTAAAATCCAGCCCTTTGCCGCAAGACTCTTCTTCACATCCTCAACCGTCGTAAGAAGGGTATTAACCCGAATCGATCGGCGTAAATAAGACAATGAATACCGTTTAAACTCCTCCCAATCTGTCAGCGCACTATAGCGTTCCACGAACTCCTTCTTAAATTCCATATCCTGCGCATAATCAATAGGTTTGAGAGTATGCGTTTGAATCTGCTTGTGCATAGAGGAAGAATTGTGAGGCTGGTTTAAAAAATATCTGGAGAATTAATTATTTAGAGTTAATATACTTCATAACTATCAGAAATCTCAGGAGACGCAATTCCTACACTAACAGCAGACAACTGTCTGGACTCATATTCCAAATGAATTTCCACGATAGGATTATAATAAACATATTGATTTAAGAATTTTTGAGCCCCTCGAATATCAAAATCTTCAACGGGAATATTCTCCATTTGTGCTATTGTTTGTAATCGCCGTTCTAAATCCATAAAAAATATGTCCATAGGCTATTTTTAAAATCTTTTGCAAATATCTCTCCTCTCTCCCAAACCTATAAATACCACAAAATCTTTCTTTCACTCAATAAAAATCAAATTATATCCCCCAATAATTACAAAAAAGACACTAAAAGAGGTTGATGTTTCATGATTAACGTAGCTATTAATGGATTCGGTCGAATAGGGAGAATGGTTCTAAGAGCAGGTTGGAACGACAAAAAAATCAATTTCGTCGCCATTAATGATCCTGGTGAAACCAAAATGATGGCTCACCTTCTCAAATATGATTCTGTGCATGGCCCATTCACCGAAAATGTTTCTTACACTGCAAACTCATTAATCATCGGCAAAAAGAAAATAATCGTTACAGGTGAAAAAGACCCAACTAAATTAGATTGGAAAAAACATAAAATAGATGTTGTTGTAGAATGCACAGGACATTTCACCAAACCCCAAGATGCATCAATTCATCTCAAACAAGGTGCAAAAAAAGTACTTATCTCTGCTCCTTGTAAATGTGATCCAAAAGAATGGCCTAAAAACGCTGTCACGTTAGTGATGGGTGTTAATGAAAAAGATTACAAAAAATCAACCCACCATATTATTTCCAACGCCTCCTGTACCACAAACTGTGTTGCGCCGGTGCTCAAAGTAATACAAGATGCTATCGGTATCAACCAATGTTTTTTCACCACAGTTCATGCGTATACTGCAACTGAACATCTCGTTGATGGCGCAGGAGATAAAGACGTACGACGAACAAGAGCTGCAGGTATTAACATCATTCCAACTTCAAGTGGAGCAGATATTGCCGTGATTCAAGCTATTCCTTCATTAACAGGCAAAGTGCGCGGTTCAGCGTTTCGCGTTCCTGTTGTGGATGGTAGCGTGACTACATTTAGTATTGAAACCAAAAAAGATGTAACTCCAGAAATGGTGAACAAGTTTTTGCTTCAGGCAGCCAAAGGCAAAATGAAAGGCATTTTGGAATACAGCACTGATGAATTAGTCTCAACAGATATCATCCATAACCCTCATTCAACCATTGTTGACTCCTTGCTCACCACAGTAGTTAACAAACGATTATTAGAAGTCGTTGCCTGGTATGATAACGAATGGGGATATAGCTGTCGAATGGTTGATATGATTAAGCATATCAGTTAGTTTTTTATTCTAGTTCTTTTCTTTCTCTACCATGCCATCCCAAAAACCACTCATCATCATCGCCGGACCTTGTTCCATAGAATCTGAAAAACAATTTCTCACCATAGCCAAAGCAGTCAAGAAAGTTGGCGCAACGCACATTCGCGGCGGCGCATTCAAACCGCGTACCGATCCCACAGCATTTCAAGGTCACGGTCATGATGTACTTCATCTGCTAGATAAAGCAAAACAACTCACCAAACTTCCTGTGGTGACTGAACTTCTCGACACCGAAGATATTATTGAAGTTGCGCATCACACTGATATTATCCAAATTGGCACACGAAATATGCATAATACTGCATTACTCAAAAAGATTGCGCAACGTGCACCAACCAAACCAATCCTACTCAAGCGAGGTTTTGCGGCAACAAAAAAAGAATTAATGGGAGCCATTGGCTACCTGCATCATCACGGACATAAAGGACAAATCTATGTCTGTGAACGTGGCATTCGCACCTTTGCTGATGGAGAATACAGCCGATACACTCTTGATGTCAACTTCATCGCCGCCTGTAAGAAAGATCCAAATTTCAAATACCCCATTATTGTTGATCCATCACATCCTGCAGGAAAAGCAGAATTAGTAGAGGCTCTTGCCTATGCTGGCATTGCCGCCGGTGCAGACGGATTAATCATCGAAGTAAGCATGAGCCCATTTATTGAAGTTGCACAATCTGATAAAGACCAACAAATAACACCGCAGATGCTAAAAAGAATTATGAACAATGCGGAAAAAATACGAAGAGTTGTTAACTACAAGTCATAGAAATAGATCTTTCTGCTCTGTGCATCACCCAACGCTAGAACCCCCCGTTGGCTAATCGCCAAACTCAACTCAGGATGAGGAATTTCAACTCCGAAAGGTAACGCAACACGATGCAATTCTTCTCCAGTTTTAGTGTCATATCCCATTAAACACGCTGTATCTTCTCCGGTTAGCTGCATAAACGCATACATTCTTCCTAAACCAACTGCATGAGCCGTGACAACACAGTGCCTCTGTTTATCTTGAGGGTTAACAATAGCTGTTGGTTCACGCCAATCCGTTTCGGTAGGACATAGCGGCACACGAGCAATAGTTGAAGTATCTTTAAAATATAATCCGGTTTCATCTACAGCAATTCTTCCACTTGAATTCCACGCATTAAAATAAGATATATCAACAGATCGAATACTTTCAGGAGTAGGCACACCATAAATCTCACCATCTTTAAGTGCAACAATCCGAGTCATATAGCGTTCATCTCTGCTACTCTCTCGCATAAGAACGTACTGAACCCCTTCAAATTCTCTAACCTGACAGATCTGCATGCCTCTAAAAAATGTGTGATCAACACTCAGTTTATCTTCAAGTGTCTTTATAATGGTTCGATTCATTTCTGTAGAAGAGAAATTCCGTGAATTAACCTGCCAGGTTGTATATCGTCCAAACTCATTTACGCCATGGACAAACAGTGAATCATCACTGCCTACTCCAAGAGATCCATCAAACACTCGTGATTGGAATACACCAAAATAAATAGCAAATATACTTTCTTTATATACTACACCCGATGAACGTGAAAGATCGTTAGGATTAATAATTCTCAAACCTAGAGGAAAAATGACATCACTATCCTCTTCTAGAGAACGACCTTCATTTCGTTGCTCATCTTCATCTGCAAAGAGAGCAACTAATCTTCCATCAGAAAGAAACTCAAGAGAGTAAGGTACCTCATCTCCCATAAATTGATACGATTTTGACCGTAAAATTGGGTCTCGTACAGGAAAATCAACCATAACTCTCAAAAATAGCCTTTGTTTTAAAAACCCTATTCAAAAAAATTCTACTCAAAATAAATCTTCTTCACACCCTTAACCTTCTGGACACGCCGCACCATATCTTTAACCTCTTCTAAATCTCGGGGTACAACTAAAAACGAACAAATTGCATGCCCCTCATTAAGCATTTTTGCTTTCGCTTCTTTAATCTCGAATCCTGCTCGCGCAATGGTATGTAATAAATCTGCAAGTAACCCACTTCGTTCCAATGCTTCAACAAAAAAACGAATCTTTTGATTAAACGTCTCCTTCCAGTTAACATCGACCCATCGTTGCTCTTCTTTAAGCGCATCACGACACTCTGGATTATGAACCGACACAACCCGCCGTTTATTAACAATACCAACTATCGCCGACCCCGGAAGAACGTGACAACATTTTGCAAGCACGCATGTTGCCGTAGGAAATTGAGCAGACTCCACCAACACGCCATTCCCCTCCGCAACCAACGGTTTGGGAGCGCGAAAATGAGTGGGAGCAAGCGTTTCATATTCTTTGAGTGCCTTACGAATCTTTTGACGAGATTTCGCAGATGTAACAATCTTAAGCCAACCACGTCGTGGACGTTGATTTTTGTTGGTTAAAATCTCCACAACATCTCCTGCCATCAGCACATGTTTTAATGGAACAAATCGACCATTAACATGACCCGCAACCGCAGTATTACCAATATGTTCATGCACCACATACGCAAAATCAAGCAAAGTAGAACCCGTAGGCAACTCTTTCACATCACCTTTAGGAGTATAACAAGTAATTTTATCACCAAAAATATCCACTTTGACACTTTCTAAGAAATCTTTGCCTTCTTCTGATCGCTGTAAATCTAATACACCCTTAAGCCACGACACTTTTTTCTCAAATAACGAATCAGATTTGATCCCTTTGTATTTCCAATGTGCTGCAATTCCTTCCTCGGCAAACTCATTCATTTCAGGTGTGCGAATCTGTACTTCCACAATTTTGCCATCAGCAAGTTTAAGACCAGTATGCAATGACTGATAAAGATTAGACTTAGGGTGAGCAATGTAATCTTTGAGACGTCCCTCAATAGGTTCAAAAGTCTCATGAAGCAATCCTAATAGAGCATAACAATCTTTTTCTTCAGCAACCAGAATGCGAATCCCTAATAGATCATACTGCTCATGCAAAGGCACACCGCGTAACGTAAACTTACGAAAAATACTATACACATTTTTAGGACGACCTTTAATAGAAACTAACGCAACTTTCCCCGAAGATACTTTTTTGATCTGTTCTATTGCTTGAGCAACATCAGATTCACGTTCTTCACGAGATTCTTCTAAGAACGACAAAATCTCCCTGTATTTACGAGGATTAACAATATTAAACGCCAAATCCTCTAACTGGCTTCGTAGCCGTTCCAGCGCTAAGCGCGACGCAAGCGGGGCATACACATCCAGCACTTCTTGCGCAATGCGTTTTTGATCCTTTGCATTTAAAACAGCAATAGTACGCAAATTATCTAATTTGCTCGCCAACTTAATGATAATAACTCGAACATCTTTAAGCGTCGTCAATAAAATTTTACGTAGAGCTTCTGCTTCCAATTTTGTATTTTTTGCTTTGATTGTAGAAAGATCATCCAGTCCACGCAACAACGCCACTACTTCATGCCCAAATTTAACTTCAACCTCATGACTACCAGTAACTCGCAACACGCCCTGTAAAATTCCTGCTATAATCAGTTCTGGTTGAGCATTATTATCTAACAAAATCTCTGCTACCCGCCGATTATGATCAAAAACACTATCCCCACCAAGACGTTTAGTGCTCTGCAAAAATGGAGCTGCAAATTCAAGTGCCTGTGAAAAACGAGAACAATGGAACGGCGTATATCCCGCTTTTTTACAAGTCGAAAGAAACAAAGTCTGATCCATACCAACAAGGATACAACACTAAGATAAAAAGGTTAGGGAAGTAGAATAAAGAAGTGAGCAAGGAGATATAGGAAACCAAAAAGCTATTTCTAGTTCATTCCTTCTTCAATTTCCATCAATCGATTATACTTCGCAACCCTTTCACCACGACATGGTGCGCCTGCTTTAATTTGACCGCAACCAAGAGCAACAGCAAGATCAGCAATGAATGTATCAGTAGTCTCACCCGAACGATGAGATACCATCACTCCTAAACTTTCAGAAAACATCAAATCAGCTGCGGCAATTGCTTCTGACAAAGTACCAATTTGATTCACTTTAAGCAGCAAACACGAAATACTCTTATGTCCCAGAGCCATACGAATGCGTCGTACATTCGTAACTGTAAGATCATCTCCCACAACCTGCACTTTCTGTTTTGCCACTCTTTCACGTAATAAAGCAAATGACTCAAAATCTTCTTGTTCAAAAGGATCTTCAATAGAAATAATTGGATACTTTTTGACTAAATCCAGATACAATTTTAATAACTCAGCATTACCCAATTTTGTACCATCAACAATATACTTACCATTATTATAAAACTCAGACGCAGCACAATCCAAAGCGATATCCACTTTGCCTTTGTATCCTGCATCAGCAATAGCTTTTACCAACACATCAAGTGCCTCACGAACTGATCTAACGGGAGGTGCAAATCCTCCCTCATCGCCCACATTCGTAGCATTCAAACCATACTGTTGATGAAGATTTTTTTTCAAAACATGATATACTTCACTTGCTACACGCACATTTTCGCGTGCCGTTTTCATTCGCGGCACAATCATAAACTCTTGAAACGCTAAAGAGTTATCAGCATGTTTGCCCCCATTAATAATATTAAAGAATAAACGAGGAACAACCAAAGATCGGCGTGATTGAACTAAAGAATGTAAATAAACATACAACGGTTGACCCAATTCTACAGCTGTTGCCCGTGCACAGGCTAATGAAACAGCTAAAATGGCATTTGCCCCTAGCTTTTTCTTACTAGATGTCCCATCCAAAGAACAAAGTAATTGATCAAGAGCAAACTGTTCACCACAATCCTTTCCTTTCAGTGATGGAGCAATAATCCCATTAATGTGTGCAACCGCTTTCAGAACCCCTTTACCACCATAACGCTTGCCGCCATCTCGCAACTCGCATGCTTCATGAACACCAGTGCTTGCACCAGAAGGAACACTTGCAACCCCTATTCCTTTTGAAGTAACAACCGTGGCTTCAACCGTCGGATTACCCCGACTATCAAGAATCTCACGTGCAGTAATTCTTATTATTCTTGCCATTATCTTACCATCTATCAAAGAAAGTATATTTCATACCGTTAAATATGTTTTGGTTGGATAAATAGCAAGTATAAACAGTTATTGATAGAAACAGATAGAAACAGATAAAAAAATAAACGGTAAAAAATAGTATTAAACTAGCATTAAAATACAAAAAAGATTTTATCCTTCTTTCATCTGCAAAGTCAACACACTTGGTTTCTTCTCTTCAATCACAGCAGTACCACCAACAGAAACACATGATTCATCTTCACTAGATTTACTTACAACAGGCACTGCATCTGCAGGGTCTTCCCATTCAACAAGTTCACCCACTTTGATCTCAAAACGAGACGCTGGACGCAAACGACGTACATGGACAGGATCCATAAGATGGATATGTTTAGAATTTTCTAAGAAATGGATAATATTCCACAGATCTTTATCTGAACCCATCCAATTTTCTTTATCCCACTTAGTCAAATCAACAACTTTGTACGCACGAAGACGTTTTTTACCATCAGCATTAGTGAAATATTCATGAAAATAAGACATAACCAGTTCTCGCACACTCTTATAGATAGGATCACGGTATCGTAAAACAGAATGATTCGTCTTGGAAATTGCTCCCCATCGTCCATTCTGTTGAAAAAGTGTAACAACATGATCTGTATCGCCCTTTGTCTCAAGATCTAAAATCAAAGGTTTCTGACCATGATAACGAAGAATAGCCGCTGCAAGCAGAGCTGCTTCAAAACAATGCGCAATGTTTCGTTCTAAAACCTTCTTTGCAGACATGTATGTTTCGCCATCTGCCTCAAAGTTAATTGGAATTAGATCTAAATAATCCTGAATCTTTTGAGGTGTGTTAAGGCGTTTAAACAATGCTAACTCTTCTTTTGTAAAAATAGAATTTAAATTATTATTCATTAAACAGTCAAAGAATTTGGTAATATAAAAACATTACGATTAATAAAATAAAAATAAAACATAATTGTCAGAAAAAAATTATTTCAAAACATATAAAAACTATTTCTCGACGAGAAAAAACCATAAAGAAAACAGGACACATCAAACAGAAATGTATCACCACAATCAATATAAAATCGAAAAGCCATCACTAACACAATGCAATTACATCAACTTACGCTTCATAACATTCGTTCATATCAGCATCAAACCATAGATTTTCAACCTGGTATTACTCTTCTTGCAGGAGATATTGGCGTCGGTAAATCAACCATTCTTCTTGCAATTGAATTCGCGCTCTTTGGCAGTTCACGAACAGAATTACCTGCTGAACTTCTTCTTCGCAAAGGAACTACTAACGGGTATGTAGAACTGGTATTTTCGCTGCAACAAGACCAAATCACGATCAAAAGACCATTAAAAAAAGAAAATGAAACCATCAAACAATTAGCTGGACATATTATTCGTAACGATATTAAAAAAGAACTCATGCCTGTGGAACTCAAATCCGAAGTTCTCACCCTCCTAGGCTATCCCCAAGAAGTTCTTAGTAAAACTAAGAATTATCTCTACCGCTTCACCGTTTATACCCCACAAGAAGAGATGAAACTTATTCTTGAACAAGATGCGCAATCACGATTAGATATATTGCGTAAAATCTTTAACATTGATAAATACAAAACTATTCGAGAAAATACCCAAAGTTATCTTAAAACACTTCGTTCTCGAATCACCATTTCAAAAACCAAAGCAGAACCGCTTGCTCAATATCAAACAAAAGAACAAGCAACCATTAATCTGCGAAAAGAGAAAGAACAAGAAATTGTCAGTATAAAACCAATAATTCAAGAGATAGAAAAAGAAAAAGCGAACATCAAAGAAAAACGTAACCTAATAGAGCTTGAATATCAAAAAGCTCTGCAATTACGCAATGAAAAATCAACACTTTCTGCCACTCTCACCCAAATAGAAAAACAGATACATAATTACGAACAACAGTACCAACAGATTACGCAAAAAATTGCTTTACTCTCCCCAGAACCGCGCGATATACTTCTCATTCAACAAGAATTAGGCATTTTAGAAACACAACAACGTGAAATCATCGCAACACAAGCTTCATTACAGCAATTATGCTCACAAATTCAAAAACAAATTGAACAAGTTCAACAAGAATATCAAATAATTCTAAAAGAGCTAGAAACACTTACGCAAAAAGAAGAGTTTTGCGCCAATCTTGAACAAAAACGATTGGAACTTCTCAAAAAAATCCAGTCAACACCTAATTTACAAGAAACCTACTCTGAGATTGTCTCAAAAATAGCCCAAGTAAAAACCATTCTAGCTCAAATTGAAAAAATCGAAAAGAATTTTCATCAACTTGATAACTGCCCAACGTGTTTACAGCAAGTAAAACCAGAATATAAAGAACAAATTCTCCAGACCGAACAACACAAAAAACAAGAAAATCAAGAAAAATTAACCCTGTTTGAGCAACAACTAAAACAAATTAATGAAAACATCCGTGTAGCTGCGCAAGAACAACAACAACTAGTCCAAATTGACCAGGAACATATCAAAATTCGCGCACAATTAAGTTCATTATACGAAAAAAGAACAAAACAAACTAAAATTGAAGAACAACGCAGCGCCCTTCTAAGCCAGAATAATGCGCATATGAGCAAACTCAATATTATTCAAAAAGAAGAAAAAGAAATTAACCGAACCCAAAAAATAAAAGAATTACGAATACATCTTGAAGAAGAACAAATACGAAAATCACTTCTAGAACAATCCACTCAACTTACATCGCGCATATCTTCTTTACGACAAGAAAAAGAACAATGTCAAATACAACATCAGAAAGTAGACTCAGAATATGAAAAGTATCGTGATATTAGCATAAAAGTTGAAGAATGCCGCAAAGAAGAAGAAAAGAATGCACTTGAGCAAACCAAACAAGCGCTTCTTCTCACAAAACTAGAGACAGAATACACTTCCCTAGAAGAATCACTCAAAGAAATAACCACAGAAATAGCCCGTTTAACTATAGAAAAACAAAACGCCCTTTCACTCCAACAGACATCATTCTGGCTCGAAGAACATTTCCTTCCCCTCACACTTACTATTGAAAAGCATGTGATGGTAACAATTCATCAACTCTTTGCCCAGCTATTTCAAGATTGGTTTTCCATCCTCATGCAAGACGACACTATAACCGCACGTATTGATGAAACCTTCAACCCTATTATAGAGCAAAATGGCTATGAAGTTACCTTTTCTAATTTAAGCGGCGGTGAGAAAACCTCCTGTGCCCTTGCCTATCGACTTGCACTCAATAGAGTCATTAACGATGTCATTCACGAAATTAAAACCAAAGATTTTCTCATCCTTGATGAACCAACCGATGGATTTAGTTCAGAACAACTCGACCGCGTGCGTGACGTTCTTGAAAAATTAGGTCTACGCCAAATTATTCTTGTTTCACATGAAGCCAAAATAGAAAGCTTTGTGGATCATGTGATTCGAGTGAGAAAGCAAGACCATGTGAGTGAGTTGTGGTGAGAGAAATGGAAAAAGAGAGAGAGAATAAGAGGGGGGAAAACTAAAAAGAGAGAAAGAACAAAATAAGATCAACGACTACGGGGCTGATGAGCCGCCCACGTTTCAGCATCGCGAGCCATTGGACTCCTGTATGAGTGTGGAAGCGTTATCATTGCTGAATATGCTTTCCCACGAAAATGCCTGATAGCATGTACTAAACCGTTGTAGTCTGGAGAACAATTTACATTATCAATTTGACCAAAAGGATCACCCAAGAGAACAACTTTACATCCTTCTGCCAAACGCTGAATGAGTGTTTTTGCCTCGTAAGGTGTAAGGTTTTGTGCTTCATCAAGGATCATATACGCATCATGAAAAGACCTACCTCGCGCATGTGCCGTATGAACTAACTCAACAGGTGAAGTATGAGCAGGAAGATATCCCCCATCAATAAGTCTGCGCTGATCTCTTTTAGTTGGATCTGGTTCTGCAAACATCTCTCCAAAAGGAATTGATCGTAGATTAGATAATCTATGAGCATCCGAATAAGGCTTGAGATGAGGTCCAAGTTTATCCATTAAAGTTCCAGGTAAAAAACCAACATCACGCGATGCTCCACCCATTAAATCAATGGACTTAATTAAGATAGAACGATCATAGAAAGGTTCACGTCCTGCTTGCCTCTTTCCTCTGCCTTCTGCTTTTCCTCCTTGGAATTTCATGATTTGATCCATTGCTGCAACGTAACTTAACACAGTTTTTCCACAGCCAGCACCACCACATAAGAACACTAAAGAGATATCAGGATCAAGTAAAGCATATTGAAATGCCAAAAATTGTTCATGATCTTTAGGATTTATTCCTAAAACCCCATGTTGATTTCGACCAGCAGCAGTAATAGTATGATCTTTATCAGCCTTACCATCAAGAAGAACAACCCGTTGATTTTTGTAATCTATTACTTCCCTACCCCTCCTAACAAGATCACCAGTAATACGAGCATAAGTCCCATTTGAAAAGTGAATAAACTGATTATGAAATAAAACATCTTGACCAAGCATTTCTCTTGCTTCATTGATACCAACTACTCGACCTTTAGTATATAATGCGGCTTCTAGATCACTATTACCCTCAACAACCCAACTATTAATTATTTCAGGAGTTGCAAAAAGACATCGCGGTTTCTCACCATGAAGACCTCTGTTTTCAAGACGCCAAAGTTCAGCTTCATTAGGAGTAAGAAAGCGGAGACGATTATTCTCATTAATATCAAATATTAACTCGCTTACTCTCCTATCTAATGATTCTAGGGATATTTCATCTTCCTCAAAACCAGAACCTAACGAAATGACATCTAAGCCTTCCGAAACAGAATAGACACGAACCCCTTCGCCTACTTGTTCTCCACCAATTTTTCGCAATTCAGTCAGAAATTTCAATGCATCCCGTGCTCCACCCAAGGGATTTTTTTGTGTAAGTTCTTCAATACGGTATGTAGAACCAAGGGTTATAACAATAGCATTTTTCCCACCAGATTCTTCTCCTAGATCTTGGAGCACTTGCCTCCCGCCAGCATCATAAACATCCGTAAGAGGAAGGAAAACGTGGCGATATCCTGAAAGTAAATTTTTATGTTTGGTCATTATTTTCCATCCCGCAATGTTCTTTCAACAAGCCGATAATCATGATTCAGAATATTTCGTGTTCCTTGGGGAACACGTTCATTTGTAACAGCATGATATAATCTCAATCCATCTTTGCACAAACGATCAGGTATTGATCTCGGTCTTAACAACAATGTTTCAAACTCTGGTCCATACAAAGAACCATTGGTATTAACACGATTTTGTGGACCTAGTTGGTAACGCAGTAATTCAGCTTCTATTTTTTGGTACAAATCACCACGAACAGTAACGATTGAACTTCCCCCATCAATCTGGGCAATCACCGCAGTTAAAACACCATACATAGCCCGTACTTCTTGAAACCGACGTTCATTAAGATCACCACTTGTGCTAGTAAATGTGAGTTGGCTATCTAAGATAGCAGTAAGAGCAACTTCGCCTAAATCGCGTTGATCATCGATTCTTTGAGCTAATTTCCCAAATAAAGAACGTAGAGAAATATCAACATCCGCAACCATAAAAAGAGTAGATCTCACCAGAGATTATAAACAATTCCCTACTCCAAACAATGTAATTAAGAACTACCATCTTTAAAAAATAGTATTAAAAACAAAGATAAATGGATTTGATTTCTAAGCTTAACATCACTCGTCCAACACTATCTACTTTTGATTTAAGCAGTTTGTCAATCGAAAATACCACAGAGAATGGAGAACTTAAAGGAAGAATAGCAGAATTTTTGTTAAAAGCTGGCTGGCAAGTTGCGAAGGAGTTACATTTGATCACAATTTTCCTCGAACAAAAGGGAAGTATTCAGTTCAAAGGCTCAGAAGCGGAATTCTAATTGTTAAACAGAATCAAGATTTCTATGAATATGATGAATTGATTTTTTATAAGAACCAACCATTCGGGGTAGAGGTAAAAGCACTAGATCTTAATGGAATTGAGGGTAAACTACAAAGAGGAATTGATTTAGGTAGAGAACTCTATGAACGGGATGACTTCCAAATTCTTCTTTTTTTTCCCGCATATATTAATAAAATACAAGATGCTCGACGAATTCAAGAGAGATTTCCACAAGTACACTGTATTGACTCTGGCTATAAGAAAAAACAACTTGAAAATGCTATGCGAAAATACGTCACTTCTTCTACTTCACCACAGCCTCAAGAGCTTTAATCCCCACTTCTATCTGTTTATCATCCGGCTCGCGAGTCGTCAATCGCTGCAGCCATAACCCAGGTGCAATTAAGACTCGCACAACTGGATTCGTGGAGCATTTACCGCTTAATTTAATCAACTCATACCCTACACCTGAAATAAGAGGCAATAAGAGAATTCGTCCAAATAACTCCACCCACCATGCTCCATTTATCAGTGTAAAAACTAAAATTGACAATAAAACCATAAAAAAGAGAAATGTTGTACCACAACGAGGATGAAATCGTGAATATGTACGGACATTTTTAACCGTGAGTTTCTTACCAGCTTCATAACACGCAATGGATTTATGTTCTGCTCCGTGATACGCAAAGAGCCGTTTCACATCATCCATAAACGAAATTGCAATTAAATATCCCAAAAAGAGAGCAACTCGAAAGACACCATCAAGTACATCGAATAATACCCCAGTTCCCCCTAATACCCGAGCGCCAAGAAAAGGAACAACGACAAAAACAACCACACTAATAGCCAAAGAAAATAAGATTGTAAGGATAACTTGAGTAGGACTTAATTGCTCTTTCTCTTCAGAAACTTGATTACTGCTCCACACCAAAGCGCGAATTCCATCATACATAAGATATCCTAACCCAACAACCCCACGCAGAAAAGGAACCTGTGACCACGAAGGCAAAACAGTATTTTTCTCCTTCTTGACTTTGATCTTGCCATTCGTCAAGCGCACAGCAATAGCAAAGCGTTCCTTATTACGCATCATCACGCCTTCAATTACCGCTTGACCACCCACATCCATACAGTTACAAGAGACCTGAAATTATTTAAAGGTTTGTTTCCATAAAAGGAATATGAATAAAGTGATTGTTATTAGCGGTATGCCAGGGGCTGGTAAATCAACTGTATCAAAAATAATCGCACAGGATTTTGGCTTTACCCTTTACGATGTAGATGACCATTTACCTCAATGGATGAAAGACAAAATGAAGAACGCAACACCTCTCACAGATGATGATAGGGAAATTTATCTTAAAGATGCAATAATTGCAGTAAACAAGCTACGTCTTCAAAAACCAGTCATTTTCACCTCGCCGCTTTATACAAACAAACATAGAAAAATGATTTATGAAGCATTTGACAAACCGCTTTTCATCTGGTTAGAAGTCCCCTTTCAGACACTTGAAGAAAGAGTAACAGCAAGATCACAGGACCATTTTGTCAATCCTCACATTCTCACAAAACTCTACAACCATAATGAACCGCTTACGTTGCCCCATATCACTATTGATGCTCGACAACCAATCAAAGTAGTAGTTGAAAGCATTAAAAAGAACATTACAAAAAGTATCACTCCAAAAGAAAACAAAGAGCACACTCTTCAGCGAAAGTAATATAAACCACTTTAAGTCAAAGCAAAATCATGCCTGATCCATATTATGTTGTTCGTCAATCTTCTATTCATAACAACGGTGTATACGCAGCAAGGCAAATACCACCGGGAATAAAGATCATCCAGTATGTCGGAGAAATTATCTCGCAAGAAGAAGGAATACGCCGAGAGCAGCAACATGAAGAAATGGCAAAACAAGACCCACACCGAGGAAGAGTCTATGTCATGGACCTTGAAGACGGAACCTATCTTGATGGAGACATTGGTAATAATCCAGCAAAATACATCAACCATTCCTGTGACCCTAACTGTGAAATTAGCTACGAAAACGGAGAAATCTGGATTTGTTCTAAACGAACCATCGAACCAGGGGAAGAACTCTTCTTTAACTATGGCTTTGGTCTTGATTGCTACGAAAAGCACCCCTGTCTTTGCGGAACATCACGCTGTGTAGGCTACATTCTTGATGAAGAACTCTGGCCACAGATAAAACAAAAAGAACAACAGACTTGTAAAATAGCACCAACAATAAAGTCAAAATAAGTTTTATAGTTGTCACAACATCTCGCACAAAACAGTAATTTTATTTCCCAAAGAAACTACCTAATCCTTTCTGCTCGCCTTTGCCAAGTAGCATGTCTTCACTATACCCCAAAACTGCAAAAATACTAGATACTGAAGGCAACACTTGATGATGGAGATAATAGTCAGAATCATACTCTCCTTCTTTTACATCCATCACAAGAGATGCGCGATCACCCACAGAACCTTGACCTTTCGTAATAACATATTCTAACATCATCCCTGCTTTAACAGACTCGCCCCGTTCAACCATCAAACGAGCCACCCGCACATGCGGCCCAATCGCAGTATAACCTGAAAGCTCGCGAGTAAGTTGAGTTGTAATCACTAACTCTTTGAGAGGAACTTTTCCCGCAGTAA
This sequence comes from Candidatus Woesearchaeota archaeon, assembly GCA_016188115.1. Lineage (NCBI taxonomy): Archaea > Nanobdellati > Candidatus Woesearchaeota > Candidatus Woesearchaeota archaeon. Next base: position 765,237 of record JACPIK010000002.1, read on the forward strand.
GATCTTTAATGCTTTGTTTAACATATGCTAATGCCTCAGAAAGATTATCTTTCAAAACAAGTTCCAATACTTTTTGTTGTAACCTTTTAGCATAAACGGACCAATTACGTCGAACAAATTCAAACCCCGTTATCTTAAGTGTTCCATTCTCACGCAATAAAGCGTATTTTTTCTTTGCTCCTCGTTCACTTCCTTTCATACCCACAAAAATACCGCGAGGATAATATCCTTCAAAATCCAATTCCATCATCCCAGGAAGATCATCATTAATTTTTTTCATAAATGAAAACGCATCGTCAATCTTTTTATCTCCTAAAAGAAAGAAACAGGAATCAGTATCACCATACACCACTTTAAATCCATCCTGACCTGCTTTTTCAATCGTACGATGAATATAATATCGCGCATACGCTGTTGTAGATGCCGCGCACTCCAAACAATACCATCGTGCCCCATAAAAACCAAGATAACCATAAAACGAATTAGCCAAAATTTTATACGCATACGATCTCGCTTCCAAAAAAAATATCTCTTTACCTTGAGTTTTTGCTTTCTTGATCTCTTCTTTAATCGCACTACGATACAAAATCAAATCTTCAAGTACTTTAGGAATAAAACCTCGTTTGGACGAAAACCAGTATTCTTCTTTACCAGGCACGGGTGTCCTCGTCGTCCCATCTTGCGCTTTGAACGATTCTGGACCAAGATTATGGGATGTAATAATAGAAGGATACAGGGAACGAAAATCAAAAACAACTACATCTTTATAGAGTCCAGGAGTAGGTTCAAATACATATGCCCCCTCAATAGATTCATCCATCCGTTCCCCCAATTCTTCATCATCTGGTTTATTTGGCGCAAGAACATTAAACTCCATCGCGCGACGCAGAATATAACTCTCAACCAAGCGACTAAATTTCATTCGAATAACATCAAAAGGAGGAAGACCAACAATTTTAGTAAATTCTTCAATATCAAGGCGCAATTTAGCATACAAAGAATAAGTTAATTTGGTATCTTGAAGATTGTATTCTACAAACAAGGAGAGTTTATCTGAATTTTGATCCCACAGAGTAGATAATTCATCAAGATTAACATCGTGCTTTTTCTCACCAAGCAATTCCTGCGCAACAGCGTTCAAAGAATAAGAATCAGTCTTAAGATTCTTCCCAAAGATATATTTTACAAATTTAAGTAAATCTAGATGCAATATTCCGCGAACACTCACTTCACTATCACGCATTCCTGCTCCTCGGCGAAGTTGTAACCCAGATCTATCAACACCAAACGTAAATGGCACTTTATGTTGAGATGCTCGTTCCAGAAGATACGGAAAATCAAACCCATCAGTAAAATAACCTAACAAAACATCTGGAGAATAAGTGGCAATAACTTCATTAAATCGCATTAACAACTCTTTTTCATTTGCAACAATCTCCAAATAAGGCAACGAATGATTGATTTTTTTCCAAGAAATGACCTTTTCAAACTTCTCACCCGCAGCATCAACCCCATAGAACGCCACCATTAGAATAGGATTTTTCACAAAATCAATCTCTTTCTTATGCGCATACGTCTCAATATCAATCGCTAAAACTTGTAATGAAGGTACAATAAAAGAACCAGAAGTAATGTGAGACGTCTCAAAATGATGTATATTATGAGGTATGTTATAAAGTAAGTTATGAGGTAAGTTATTATCTTCCGCATTAATTTGACCCTCTATACTAATTGGATTTACTTCAGCTTCCCAAGCACTAAAAGGAACCAACCCAATATCCCGCAAAAAACGATGAACGAATAAAATATCCTTCTCGTAGGTAACAACCCCTTTTTTTTCCAGTTCTTTTGCAATAAGAGGAACTGCTTTAGGATAATTAGTATAAATTTTGTAGTAATTGCCTTTTCGTCCAAGAAACTCTTTTTCTACTACTTCAAAACGTGTGACACACGCACCACGATTATCAACATTTTCACTTAATTTCATCTTAACAAGATTTGTTTCAAAAGTCTCACGTCCCTCATGAGGAATCGTGGCGTAAAAATAGGGTTCATGAGCTATATGTATGCAGACTTTTCGATCTTTAACATCCTTCCCATAGATCAAAACCAAGACTCTATCTTCTTTTAGAACATACTCAAAATCATAGGCAACGAACTGTAATTTCATAGAGATATAGGCAGGACAACTTTTTATAAATTGTTTGGATAAAAAAGAGAATAACACCAAATCAGAAAAACACAGGAAACAGTAATCTGCCCATAGAAAGCAACCAAATTTAATTCCAAAAAACAACCAAGAAAGAAATATAGTAATAACATACCATTGTTAACAAAGTATTGATAAAACAGATAATTAATAGACTATTAGCAAACTATTAGACTCCTAAAAATAAATTTCTCAAAAATAAATGCCCCAACATATGTGTCTCTACCTTGTGGTCTCACAATTTTTATATATGAGAACAATATCCTAACACATAAAACGAAGGTATTAATTGAAGTTATTCGAAGTGAATTCATTGTATGGAACCTAAAAAATTTTTATTTGTCTCCAAAGACGCGCTAATTAGCGACACTGCATGGCAGATTTCTAAAGAAGGTAATGACGTTAAGTATTTTATTGAAAGCATCTCAGAACATGATATTGGTGATGGTTTTGTTGATAAGATTGACAATTGGGAAAAAGAAGTTGACTGGGCAGATGTTATCGTCTTTGATGATGTCTTAGGTCAAGGTGCAATCGCGCAAAAGTTACGAGAACAAGGGAAAAAAGTGATTGGTGGATCAGCATATACTGATAAATTAGAAGACGACCGATCATTCGGACAAGAAGAGCTCAAACGACATGGTATTGCTATTATCCCCTATGCTGAATTTACATCTTTTGATGAAGCAATAAATTATGTTAAGAATAATCCGGCGAAATACGTTATTAAACCCAGTGGCGAAGCGCAAAACAAGAAAGGTCTTCTTTTTGTAGGAGAAGAAGATGATGGCGCTGATGTTATTCGGGTTTTAGAATCATATAAGAAAACCCGCTCAAATTATATTACTGTTGTTCAACTGCAACGTCGAATTACCGGCGTTGAAGTCGCAGTTGGCGCGTTTTTTAATGGAAATGAATTTCTCTATCCGGTCAATATTAACTTTGAACACAAAAAACTCTTCCCAGGCAATCTTGGTCCATCGACTGGAGAAATGGGTACAAGCATGTTTTGGAGTATGCCTAATCGTTTATTTAGTTCAACTCTTAAAAAATTAGAAGAAACTCTTAGAAAAGAAGGATATAATGGATATATTGACCTCAACTGCATCGTTAATGGCAATGGGATTTACCCTCTTGAATTCACTGCTCGATTTGGCTACCCTACCATTTCCATCCAACAAGAAGGACTTAACATGCCGATAGGGGAATTCTTCTATCGAATGGCTAATGGAGAAAAATTTGAAATTAAAACCAAGAAAGGGTTTCAAGTTGGCATCAGAATTGTCGTACCACCATTTCCATTTTATGACGAAGAAACATTTGAATCACATTCCAAAGGAAGCACCATTGTATTCAAAAAACCAGATTATAACGGAGTTCATATTGAAGACGTTAAAATGATTAATGGCGAATGGGTCGTTACCGGTCGCACCGGAATTATTCTCATCGTATGTGGAGCAGGACAATCCATGCGAGAAGCGAAAAAGCAAGCCTATAACCGAATCCACAACATCCTTATCCCCCATATGTTTTATCGAACAGACATTAGTGATCGTTGGTATGAAGACAGTGATAAACTGCACAACTGGGGATATCTGCGTGAAGGATAAATACAATAAACCTAATAATATCATTACAGACAAATAACCAATAATAATCTAAATAAATACATGAAGGTTACATTTCTATGAATTTTGAGATTATTACCAATATTACAGAATGCGAAAAACTTTGGAACACATTCTCCCCCCATCAAAATCTGTGGGATGAATGGAACTATGTCTCTGCTCTTTACGATGAAGAAAATAATCAATTACACTTCATTGTTATAAAAGATAACGCAGATCCTAACCATAATGTAGGTCTTCTACCCCTTGTGTATAAAAAAGAAGAAAATCTCTATCGGCGCTTTGACGGTGAATATGGAGAAGATTATACGTTTTGGCTTGACCCCATAACGCTACTTAAAGTAATTGAATCTCTTCCTGCAGACATAAAACTCTTTGACATCAATGCTCAAGCTGCAACCCAAGCACTCGATACAGCCCCTGCGCTCAGCCAATATCTTAAAGAAGACGATTTTCATTATTTCATCGATCTGGAACAATACAACCATCAAATTGCCCAATACCTCCAAACATTTAGCAAAAAACACCGAAAGAATCTGCTGTATGATCTTCGTAAACTAGAAGAAATGCAATATGTTTTATCTTGGGAACCGTTTAACCCACACCATTACAAATTATTTACTGATCTTAACATTGCCCGTTTTCAGGAAGAATCTGATTTCACTAACCAACGCTTTGCAGATCTTTTTAAGAAATTTTTAAGTAACTTTGATCAAAAAAAACTCCTCCACACACTCGTAATTACACTTAATAACCAAGTCATCGCTATCGAATACGCCGCGCTTTACAAAGGAACGTACTATGTTCTTAATGGAGGGTATGACCCCAAAATAGAAAATATCGGCAAATTACTCATTTTCGAACACCTCAAACGAGCTATGAATCTTAAAGCAAATAGAATTGATTTTCTTGCAGGAGATAGCGGCTGGAAGAAACTTTGGAACTGCCAGTCAGAACCATATTATGCATTATATAGGAAACGAGCTTGACATCTTTCATGCCCTATCTAAATTAACAACCCCTCCTGACCAAGAATCCTGCTTAAGTCCAAAGTCTTGTCTAAATCCACACAAAGGCAAGAGTTAAAAAGGGAAACCATAAAGAAGAGCAAAATGAGCAACACAAATTCAGTTCATCCTCATCAGGATCAAACTCAAGAATACAACCTTGACAAAGTCAAAGCATTTTACAAAAAACACGTTCAAAAATATCCCGAGGGCGATATCCGAACCATGGGCTGGCACGACCAAGATGAATATGCCATCCGCTTCAAAGTTATGACAGCCATTGCTGATCTCAACAATACTACTATTCTTGATGTAGGCTGCGGCATTGGGGGGTTATACGGCTACTTAATCTCACAAGGCATCCATACTCAATTTACCGGCGTTGACATTTTACCTGAAATGATCGAACATGCAAAAAGACGATTTCCCGTAGCAACAACGACCGCTGCATTCAAAGTATGCAATATTCTCAAAGAAGAATTGCCCCAATACGATTATGTATTTTGCATTGGCGCGCTCAACATTAGCTCTGAAGGTTTTGACATGTTCTTCCGTTCTATGATTAAAAAAATGATTCAACTTGCAAAGAAAGGTGTAGGACTTAATTTCTTATGCAATAAAGAAAAACTCTCAGCAGGACCATATCACTTTGAAAATCCACAAACACTTAAAGAAGAATTAGAAGCTGAGTATAATGTGCGTATTGAAATGGATGTTGAAAAATCATTAGATGGAGAATGCTGTTTATTTATTTACAAAAAAGAGTAAAACACTATAAAATGGATTTATGAGTAAACCATGAAACCAGAAGAATCAACTTTGATTGTTCGTAAAACGACCTATGGCGCAGGAGATGGTATTTTTGCGCAAGCGCAGTTTAATCCATATCAAGAGTTATTTGTTTTTGCAGAAAATATACAACCATGGAAAAAAGCAACTCATCGGTCAATTCATCTAGCAAAAGATAGATGGTTAACTCCAAGCAAAGAAGAATGGGGATGGTATCTAAATCATTCTTGTACCCCTAATGCCGCATTTAAACTTCCTAACAAGATTATTGCGCTTAACCAGATTCAAAAAAATGAAGAAATAACGATTGATTATTCTACCGTTGTGCATACACCTAAATGGGACATGGAATGCCTTTGCAACAGCAAAGATTGTCGAAAAGTGATTAGAAGTTTTCCCAGCATGCCACCTGAATTTCAAGAAAAATATAAAGAATTCAATTCTTGGGAAAACTAAATCCAGTGGTTTTGTTGAAAAGTTCGGTAGCGGCATGAGGGTCGAGCTTTTTATTTCTAACATTAAAGACGACATGGGGGACGCCCCCTACGGGGAATGTCATTTTCACGAGAAAAAACATCCCAGTGCTCGACAGCCGCTACCTACCCGAAGGGTAAGTTTTCAACAAAACTAAATCCAATCAAAAATAAGTACAAAATACCTTGAAAATTTATGGTATCCGTCTCAACGACTTAATCAGATAATTAGTTTCTTTCTCCTTTTTCTTTTCAGAATGACCATGTTTAGAATTTTTTTCACCAGTTTCATTTTCTAAAAAATCATCTACCTCTCGAACCGTTCTCTCACTGTTTACCACAGGTTTCTGTTTTAATCCCTCTTTAATAAACGCAGCCGCATCTTTTGAAATTTGGGTAAATAACCGATCCATTTCATCTTCAGGCAAAGGCTTGCCTTCCCACTGCAATGCCACACCATCCTTCTCTAACCTCGGTACTATTTCAATACCAAAATGAGGAACTTTTTGATCTGCGCCAAGACCATTTTGAATCAGAACATTTGTCCCTTGACTTCCCAATCCTTCAAAAACCGCCGTACTCACTTTAGTCGATGCAATCATACATTTGCTTAACAGATCATGCGACATCATTTCCAAAATAGTACAATGAACACGAGGAAACGCAACTAAATGACCAGGAGTTATCGCAAGATCTTTGATTGCGACAATAATCTCCTCATCTTCAAAGAGAATCTCCGCCCTGCTCGTTCGTTCGATAATATCACAATAATCACATTTCAATTATGTTCACCTTTTTTTATCGCCCATTCGTTAAACTTATTGAATTACTCATTCATCAAATTATTATTTGAATAAATTAGCAATATCATCTAATGACACATTATTTTTATCACTCGTTGAAGTTGGTATTACTTGTTCTTCATCTTCTTCATCAGTATCCTCTTCTTCTGATTCAACAATTTTTTCTTTTTTTGTATTCTTTTTTGATCCAACTCTTTTTACAACTTCTTTTACAACCTCTTTCTTTGGTTTTGAAGAAGTATTATGAGATTTAGAAGTGCTCTTTTTACCCAACGCTTCCGCAACTTCATCATGTTCACTATCATGACCACGAGATTCTACTGTACTTAACCCTGGGTCACGGCTAAACACCCGTTCATGTGATTCTATTTCAACAGGATGATGTTTTTCTTGAGCAATATTGCCAGAATGGACAGTACCAGAATGAGTGCCAAAAGCATTAGTAATACTTGGCTCGAGCGCAGTACGAATTTTCATAATCATATCTTTTTCCAGCAGCTTTTCGTGAACAACAAACAACCCATCCTGTTCTTTTCGTGGAATGATATGAATCAAAAAGTGCGCAGATCGCTGACCTGCTGCAAGACCATTGGCAACGAAAATATTTGTACCTGTAGATCGTAATGTTCGCAATAGTACTTGTGAAAGCAGTTTTGCTAGAACAATAAAATGTGACAAATCTGCCTCTTTAACTTGGGGCATAATCGCATAATGCTCTTTTGGGACTAACAACAAATGCCCTTTAGCCGCGGGATTAATATCTAAAATGACAATAGTACGATCATCCTCATACACTCTTTTTGCAGGAATTTTGCCAGAAATCATCTGACAGAAAATGCACTGTTGTTTTTGCAACGCCGCCAGCTGTTCCGGACTCATTGATTTTATTTTTTCCTCAAGTTCCTTGCGTTGTTCTGGGGTTAATTGAGAAGCATCCATCAAATAGGTGGAGTCGAATCTGCTTTATAAACATTATGAGTGTAGAAAATAAGAGCAGTAGAGCATAGAGAATACCAAAAGCAAGAGAACACAAAAACAGAAAATAAGAGAGAAAAAAGAAAAAGAGAAATAAGAAAACTCAAAGAATCAACACACGATCTATGGACAGCCTGGACCAGTGACAAGATCTCCCGTAGGTGATCCTGCTTCACGATTTACACCTGGAGGACATACTAAATTTCCAGCAGTAATATTTCCAGCATAAATCCCACCAGTCATGTTACTACATACAGGCCCACCACATGTACCACAACTAGGGTTAGTCGACTGAGTAGTACAAGTATACACTCGACCGTTCCCACTGTCTCGATTACAATCAGTAGTATATACCCAAGGTCGGTCGCAGGTTGTCCCGTAGCTTCTTGAAAGAACTGTTCCATTACAAGAAGGTGCAGCTACTTCTCTAAAATTGTTATAGTCAGTTCTACAACAGTTCACACCGTCTGCATTACAACCTAAACCATCCCTACAAACATCTAAATTCTGTCTTAGCTGGTTACTATTCCAAGCACAAGAATAAACAGTATTTTGACCATCAACACACGTGTTTCTAAACACTCCTTGTTCCGTTTCAGCTCCTGTATTTGCAGGAAGCCAACGACAAAATGGAGCTACTACAACAGGTGCAACTACACACACACCATTCTGTGCAACAAACCCTGCATTACAAGTATATTCACATTTCCTACCTACTGTACAAGCAGAAATATTTGCTACAACTACGGCATCTCGAGCAGAATTCACGCCTAATCTAGTATTATCAGGAATGCATTCGGTCGCATTTCTACCCTGGGCACAAGCAGTTGCATTATACAAACATGGCGTTGCATTCACAGGAACATTACTACACGACAAAAGTCCCTGTTGAATTCCAGCACCAGGTACTTGACATTCCATACGTCGATTTACTCTATTTAACAATAATTGACGACCTTCTGCGCAAACATACTCACATTTGGTAGCATCAGTACAAGCGCCAACTAAAACTCTGTTAGTATTACGAGCAAGACCAGCATCATCACCAGCACATAAAACAGAATTTGCAGCCACATTGCCTTGGCATACAGCAGGAATACATTGACCAGCAGAACAAACTAAACCAGCATCACACGATTTTGTTGCTTTTTGATACGACTTGCCATCAGCATTACAGGTATAATTTACCAGTTTTCCCCCTGCGCAAGCATTCTGATATCCTCTCATGGTTTTGCCGTCTTTCTCAACAACAGCAATACCCGTTGGATTTTCTGCATTTGGAGCAGGATTACAACTAGCAACAACATAACGTAGAGTTATAGGGGCTCCACTTCCTGCAAGCGACACTGCTTGACCAGCAAAAGCCCCTTCTTCAGTTGAAGCCGTTCTACCCGAAAAGAAAAACGCTGCAACTGCAACCAAAAGACAAATGCCAAGAACTGCAAAAAGCGTCTTGTGTTTGTTATTATCAACCTTTTTAGAATGTTTAACCATAAGATCACCTACTTTTTATAATTTAATGAGGGTAAAATGATATATAAATGTTTTGGAAAGATAAAAATAAGCAAAAATCAGGGAAAAAACTAACCGGATTGCATTTAACGATCAAAAACATCCTTCACATTCCTAAAATTCATTTTCACCAGCAATGTAGGATCTAATCCTTTTCTTTTAACCATCTCTAACGCCTCGCGGACATGAGTACTGCCTTTTGGAACAACAAACCCAGTCCGTCCAGACAAAAATCGTAACTGCTCTAACCCCGCTACCCGAGCAATAATTGAAGCAGCAGCCACCTCAACATATCTACTATCTGCTTTTTCTTCAATAATGTTGCCCACAACACACCCAGGAAATTTATCAACGATATGTGTTCCTTCTCCTAATGCAAGTGCGCATTCTTTATGCAGCATATTAAGTAAAAGAGTTTGATTAGAATGCGTATTATATTCTTCCGGCAACAAACTTCGCACCTCACATGACACCAAAGCCCGAATCTTCTGAGCCAGAGGTATCATCTCTTCATCACTCAACTTCTTAGAATCATCAACACCCAACTCCAGCAATTTCAAACGCAGTGTTGCATCAGCTTTTACTGCTGCCACTACAATTCCCCCAAACGTATCTCCTTTAAGAGTTTCATCACTACCAATAACCCATCCGGATTCTTTTGCAGGATCAAAATTAGAGTCATAACGAGAAGATTCAGACTGATTCAAAGATGCTTTGTTCGAAGAATCCGCTTTTGTGAATCCCTTCTTCTCTAAAAGGAGTGTAACTTTCGCAACATCAACTACTTTTCCCTGAAGCAGCAATTTACCAGAAACATACAAAATACACACGACCCCTTGTCCAACATAACGCCCTAATTCATATACTGTATTCGCTTTTTCTAATATAAAACCAAGATCTAGTAAAAACCGTAATTTTGCTGTTGTAACATGAAGAAAGACCGTCATCATAACCCCTTTTCACTTTTCAAACAAGGAATTATTCTAAATTAATAAACATTACCTCAACATTGGTTCTGTAGAAAAAGTCGCGCTTAGCGCCAGCGACGACGACACTTGGGTGCATTGACTATGCCCTCGCTATCGAAATAAACCTGAATTTTCCTAACGAGAAAACAACCAGCGAGGGTCGGAGCGAGACTTTCTACAGTACTCTAAACATTACCTAAACTTAAATCTCAAAAATCACCCAGACTGCGCTGTTTTTTTGCCTCTTGGGCTTTACGAAATGATTCCCATCGTTTACGAAATAGATGAGGATATTGGTCATGATACTCTTGAAGAAACTTTTGCGTTTTAGGATCAGACATATATCCAGACCCAAAATCAATACCAATTTCACGCTTAAGATGATCAATCCATCGATCACGAATCACTTTTGCAATCACTGACGCCGCTGCCACCGCTAAATAATTGACATCTGCTTTATGTTCTACAACCAATGAAATCGAATTCTTAAGAGGAGGAGGGATTTTATCTAAAAAATATTTTTTATAAGAAATCAAATTCACACTCGGACAATCAATAATTGCTGTATGAGGCGCAAGCTCACTCACCATACGCGAACTTGTATCAGCCTCAAGCCAATTCAAATTCGATTCCGACAAAGAAAGATCAATCGCATCTGGCTCAATCACCTCAATACGAAAATCATGAACAACTTCATGGATACGATCAAATAATCCTTCACGCACCTCAGAACTAAGTAACTTGCTATCTTTAACACCCAACCACGCAAGCTTTTGAATATCCTCTTCTTTAAATGCCAACGCCGCCATCACCATCGGACCAAGAACTGGACCCCTACCCGCCTCATCAACACCCACAATAATCTTAACAGATTTTGAAGAAGTGGGTTCTTTTAGAGAAGTCGCTTTCTCTAGTGTGGATTTTAGTTTTAATGATGGTTTTTTCTTTGGTGAAGATGTAACAGAGACAGACGAATGAGGAGAAGAGGGGATAGGAGAAACAATAGAATGAGGAGAAGTCATTTCTGCCATCTTTTCAGGAGATGTACGAGAGGAAGAAGCCATAAGCCTAAAAGAGAGAGGAATTTTAAATACCTTATCTCAAAAAGTGAGAAAAAAACGAACTGCCCTTACCCTAATCAAATCAGATTTATTCCTTCTTTTTAACAATAAGATGCACCACAACCAGCAAAATCAACGACACTGCCACACCAAAAAAGAGAGCAACATAATGAGAAATAGCAGACACCGAATGAAACAATGCGCGTTCTAAAATGCCAATTGAACTTGAAATAGGAAGTATTGAAGAAACAAAAGCAACACCAGACACAATTTTTTCAATAGGAACAAAAATACCCCCTAAAAGAATATTGATTAAAATCACAAAAACACATGCCAACAACGATGATGCTTTCTCAGAAACAAGATACCCAATAATTATTCCTACAATAGAATAAATCACGATCAAATTAAGAAGCGCTACACTCACAGTGAAGATACTCCAATGAGCAAATGAAAAGAAAACTTCCGCAATAGTCAAAAACAAGATAGACTCAACAAAAGTAATGAGTATAGAAGTCAGTAAAATTGACCCAACAAATAACATCTGGCTACCCCGAAACGACATGAGTCGATTACGAAGATACGCTTTCCCATGAACTTCTTCTTGAAATAAGATGTTTGATAAAATAATAGAAATAAACATCGCCAGCATCGCTAAAATAGTAGGAACTTTATATTTTATATCACCTTGAGTTGGAGAGATTTGATTCAATCGATCAACAGCATACACATCTACTTTTTTAACACCAATAAGATCATCAACATTCTGATTACCAATTCGATTTAATTTTTCTTGCTCTTTGTCTAGATCAATAAGCAACGCAGTGACTTCATTACGACGCTTCCCAATAGTCAAACGAGCATTTTCAACATCATTTCGTGTTGTAAGTAACGTCGCATCAGCTTGTACTAATGCTTCCGTAGCAGAATCAATTGTTGCAATACCCTGCGTCAAATCAGTTTGCGCTGAACGTAAATCATTTTCAGCTTGGAGCAACGTATCATCAACAAACATGATTTGATTAATTGCTTGCCCTATTGTTGCTTTAAGCTGCGCATTTTGCCCTGCTTGACTTTGGAGCCACACTAATTGATTACGAGTTACTGTGAGTGAATTTCGGGTTAACGCAACATTATTAAGATAAGGATCTTGTATTCGTCCATTATAATAAACCAGTCTTTCTCGCGTAAAAGAAAGTTGAGCACGTTGACCAGTAATATTCTGCCTTGCTAGATCAATTTGGTCAAGCACACCTACCAGCGTCACATCAGCAGCATCTAAATCAGCAACCAAGCGATTACCCAAGACTTTACTTTGTTCTAGAAAATAATCAGTATTCTTAATATCATCAAGGACTTCTCCTGTTTGAGTTCGAATTCGTTCTTGTTCAATTTCAGCAAGATTACGTCGAATATCCGCAAGTAAAATTAAACCTACCTCTTCACGAGCCGGATCGTAATAAATATCCATTTTCTTTGCAGAATACAACAAACAAAGATGAACTTGTCCGTTTCGCAAAGCAGTATGACACTGACTAATAGAATACATTAATTGCGGTCTCCAGGAATACGAAAGTAGCTCCGTCTCCACAAATTTTTGAGTAGATGTTCCATCATATTGATCAACAAGAACATACCCTACCCTTACTCCACTAACAGAAGAAGAATAGGAGAACATCAAAATCAGCAGTAAGATAAATGGACCTATAAAAATAACACTCACCGTAGTCCAATTACGCAAAAGATTTCGCGCATTTTTACGTAGAGAAGCTATGAGTCTACGCATGGGTAATCACCCGAAAAAGATTTTCTAGAGTTGGTTTTGATAATGAATGAAGAACTTTTTGTAATTCCGCATTGGGAATAATCTTTTTATTATTCAAAAACAGAATCGAAGAACAATATTGTTCAACTTCATCTAAATCATGACTCGAAACTAAAATAGTCTTTCCCTGTCGGTTAATATCCGCAAGAAGTTCCCAAATTTGCTTTTTTGTTACCACATCTAGACCAGTTGTAGGTTCATCAACAATCAAAAATTCTGGGTCACCGAGAAGAGCAAGCGCAACATCAAAACGACGCTTCATACCTCCTGAAAGATTTCCTGCCGGAGTGTCGCGAGCATGAGATAACCCCACCAACGAAAGCAAAGAAGCAGTTTTAGATTTAATCTCTTTGGAAGAAAGACCTACCATTGTACCAAAATATTCAATATTCTCACGTAGACTCAAAAGAGGATAAAATGAATAGTCCTGACTTGCAAAACCTGTTCGCCGATGTAAGTCTTCTTCTCGGAAAAAAATCGTACCTGAATCTGGTTTGCTAATCTCTAAAAATAATTTGAACAAAGTCGTTTTTCCTGCGCCACTTGGACCAATTAAACCCACTAAATCACCGCGATGAATGCTTAAAGACACTTCATCAAGGATAAGTTTCTTTTGAAAGATCTTAGAAACTTTCTCAAAAACAATGATTGATTCTAATTTTGTTGAATCCTTAAAATGAGGCGTGTTTACTTTTGGAAGCATGCTTGCTTTTTTAGGAGATCGAAGATGTTTTTCCACAAAGGGTAAAACAAAAGCGAGTTTATATCTTTTACGATACTACCTATTAGAATTAAACTTTTAAAATTAAACTATTAGAAAAGCAGTATTAGGCAATCTAGAGACCAAACGCATCAGTAAATTCGCGCATGCGCCTAAATTCAGCAAGAAAGTTAAGACCTTTATCAGTGATAATAACTGTTTTAAGAGGTTTTTCACGCTTGCGAGCCTGTTCCTCAACTATTTGGATTAACTCTTTCTCAACCAGTTCATCAAGATATGAATTAAGTAGTTTATGTGATAAATTAGATTTATACATCAAATGAGTAGGTTTAATCTTTCCACCTTTATTTTGAATAGCAACAAGGATGTCTGATACCAATTCCAATCGAGATCGTCTGCCTGTCATAATTCACCTTTGAGTAACGGAATGATACGTGTAGAGAAGTGATAAAAACCCTAAAAGGATTAATACTTCTCCTGCAACATAAAGCCCAGGTACAAGAAATACTGGGATTAATATCAGATTTCCTACAAAAATAAGCAGGAATGAAACCATAACCCGCCAGGCATTACGATTGCGTTGTTTATCATTATAATTTTTATAATAATTTAACACAATTAACGAGAGTAAAACAGTGCTAGTCAAGTAAAACACTTCTGATCTAAAATTACTAATAATTGAAATCAAAAACACCAAATAAATAAAAAGACCAATTTGAGTTAATTCATGAAACGTATGAAGCCGGTCTCGTGACTTTTGAGAGATAAAAAAGATCAAAAGCCATGCGCCTAACATACAAACCATTTCCACAAAAAAAACAGCTCGATATAATAGATTTGAAAACTGTAAACTAGGTCCAGCAAGAGGTTTGAGAACGACGGCTGTAACATCCCGAAGGGGTTGATACGCAAGAACACTACCAGTAATCATTTTCGCAGCAAGACTTACTGCCACAAGAACAAACGCAAACGAAAAGTAAGCAAACTTATTTTCATCTTTGTGAATTCGATATAAGCGATAACTATACGCAGCAATAAGCAACGCTATAACAAAACCTATTGAAGAGAACAACAAATCCCATGTTGCAAACCAATCGGGAGTGGAAAAGAGTCGAAACATAGTAATCACGCAAGGCTGTGTATTTTAAAGGTAATGCAAGTCTAATTCTAGAGCATTGTTCTAGGACAAACTTTGTCTTACTCAATAGTAGTTAAATCTTCAGGCACTTTAAAAACCTTCTGGAGATTCTGCTTACGAATGCTTCCGTATAAGTCCACTCAATTCTCCACTACCCGCTACTTTCCCTGCCCTCATCCCCGACCTATTCCCCACTATTTCGCCTTCCCTGCGGGGAAACAGAGCTTCTAAAGAGCTACCCCCATTTAGATCCAATGGTCTTTTGCTCACATGCAACAATAACTCTTGCTCACGTTATGCATGCCCAAGATCAAGTCAGCTCAATTCTACAAACTCTTCCTTCAACATTTGCATACCACCATCAAGAACACACCATGGCTGTTGCTACCGCAACCAGAAAAATTGCTCTCGCTGAAAAATATTCTTCTTCACATACAAGATTACTCATAATCGCAGCATTGTTTCACGACGTAGGATACGTTTCAAAGTATGAAAATAACGAAATCGACGCCGCAAAAAAAGCGTTTGAATATATGTGTCAATGCCCTTTCCCCTATACCTATGAACAAGCAAAGATCGTAGAAGAAGCAATTATAGCAACGAATCTCACCACACCCCTCCATGCCAAACATGAAAAAATACTGCGTGATGCCGATTTAAGTATTCTTGGTCAACAGGATTTCTGGCATTGGTCTAAAGCACTGCAAATAGAAGCACAACAATACCCTATATCACTTCTTCATGTTCACGCAAAAAATGATCAAACTTGGCTTTTGTTTGAATATCAATTTCTCAAATCCCATCATTGGAAAACAAAAAGTGCGTATGCCATCTTTGAAAAAGGAAAACAAAAAAACATCCAAACACTCAAACATCTCATCAAACATCTAACCCTAAAACAGAAACAAAATGGTATTCAAAAAATGAGAGAAAATTGCAAGAAAGAAACCAAAAACAAAACCTATCACAACATACAAGAACAAGAAGTCATCCCAAAATTCCAAAAATTTATTCCAGAGGAACACCACTCCACAACGTCCAATCTTCTGATGGCGAATACCCCCCAAATGTGAAATAAGGTGGCGCATTCTGTCCAAACCACCCATACCCCACATCTTCCCACGATCTTCCTCGTCCGCCACCGCGTCCTGCCATTCCGCGACCATAGACCGGCATGCCAAAATGCCTCCATGTTTTCATCACTGAATTAAAACCAGATGTATCTGTCGTGTAATCTGCTCCTGGTTCAATAATAATTTCCCCTTTGTATCCTTTTGCTTTAAGCAATTTCACCATCTCCCGAATCGGCGTGTTTCCTTCACCAGGAGCCAGGTGATCATCATGATACCCATAATTATCATCAATATGCACGTGACCAATAAACGGTGCCATTTTTCCGACTTTATCTAACATCCAGCGATCAAACTCTTTATCATTTTCCGCCAAAGATTTGCCAGGATCACCTTTCCAATATTTTCGCCACATATTGATATGCCCTGTATCAAACGTGATCGTAATATGTTGTTCAGCTCGTTTTCGCGCTTCTTCTTTTGAAAAATCCCTATTCTCTTTGACCAACAATTCCGTCATCTGTTCCCTGCTCTTTTGAACTAAGTGAATTAACTCATCTGGATGAGACCCATATTGCTCAGGAAACAAGTTTTCCATAGCTACTTGAATGGGTTTTTTCAAATTGCCTTGTTGTCTTAATTTTTCAGTTTGTTTCATCGCCGTAAGAGCCAAACGTGCATACGCATCACACGCCTCATTAAACGCATATGCATCCGCGCTTTGAACATGTCGAATTGTCTCTATCGCTTCTTCTGCCTGCGCCCACTGTGATGCTGACGCCTCCCGAGCCTGTTTCATACGCGACTCAAACTCTTTAATCTGGTCAGCAATTATTTTTGAAGGTAACATAGTCTCAGGAGGAACTAGACCACCAGGTAAACGTAAGCGATTCACTTCTTGTTCTAATCTCCATCTCTCTTGAGGATCAGTCTCTTTTTCTAATTTTTCATAAAATTCTTTTGCCTTGCGTAACTTCTTGATCGCATCAACAGAATCTTCAAACCCCGAGCCGTATTGATATGACCATCCACGCGCATTCGCCGCATTTGTTTCGAGTGTTTCGATAATGTATGCTTCCTCTGCTTTGACTTTGATATCTTCTGGTTTAACATCTTTAAAACGATACCAATATGACTTTTTAAGTTCCGCTTCTGAAAGATCTTTTCGATGAAACTTCTCAATGGCATCCCGCGCTCGTTGCGTCATACGATCTGCCTCTCTCTCCAAATCTTCCCACCCTAACTGTCGAACTTTGAATGTACTTGTTTTTTTGTCATACTCCGGAACACGTTGCTCGGGAAGTAAGCGCTGTCCAAAATAATCCACATAAATAGGTCGACCATTCTCGTCGATAGCTATGCCATCATTTTTATCAAACCCTACTGCTCTTTTTTTAATTGGATTACCATTATGATCTTTTATGACTTTGCCATGAATATCAATTTCTTCATACTCTTCGCCTTGCTTAACCGTATTCCATTCTGGTCGTGCTACTTTTCTATTCCGACGCGCTTCCTGAATCGTTGATCCTGTACGAGTATCCACGACTCGATACGATGCCCTCTCTGCTTCTTCAGCATGAATCTCAAATTTGCCTTTCCAACGAGGATCTTCTTTGTTCCATGGTGAATCCGCAATTGGACGTTGAAACTCTCCAGTATGAACCACAACTGGACCCCCTCGTGCCACATCAGCAGCGAACTCAATTGCTCGTTTTACTTCATTTAATGAATGAGATTTAGCTTGTTTAGAAAAATTACCTTGTTGATCCATTCCTGCAAGACCATATACCCCAATTGTAGAGTGTGTAGTGAAATCAACTTGATTTGATTTCGCAATCTCACGTAATGCTTGACGTTGTTTCTCGCCATACATCTCAGGAGTCTGACCTTGCCCAGAACCTTTTCCGCTTCCCGTAAACACAAATTCAAGCTTCTTTCCCCCTGGACGCAATTTTGCCGCAATAGCTGAAACATTAGGAACAGGACCAAGACCCAAACTCATCCCCATATCCCCAATACCTACTCCTACATTGTCCGTTCCCACTGTATCATGAGAATGATCGTGAGCACTACCATGATGACCATGCTCCGCATAGCCCCTTTCCATAGGATTATAATACCCAGAACCAAACGTAACCATATCTAGATCAATGCCTCTTTAAAGGATAGAATATTTTGAGGGTATTTATGCTTTACGGCTAGAATAAATTGCCAACAAAATTAAATAGTTCTTAAAAAAATAGTTCTTAAAAGATTACAGTTCTCAATTCCCTTTGTAATAATCATGCCCAACATGACTACTCGTCGCTTTATAGGCATCGCGAATCTTTGAACCCAAAGTCTGTGTCACCAATGCTGCCTTAGCAACATCTTCTGTAAACGAAGAATATTTTCCTCGTTGTACATCTTTTATCTTCTCTTCCATTGCACCAGCAATATGCTCAACCCGCCTCATCTCATCAGCAGTTGCATATCCCTTTTGGGAAACCAATTCCCCAATAACTGACATCTCTTTGTATAAATCAATAGCAGGTGTATGTTTAAGATGAGCAACATATGCTGAATCAAAAACTGCGGGAGCCCGCTGCGCCTCAATCCAATATTGAGACATCGCTGGATGAGGTAAGTCACGAGTTGGTTCACGAGCAACAGTCTGTTCAAGATTTCCTGCTCCCTCATCTTCTTTAGACTTACGCTTGGATACTCCAGCAACCGGCACAACAGAATCAAGTAAATCAGATTTAAGAGAATCTACCCCTCGATGTGTTTTAAGCAACTGCTTTGCTTCTTCACTTAATCCGAGCAAATCCTGCTGAGCTACTTGAGGGATAGGAACTTTCTCAACAAACTTACGTTGTTCGGTAATCTCTTTCTCGCTTTCTTTAATCAGCTTCTCCATTTCAGCGATTTCTTTCTTTTTTTCCCCTTCAAGCTGTTTTAACTTCTTGATACGATCCTCTGGTTGAAGCGTAGAAATGGCATCTTTCGTTGATGATTCTTTGGAGTCCTTAGCCATTCAGTATAGAAAACAACTCCAAAATTTAAACATTTAGGACGAAAAACGAGTTAAATGCAAACCTTCAAAAAAAAGGAAAAATAAAAAATGAAAACAAAATCTCTAATCAATTCACAATTCTTTGACAACCTGGATTCCACTCTCTAGGAGCATTTGCAGGCCTCTCAACAACACAACTGTGAGCACAATTAGAGTTCAATGTTACAGTAGTACCGCAACTGGTAGTAGTTTCGTTTGCAAACATGTTCCCTTCACAACGTAAGTTAACAGCACTAACTGATCTGCAACAATCTTGTGTTTGAGCATTACAACCCATCTCACAAGTATATTGTTGAGTATTAACTCTATCATTCCAACAGTAATTGTACGTTCGTAATGAACCTTCACAGGTATTTAGAAGATTACCATTATCAGACTCAACACCTGTTGCGGTTGTACGACAGAACGGTTGTACAACAACTTGTGCAGGATCAGCGACACACTGATCCCCTTCCTGATTTAATCTAAATCCAGGACTACATAGCGATTCACATTTAACAGCATCAGTACATGAAAAAACCACTGTTCTTGCTACATTTGTAAGAAGATTCTCTTCGTCACCAGCACAAACAGTATAGTTTCCAGTGTATAACTCAGGAGAAGTTGTTCTATTGTAATTACGCCAATTAAGCCCAGGAGTACAACTCGCTTCACACATATCCCCTATACCATCACCATCAGTATCTGCCTGACCTGGATTAGCAACAGCAGGACAATTATCATTTACCCACATAACACCATCAGCATCGCTGTCCGTTTCAAAACAATCTACTTTTCCATCAACATTGGAATCGACAGGCATAGCTACATCGGCTCTATCGTTAGGCCATTTACCACTTAAAACACGTTTGGTTAAGATGAAAACATCATTAAGCTGAGCTCCACTTGTGCAATCCAAATCAGCACGGCGTGACTCCACAACTGCACAGGCTGGTTTAGCTCGCATATTAAACCATTCAGTTAAGCATTGAGCATCATCATAAGCAATAAGATTATCACCAGTAATATCACCATCACGAGCTGGTTGAGCATTACAAGACGTTGCACCACATCCATTTTGGCAGGTGTTTACGCATCTATAATATTGCAATCCAGCACCTTCACCAACACAACCATAAGTCCACGATTGACCATTCGTGCATTGATCGGTACCTACGACGTTGCGCCCTTTAATGGTCGCTGTTGTTCTTCCATTTACTTTTGAACACGCAGTAGCTGCTTGAGGAACACAACTCTCAGCAAGACGAGCTGGCATTTTTAGTGATGGAGCTTTCATTCCTGCTTTCTGAACCTGAATTGCTTGACCAGCAAAGGCAGTATTCTCACTTTCTTCACTTCTCTCTTGAAAACCATCACCCACAGATCGTTGGGAAATAAAATACGCTCCCAGAGCAACGACCAAACAGATGACCAGAACAATACCTATAGTTTGATGTTTCGTTAAAGACATAATATCACCTTCTTTTTAGAAAGAAAGTAAGATCAAACAGTTTATAATTATTCCTTTTTTATAAAAATATCTAATACCAGCCTAAGAATAAAAAAAGTGCATTTAACTTACTAAAAAACAACCGTTAAATCACCATGTAATCATTTTATGTGCTTTCTTAAAATTATGATACGCAGGCCAACAGTTTTGAATTGCATACTTTTTAAGAGAACCGTCCAAAAGACTATCTAACTTATCCATTACTTCTTTAGCATGTTTAGCATCATGTCCCCCATGGCCATGCCCGCCATGCCCTTCCCCATGACTTCCTTCATCATGATAAAAATCACCAAATAATTTTCGCATAAACCCCTTTTTCGTTGCATGCCCTTTTCCACCATCATGATGCTCTTTTTTAGCAGATTCACGTTGATCACGAGCTTGTGCAAGATATATTTTCAAATCATCGCCTAATGCCTCCATAGCTTGTTGCACTGATGCCGAGACATTTCCCATAAGATGAAGTGCTTCTTCTTTCTTAAGTTCTTTATATTTTTCAACTTGTTCATCAGACCAAGTATACACCCGATAATTCATTTCATACCTGCCTATATGTACTGGTCCTCGTTGATATCCTTCCTGAACTACTTTCAATTCTGGTCGAGTGCGATAGTTAAATGTTGCCAAAACACACGCATTAGCACCAATTTCTTTTTCATGACCATGTTCATCATGAAGTTTTCCAGCAACGACTCGTTTACGTGCTAATAACTCAATATCAAGCATACTTCCTTCAAAAGCAGAGATAATGTCAGGAGAACGCATACTTGCTTCTTTAAATGAAAGACGTTCCACATGTCGAAGATAGGGTTTAACCCACTCTAAGTACATGTTGATGATTTGATAATGTTGTTCTAAGTAGTTCAACATGAACCGCTTACGACTTGCATGTTCCATATGGGTGCTCTTTTTCCATTGCATGAACTGTTGAAGATGCCTTGCAAGAACCCGTAAAACATTTTTGTTAAAATCTTTCCCCAACCCATTGACATGTGCTTCAAGTTCCCCTGAATCTTTAAACCCAGGAGCATCAAAGAATAAATCTGGAAGTGTAATAAATTCAAGTTCCCGAGCCATCCCATAAACTGATGCAGCACTCTTACCACCGCCCTGCACTAAATCCACAAAAATTCCTTTAAGAGTAATCTCTGCGCTATTTCCCCGTGATTTAAGTGGTTTAGCGAGTTCTTTTTCTGCTTCAATGTAATACTCTAGACGTTCATCAATAATACGTAGTTCACGAACCATCTGAAACAATTCTTTGATCATTTTTCCCGTCGTTGCCAAAAATTGAGAAATCTTATCTTGTTGAGCGCCTAATCTTTGCTGAGTAACGCCAAAAAACGCAGAATTTTCCGCTGCAGCAAATGTATCTTCTAATTTTTCAACAATAGCAAAACTTTGTCGAAGCTCTTCAAGAACCCAAAAATAAGGTTCCTCAAGACTAAGATCATACACCTCATAAGAAAGACGAAACGATTTTTTTGGTTTAGGAAACCCAGTTGAAGCAAAATCACTTCCTACATTTTTTGTAGCCAAAATTTCGCATTTTTCTTCATCTTTAAACCCAAATTGAGCAAGAAGCTCTTTGCGCGTAAGCGGCCGTTTAGGTTTATCTTTAGAACTCTTTTCTTCCTTATGACCCTTATCAGAATGTGCGCTGCTCATAAATTCATCTTATATCCTCTTTATGTTACCAATAGCATATAGCGTTAATAAAATTTTCTTTTTAATAAACCAAAAATCAGATCAAAAAATAAAAAATAGACCGAAAAATAAACTAAAGAGAAACTACTCTTTAGGCATGCATCCAGGACCAAACCCTTGTCGAGTTCCTTTAGCATTGCAATACTGACCCATCGTTGCGCAATCAGAAATAACCGTTACTGGATCAGATCCACAACTGGTAAATGTTTCATTCTTAAAGACAGTCCCTTCACATCGTAAATTTTCGGCACGGAGAGCAACACAACAACGACCTGTTGAAACATCACAGCCTAATCTTTCCCGACAAACAACATCAGCTTCAATCTTAACTAGATTATCTCCACCTGCCCGATTAGCAGCATACCCATCAGGGTTCTTAGGTTTGTCAGAACAATAATAGTTTTTTGAAGAAATCGGGTGCTGTTTTCCGATATCTCGCCAATCTACAGCTTGAGGTAGAGGAGCATTGATGTTAGAACAAGCATTTCGAAAGATCCCCTTGTGAGTTACAACCCCGCCTAACGTAAGATCAAACCGATTTTCTATACGATCAGGAACAGTACGCCCTTGCATATCAACATAATGGCAAAACTCAGCAAGTGGCGCTACTACAGGTTCAACAGGAAGAGGGGTTTCATCACACACATCACCAACAGTATCACTATCACGATCTGCTTGATCTCGATTCGATTTTTGAGGACAATTATCGCAAAGATCTCCAAAACTATCATCATCAGAATCAAAATTATCTTCACCAGATACTAAAACACAACGATCACAAAGATCCCCATAGATATCACCATCTCGGTTTAGTTGATTCTGATTAGCAACATAAGGACAATTATCCACCTGATCAAGGATAGTATCACCATCACTATCAGTTTGAGCTTGATTCTTTCCCGAAACAGCATCCCTAAAAGAAGAGTTAATAAAAAAACCAGCAACAATAACTATCGCAAGTGCTACTACAATAAGAGCAAGAATTGATGAACGATTCATAATCACACCTCTGAGTATTAGAAAGAAAAATGGATTTATATATCTATGGTTCTGGATGATCCAAACTCTAGATTAAAAAAATAAATTCAAACACATTTGATTTCATTTAACATTTTAAATGGAAATACTTTTTTTAGGATTTTTTAAATTTATTTTACACATGTAAAAAATAAAAGACCCTGTTGCTCCTCAACGAGAACTGAAGAAAATACTTTCCCAAGATCTTCACACCATTCTTGTTTTGACTTAGTCCAAACTTGTTTTTGCCGTTGCCAATCGTTGATAGGACGAGCTGATAACACTACAACAAATGTCCCCCCCAACTCCAAAACACGCCAAACTTCTTTAATCAAAGAATCTAAATGTGACACATAATTTAAAACAAATACAGCAGTAGTGCTGCCAAAAGATTGATCTGAAAAAGGCAAAGGATTTTCTAAATCTCCCTGCACCTTTTCATAACATTCATCGTTAAATGCCAACATTTTAGGTGAAACATCTAAACCAACCGAAGAAAGATAACTACAAGACCCGCAGCCCAAATCAAGATTTTTTTTCCCGTGCAAAAAAGAAAGTTTTTGCGTAATAAACGCGCGAGTAGATCCATCAATTTTAGTACGCCATAAAAATGCTTCAGCATTCCAAAACGCCGTATTTTTTTCAGGCCAGCCTACCGCCCAAGAAACATTCAAAGACAAACTTCGCAGCTTTTTCTCTACATCTAACCCATATTGTAGCTCTACAAGACCCTCTAAAAATTGCGCTTCTGGATCAGGGATAGGTGGTTTTTCCATTTTTTACATCTTAAAATAAGGACTTATTAAAAGAGTATGCTGCATTAAAAGAGTAACGCTGCAAGACCACTAAACGCCTGAAACAAAACTCCTCCCTGAATACTTCCGATTAATAACACAAAACTCAACATCAGAACTCGACCAAGACAAATAAAAACCTCTCTGCTCACAAAATAACTCACACTATGGCCCCGTGCTTTATCAAATTCAACAGCTTCAAGCGGAGGAATACGCACCCCATTAATGATTGCGCCAATAATAGAAACCGCAAAAACATGAAATGGCGTTGCAACAAATGCTCGCGCAACCCACGCTAATGATTCTAAAACACCCATAACATGAATTAATGTATGCTTATTCATATGATCACTATATTTCCCAATAATCCACATTAACACTGCTGAACCACCAGCAAGAACCGCTTCGGCAATACCTAAGCTAAAATAATCTCCCAAAATGAAAAAAATCAATAATGGCCATAATACTGAGGTTGCCATCGAATCAGTTCCTTTGGACATAAAGAAAAATGAATCCTTCCAGTGGTCTTTTGCAAGAACCTCTTTAAACGAAAAATGATATCGAATATGTGTTTCTTTGCGTAAAAACAAAATTGCTGCTGAACCAATAAGAATAACACAAGCAATAACAAAAACAATACGAAAACCAACCAAACTAATCAATAACCCACCAAGAAGAGGACCTGCCACCGTCGCAAGAATTTTATAAAAACTTACTTTACCCACTTCCTCTCCACGATGTTTCTGATCACTTGCATGATAAAAAAGCAGATTCATTCCCATCCAATAAAATGCTAAAGAAATTCCCACTAACGAAGATAAAACCACCAAAGGAATCGCTACAGTCTTGAGAAGCGAAAGACCCGCAAGGAATGCAACATAGAAAGGAAGACTAAATAATACTGCATGTTTAACACCAAACCGTGCTGCAAACGCTGCGGCAATAGGCGTAAACACTGCAAAAATCAAAGAATAGAAGATAAAGAAAAGTAACGTCTGCGTCAAAGAGTACCCTAACTCATGATAAAGATAAAGAGGAATAAACAAACTAATCAACGACAACGCAAAGAAACGCAGAGTAATAGAGATCGCAATATGAGACAGTTCCTTCCCACCAGGAACACGACACCAAAATTCATGATGACGTAACATTCAAGATAATAAACTTTATAAAAGAATATAAGTCTTTTGTTTCGGATGGACCCGTGGTCTAGTGGCTTACATGAGCAGGAAATTGGCAACAATGATGGCTCATGCCCACACATGACGTTCGCCTGACTTGAAAAACTGGTTTTTCATCCAGAAAAACTTACTTTTCTCAGAGCGCGGAAGATCCCCGGTTCGAAACAGTCACTGCGTTCGTTTCTTCGTTCGTTAGGACTCACGAAGCTCCGGGCGGGTCCATTCTTTTCTATACCCGACTTGCTGTCAAAGATTAGAAAAACCATAGAATCACAAATCACTATCTAAATAATGCTGAACCGCAGCATTAGTTCCAGCTAGAAAAAACCAATTTCCCTCTACTTTATCTACACGAGCAATTGCATTAGTTGCAGTTTCAACTGCATCATTTCTTCCATAAAGAATTTCACGAGTGTACACTGCCGCAGTTGTGCCAACATATTGAGCCCCTACAATTCCAGCGTAAGTTGCCACTGCAAACCCACCAATAATAAGTGCTTCTTGTAATTTAGCCATACCCTGAAAAAACGATACCCATTTTATAAGATTATATTAGAAAAAGAGAGAAAAAGAAAAAAAGAAAGAAAAAAACCTATTCGGTTTATTCTTCACCAGCTGCTGGAGCTTCTACTTCAGCTGCAGGAGCTGCAGCAGGCATAGGAGCACCAACACGAGCATCTTGGTAGGTTGTACCTTCAACTTCTACTTCCATACCAGAAAGTTCACCAGCTCTGTGACCGATAACACGGCCAGCAAGGCGAGTGTCAGCACCAGTGTAACCAGCTACGAGCATTGCTACGTTTCCGTTAGCATGTTCGAAGAGTTTAACACGAGCACGTCCAGGGGTGAATCCTTCAGTACAGTCAGCAGGGTTGCCAAGAAGTTGAGCTGCAACGGTGTTTACACAAGGTCCGCCAACAACAATCAAGTTCTGAGCTGCTACGTTGTTTACTTCGCTGTCAAGTTTTGTTGCGTCAACAACAGTAACTGGAGCAAGGTCGCCACGTGCATCAACAGCGCTTGAAACTGCGCCAGCTTCGATGAAGACTTGAGCTTGAACTTGTTCTTTAGGAACAGTTACAGTAAGCTCGTCGCCGGTATCGTCGCCACTTTCTTCTTCAGTTTGCACTAAAAGAAGTCCGTAGAGAGTTCGACCGCGTTCTTCATCAACGCCTTCAACATCAACCATAGTTACGCTTGTGTTAAGAGTTGTTACAGTAGTGGTTACATCTAAGTCAACTTCGTTGCTTGCTGCTTTTTGAATATCAACCCAAGTGATTTCATCAACAGTTGCTTCGTCGAGGTTATCAGAGTCAATACTCAAGGTAATGTTAAATGATTGACCATTACCAGATGCTGCAGCTTGAGCTACAAGGTTTTTAGATGGTTGTACTGAAGACCCAGCAACACCGTTAAAGGTTTGCCCAAAGTCAGCAGATGATGCGTTACCATTTAACATGTTAACAACAAGACCATACTGAGTTACAAGAGCAGACTGAGTGGTGTTAGTAACAAGTCCACTTTGATCTAAGTCCATACTCACGTTACCGGTAGTCTCATCAACAACAAACTCATAGGTTTTACCGCCAACAATAAGTTCTCCTACTCCTAAACGAGTGATACTATCAGAACTCATGTTGTTCCAGTCTGAAAGTACTGCAGCAACAGTTGCGTTGGTAGCAGCATCGTAGGTATCTTCGTAGGTTTGACCATTTGAAAGATCACTAAATTGAATCTCGTTGTTGCTAGTATCTAAGCTATCAAAGCGAAGTACATATGTGTAGGTTGTCTCATCAGCAGATGCAATTGGATCGTCTGATAATACTACATATGAATCTTCATCGATAACGAAGTAACTTGCATTGTAACTTTCTCCGTTAGCATCACTACCGTTAAAGCTTGACTCAAATTCAGTAAACCAAAGTCGGTCGTTGTCGTCTCCCCAAACAAAGCTTGTTCCGGAGTTATCAACAAATGGTACATTGTATTCATTACCAGCTAAGTTGGTAAAGCGAATAGTGTACGCATCGTCACCGTTTGCATCAATTTGGAAGGTTTCTGAATCTCCCTCATTAACGCCTTTAAAGGTTACGTCCCAACCATTGTGTAACATACCTTGAGGTTCGTCAAGCATTTCACGTAAGCCGTGTCCTGCTGCGATGTATGCTTCGTCACCGGATTTGCCGTCTGCTTTGAGTTGATATTTAATATCAGTGATCTCAACAGTAGCAAGTGCGCTGGTGTTGGAAGCTACAATGCGTACTTGAGCGTCTTCGATATCTTCTTCGTTAATTTCAACGCCAGCAGTGTAGAATAATCCATCAGCAGTGTTGGTGTCTTGGAATTCAATTTTGTCAGCTCCTAAAAAGAACTCACATGATTGAATACCACCAGCGAAATCTTGGTAAAGAACTTCACTTACACCAATTTCAGTTCCGTCAGCTAAACGATCAGTTTCACCGTCAGTTAAAAGATCAGTGGTTTCACCGTTAACAACGAATTTACACTCGTCGGAATCAGCGAAAGACAATTCAACATTGTAGTTTTGACCGTCGATGGTGTAACTTTTAGGAGTTCCTAAAGTAGCTACGTCGCGAACAGCACCGCCCATCATCTCAAGAGTTAATGAGATTGGTCCACCGCTTGCAGCAGTTGCAGCAGTGTCAACAATGGTAAATTGTTTTCCAAGAACCCAGATAGTCTCGTCTTCAACGTCGTCAAGAGTACCAGATACTACATCTGATTCAAGACCTTCACTGAATTCAAGTTCATACTCAAAGACATAATCTCCGTCTCCAAAGTAGAGGAATTCTGCAGAAACGTCGTTATCATTCTCAAGGAAGCCTACGGATCCAGAGAATAATTTGGTTCTTGTAAAAGTACCAGTGGTAGTTTGTTTCTGTAAGCGCATGAACTGATTAACAGGAGTTGTTCCTTTATCAGTACTCATGGTATACGATTTCAAAGCTTCAAGATCGGAACCGGTTAAGGTTTCACGAACTGTTCCAATGTCTTCGTAAAGTTCAAGAAGATCTCCAGATTTGGAAACTTCAACAACGTCGCCTTCAACAGTAACTTTACCAGCGCCTGCAGATACAGGTTTATGGTACATCATACTTGCAGCAATATCAGTCATTGCAAGGTTGTCAACTGAAGCAGCTGCTTCACCAACAACAAAATAGCCATTGAATACACCATCTTTGACAAACATGTCTGGATAGTTCTTCAAATCGGCAGCCATTGCGCCCATTGCGGTAGCACCAAGCATACCTACGCCAGCTCCTACTGCGAAAAGGCGTTTAACCACTCTTTTTATTTTCATTTCAAAACACACCTCCGTGTTTGAATATATAGTTGTTACTTTTCAGATTTACTCTAAAAATTACGAACAACACACCTAAACTAAGGTATGCCTCTTTTCGAATTTAGAGTAAATCTGTGACCAATACTATTGTATAGCATTAGCCAGGGTTTACTATGTGTAACCTACCAATCCGAAAAATGTTTTATAAGCCTTTCGCAAAAACCGAGGCTAGAAAAAGACAAACCCTACAATAAAGACCTGTTTATCACAAATTTTAAACTTTTAGGCATTCATCATTTGGGAATGACAAATGGAGAGATATAGAACAAAGTTCCATATTTTTGGGCTGAACTTGCACTAAGGGTAATTCCAAAAAGCAGCCCCAAGTAGAAGTATATTAATATATTGCTGGAAAAAAGAAGACATACCATGGACCTTATCACCCTACCATTACCTGATTTTTTCAAACAATATTATACTAAATTTAAAGCCCTTACCCCCATCCAAGAAAAAGCGGTCAATGCAGGATTATTAGATAACAACTCTTTACTTATTTGCGCACCCACCGCATCAGGAAAAACTCTTGTAGCTACAATGGGACTCATTAACCAACTAGAAAAAGGTAAAGGAATATACCTTGTTCCCCTCAAAGCCCTTGCAAATGAAAAGTACAAAGAATACAAATTGCTCCTGCAAAATACACCTTACAAAATAACTATAGCCACAGGAGATATGGATGAACCAGATCTTCGCCTAGAAAAATATGACTTATTAATTCTCACCACAGAAAAGCTCGACGCATTATTACGTCATAAAATCTCCTGGCTTTCACAAATTAGAACAGTAGTTATTGATGAAATCCACTTATTACATGACACAAGCCGTGGCCCAACCCTTGAAGTCATCCTCACTCTTCTCAAAACCACTATCAAACCGCAATTAATTGGTCTTTCCGCTACAATTGGTAACCCCGAACAACTAGCAAAATGGCTGGATGCAACATTAGTTCAAGATAATTGGAGACCAGTTGAACTACACCAAGCAATTAATACCCCTGAACAAGGCACAACATTTTACAAAAAAGAACAATCACCATAGAAATTTTCAAAAGTATAAAATTCACCAGCAAATTTACATCATAAAATTATTTACAGCATAGATTCAACATCACCAAAAATAAGTAATAAAAGAATAAATAAAAATAGAATAAAAAAGTAAAATAAACAAAAAAAGTAAAAACTTACTTCTTAGAGGTTTTTTTAGTTGAACTGCTTCCACTCGTAAAAAAGATCACAACAATAATAACGAGTACAACTACAACAGCTGCAATCCAACCCCAACTTGAAGATTCTTCCTCTACTTGTGCAGGAGCTTCTTGAGCATCAGCAACAGGTGCTGCTTCTCTTGAGCCTGAACCAGAGTTAGCTACAACATCTTCCTCTTGCCCACTCTGCGCAACCACAGGTTTGCTTGGAGCAGATACAGGAGTTGGAGTAGTTGACGTAGTTGGAGCAGAACTACCTTTTGTTCCACCAATAGCAAAGAAACTAAACCCAGGAGTTTGTGCATCATAAAGATGAACTTCTCCTTGAGCAGTATGCCCTGTTCCCAAATAGGTGGTTTGTAATGCTACCCATTTCTGACCAACATATCGATACAGTACTACACCACGAGGCATAACACCATTTGAATCAACCCAAGAGTTAGGAACGGAAAATTTAATTTTCGCGTTTGTAACTGCATCAGGATTGGAACCACTTTTAGTAATCTCTAAGTATTGATATGCCGTCCCTTCAAGAGCAGGAGTTCCTAATGGGCGTTTGGATCCATAAGAACCAACAACCATTCTTACCCCATATATCTCTGCATTGGAAGTAATTGCAACAGAACTAACTGCAACTGAGGCATCAGTTGATTGCATCGTTACTGTCTCACCAGCTGCCACATGCGCAAAGGTATGAACTACAGTCTTAGAGGCATAATTACTTACAGTTGCTCCTCCCCCTCCACCACCGCTACTGCCACTACTGCTTGAAGCAGCTGCATTAATAGTAAATCCAGCGGTAGTTGAATTAGTTCTACCCATGTCATCAGTAGCGACACAAGTTGCTGTATGCCCGCCTGTGCTTCCAACATCAATATGACCACTAACGCTAGTTGTTACATTACCATCAGTATTGTCTGCTGCAGTACAAGTACAAGTAGGATCATTTCCTAATGTTGCATCAGAACAACTAAATGTAACAAAGTATGGATTAGCTATATCAATGAAAAATTGAGAGCTTACCGATCTGTTAAAGCGAGCTGCCGAGTTGTTAGCAATAACCGTAAAATTATACGCCCCCTCCGCAAGAACAGAGAGATTAAAAGTCGTATTTCGGTATTCGCTACCCGCAACAGTTGCAGGACTAAGAATAACTTGTCCACTTCTATTTGACACATTCAAGGTAACAACCATGATATTAGTTACGCTATCAGTAATTGTTGCATTAAGAATAGTTGACTCATTTGTCGCATTAAAAGATTCTCCGTCAATAGGATAATTAATAACGACTAATGGTGCTGAGTTATCAATACGAACATCCGTAATGTTTACAGAAGCATTAATCTGACCAGTATTGTTAACTGCATACACAGTAAGATTGTAAACCCCATCATTTAAAGTTAAGGTGTTTGCAGGGTAAAGCCATGAAAAGTTAGACCCACCACCACCAGTTAAATTAGTGAAGTTAGTTTCGGTAAAACCATTGCTTCCATTCCAAAAGCTCCATGTGACATTGGTCGCATTACCCCCTGTTGCATTACCCACAGTTGCGTTAAGCAAAAAGGTGCCAGAGATGTTCTGGTTAGCAACGGGAGAATTAACCGTCACAGTCAACTGCTCACCAGCGATGACAAGAATCAACGCTAAAAGAATAAACACAGAAGACAACAATACAAAATTTCGCTTCATCTTAAAGACCTCTTTTATGAATTTTAGTTCTAGAAAAGAGATTTTGATTTATATAGGTTTGGATTGACGTTTTTTAAAAATTTGAAAAAACGAGGTAGAAAAAATAAAAAAAGAGTGCATTTAACTAAAATTATAATCTTAAAAGATCCTAGAATGAGACTATTAAGATAATTTTCGGACTATTCTTTGAAAATAGTCCTTAGAATACCCCTGTTTATACTCAAACGACAGCTTTCGTAAAATATCACAATCAATTTCTACGCCCAACAACTTCAAACGTCGTTCTAATCGACAAAAATATTCAACTACTTGAGTAACATTAGTTGGTCGATCAGTATACTTTGCTCTCTCAAAATCAAGAAAAACAGGCTTATTGGTTTTTGTAATAATTATATGTTTAAAAGGATGATGCATTTCTTCTTTAGTGATTTTGAGAGTATCTAAGATATAACACTGCATTAAAATTGCATTTAACATCTTGTGAATTATTGGAGAAGATTGATTTTTTAACCATTCTTCAAATAACAATCCTTCAACAAATTCAATGATAATGTAATCTTTCCCTTGATCAATGAGTTTTGGACCTATCTGTTTTGTATTCACGATCCGTAACATCTGCGCCTCCCGATCAAGCGCCGCTAATGACCCAGAATCAGCACGCTGAACTTTAATTGCAACCTTCTTTTTTCTAAGATAAGCAACATAGACTACACCACGTTTTCCTTTAGCACAGTACCCCAAACGAGATACCCATTTTTGCTCTAATTCTTGATGAAGTTGAGATTTGGTAATTTTATATACATACAACTCTTCAAATGAAATTTTGTGTCTACCTACTTCTACCCAATCTAAAAGATGATTTCGCAAAATTTCTTCAATCTTGTTCTTGTTAGTAAGTGTAGAAAAAAGGAAAAGAATAATTCCGTTAGAACTCAAATAAGAATCAACTTGCTCGAAAAAGCGTTCTGAAATCTCCCAACCTTTCTTCCCCCCATACAACGCCATATCTGCAACATCATCTCTTCCTTGAGGCAGATACGGTGCATTGAAAATAATGACATCAAATTGTTGTTTTGGAACGTTTTCAAATAAATCACTGTGAATAACTTTAAGTCTTGATAATTTCCGCTGTTTTTTGATAGTTTGAAGATGTTTAATAACTTCCGGATTAAGATCAAGAGCAGTAACATCTTTAACGCAACCTAACTTTAAAGCAGTTAACGCTTGAATTCCCGAACCAGTACCAACATCCAATACTTTCCCAAACGCATATTTTTCTACTGCTTTTTGTAACAAGTAAGAATCTTCAGCTGGTTCGTAGATGGATTCATGCATAGAACAAGAAGAACATGATTTCTACATAAAGATTATGCTTAAAAAATTAGCGAGAAAGACTTCCAAGAAACAATTCAATTTTGTTAACATCTTCCTTCTTACCCAAATCCAACCAATAATCATGAATTGTGAGCACTTTAACTTTCTTACGTTTTGCAAGTATATTAATAGAATCAGTAAGTTCAAACTCCCCTCGCTGAGAAGGTTGAAGACCATCTAATGTATCCCAAATCTCAGAAGTAAAAGTATACACCCCGGCACTTGCAAGATTCCCAATAAATTCACGAGGTTTTTCAACAACATGTTCTAAAAACCCATTTTTCACGTCTAGAATACCATAGCGTTCGGGTTCATCAACAACTTTGCCCATAATATAACAAAAACCATCATTATGGTTGAGACGTTTGAAATCTTCAATGGAAAGCAACCCATCGCCACCTACCACAACAAATGAATCTCTACCACAAAATGTCTTTGCACAACGTAACGCATCTCCCGTTCCTTTTTGTTCTTGTTGTTCAAGAAATGTAAACGAAACTAAAGTGGGTGCTTTATACTGCCTCATGACAAAATCAATGATCTGTTCTTTACGATATCCTACAACAATGGCGATTTCTTTGTATCCTGCAGCAATTAAGTTATCTAATACATAGGATAAAAAGGGTTTGCCATTGATTGGCACGAGAACTTTTGCAAGAGTATCTGTAAGAGGTGCTAAACGGGTGCCTTTTCCCGCTGCTAAAATCACGACTTTCATGTTTCCTACATCCACCATAATCATAATGCCCCTTTCTCAATTTTTGCCAACACATCAAGAATCTCATTAAGACTACGAACAGAAGCAGTCGCCATTTTCTTCCCTTTCTCGTCATGTTTACCGCGACCCCATTGAATGTGAATCGTTTTCATGCCTAACAATGCTGCCGGCATTAAATCTAGATCAAATTTATCACCAACAACAATAGCTTTAACTGGAGATATTTGAAAATGTTTGAGAACTTCTTGGTACGCGGTTTTTTTATCATAAATAGAAATAACCACTATTTTACGAAATAAAGAAGTAGCAATACCCGCCGTCGCCATCTTATGATACTGAAGCTTCTCCTCGCCTTTTGAAACAATTACTAATGTATGCTGACCCTGAAGTGATTGAAGTAATTCCACCGCACCAGGAAGAGCAGAATAGGTATTTTTGTCTAGATTGCCATAATACGCTTTCTCTGCAATAAGAGCAAATTTATCTTTGTCTGTATTTTTCTCAAACTTAATCGTAGACAGAAATATCTTTATTGCTTCAGATCCGGTGGGAGCAGTTGAATCAATTTCCCGTAATTGTTTTAGAGCATCATCATTGCCAAAGGGAAGTTTTAGTCCAGCTGTAATCATAGCATTGATTGCATCTTTTGTTTTATACTCACGTGCTACTTTAGCAGTATCAACTAATGTGTCATCAAGATCAAAAATGATTAACATTCCATACCCCTCAATGATTCAACGACCAACAATATCCATCACCTGTTTTGCCACCTTGTCCGGATCATGACGAATCAACGCGCGTTGAGCTGCCAAAACATCATTTGCTTTACGTTCATTGACTGTTTTACTTAATAGATCTGCCCGAATAATTCTCTTATCTCCGTTCAAATCATCAACAACTAACTCCTTCTCCGCAGCATACTTCTTCAGAACCGACGCAGAAGGTGACGCAGTATTAACAAGAATGAAATCGAAAATATCTTCATCAGTAAACTTCGTAATCTCACGCACATAATCACTTGTTTTAAACCCAGTGGTCTGACCATTCCGGTTCATTAAATTGAGCACCAAAATTTTCTTTGCTTTAGTACGCAAAAGTGCTTTACAAATTTGATCCACTAATAAGACAGGAATCAACGAAGTATACAATCCGCCAGGAGCCATTACCACTGCATCAGCGTTCATGATCTCTTCTACCGCATGAGAATCAACGCGCGGTTTTGGTTCAAGGTAAATGCTTTTATATCCTTGATCCAGTTTATCTGAAGTATAAATTTCCCCTTCCCCATTAAGAAGAGTTCCATCATTAAGCACCATGCGCAAACGTACTTGATTAGTCGTTGCAGGAATCACCTTTCCTTTAATCGAGAGGATACGCCCTACTTCTTCAACAGCCTGCTCAAAACTGCCCGTCACTTTCTCTAACGCAGATAAGAAAATATTGCCAAAACTATGGCCCTTAAGACCGCCATTTTCAAAACGATAATTCATCAAATCGCGCATTAAATCACTTGATTCAGAAAGGGCAACTAAACATTGACGTACATCACCAGGCGGAAGAACACCTAGTTCATCACGAAGAATACCTGTGCTGCCACCATCATCCGCCATAGAAACAACTGCACTAATATCAACATCATATTTCTTTAAACCAGAAAGAACGACGAAATTGCCCGTACCACCCCCTATGACAACAATTTTTTTAGCAGGATTGACCATGAGACAAGGGCGAGAAATGGGCTTTTAAACATTATGGAAAAGAAACCGTGAAATGAATTTAAAAAATAAAGAATAAGCAGAAAATAAGAACAAGACTTAACCAAAATAATCCCATATTCGCCCTATCAGAGATTTTGGTGCAACAAGATTAGTGCGGTTAGTGTTTCTAGCAATGACCAACCCCTTATCGTATAAGCTCTGTGCGGGTTGAGAAGTTCTCCCTACCGTATTAATCACATAATCTCCATTAAATGGTTGAACACCACACAGATCTGCAACATCTTGATGGGTAACAAAAGTGTCAGTGAATGATCCTTCCAACATAAATCGATGAAAATACAAATCTACTAATCTCTCATGTTCTGAAGAAGTCACAGGCCAATAACGCTCACCAAATTGTAAAAAGCATTTATCATCACCGGTTATAAAAATTCGTGCGTCTCTCATTTTATTCCACCGTAACCGACTTCGCAAGATTCCTCGGCTTGTCAATATCACATTCCCTCATATCAGCAATGTGATACGCAAATAAATGTAACACTACCGATTCCAACAAAGGATACAACAAAGGATCCACTTTAGGCAAATAGAAAATATCATCCGCAAGTGCCGCTAATTTCCCATCTCCGATAGTTCCCAACGCCACTACCCTTCCACGTCGAGCCTTTACTTCTTGAATATTACTTAACATTTTATCATGAAACTCATCTTGAGGACATATCGCAAAGGTAGGCATATCTTCACACACCAATGCCAATGGACCATGTTTTAGTTCACCACCAGGATACGCTTCCGCATGAATATACGCAATCTCTTTCAACTTGAGCGCGCCCTCTAAAGCAAGAGGAAAATTGCGATTACGACCAATAAATAAGAAATTTTGATACAAAGCATAACGCTGTGAAACAGATTTTATACTTGCCGAGAGTTCAATTAAAGATATAATATGAGAAGAATAACCCTCAAACTCAAACGTCTTGCCTGCAAGATGATACGCTAATTGATACATCGCAATACATTGCGCTAAAAATGCTTTCGTCGAAGCAACACTAATTTCTGGACCATTAGTACGTGTATAGACTACTTCATCAACCTCACGCGCAATCGTACTGCCCACAACATTAATCACACCAAGAGTATGTGCTCCTCTTTGTTTAGCTAAACGAACAGCAGCAAGTGTATCAGCCGTCTCGCCACTTTGAGAAATAACCACAACTAAATCCCCTTTCGTCACGATTGGCACGCGATAACGAAACTCAGAACCAAGATCAATAGACACGGGAATTTGAGCCACCTGTTCAATAATATATTTTCCAAGCACACTCACAAAACTTGCCCCACCACAAGCCACGATATAGACTTGATTCCACGAACGTGCGCAAGAAAAACGGACTTTGAGAGACTCTTCCACAACTTTATCCTGTTCACTGATCTCTTTGATCATAAAATGTTTATAACCCTGTTTTTGTGCCTGCTCAATACTCCAATGTACTTCTTTAATCTCGTTAGCAACCTGCTTTCCTTCAAAAGTGTAGGATATTACATCCTGATCTGTAATACGCACAACTTCAAAATCACGCACATAAATTACACGACGAGTATACTCTACCAACGCAGCAACATCAGACGCAAAAAAATTCTCACCCTCACCTACCCCCACAATAAGCGGACTGCCATTACGCGCTCCAATAATTTCTCGTGATCCAGTGTGCAGCACACACAGAGAATAAGCACCCTGTAAACGAGGTAAAATAGAAAAAACCGCTTTAAGTAAATCACCACGATATACTTTTGCAATCAAATGAACCAACACTTCAGAATCGGTATCAGAACTAAAATTAACACCCTGTGATCGCAACTCCTCTTTAAGTTCAAGATAATTCTCAATGATACCATTGTGAATTAAAACAAATTGACCACTTTCATCTACAAACGGATGAGCATTTTTCTGTACTGGCGGCCCATGTGTGGCCCAACGTGTGTGCCCAATACCATATGTGCCTTTCATCTGCTCGAAATGCATTGTTTTCTCAACCGCATCAACCCGACCAGCATCTTTACGCAAATCAATATGATTGCCCTCGATCGTCGCAATACCCACAGAATCATAACCACGATATTCTAACAACCGCAACCCTTTAAGAATCAAAGCACCTGCCGGTTTTGGTCCAACATACCCCAATATGCCACACATAAATACAAATCCATTAAAAGTGGTTTATAAGGTTTGTTAAAGAAAGAGTTAGTAGGTATAAATTAATCAATATATCTCTTCCACAATATTATGTGTCGAATAAAGAACCTGCGACAAAAACAATAGGATTGCTCGATCTTTTTCAGTATTGCTATTTGATAACGAAACCATTTCTAGCTCTAACAAGTTCATTTTTGATTTAAATATCGTCAACTCATGAGGAGTATAATGTTCCGTCATCCTTGCACAGTATTGAACTAAATCCGAAATCTTTCTGAAAAAATGAAGAAGGGAATCGCTCACCTTTCTCTTACCAAGAGCAGACACACCATATTTCCCCAAAACATATCTACCTATGTTACGATATTGATCAGTAATCTCTTCTAATAAACAGACTATACGATATTTTGAGTTTGTTTTTTTAGAATCTTTATATCCTCGAAGATTGAGCATTCGTCGACAGAACAGGTCTAATTTGTTTGCTTGTTTCTCTAACAAAATACATTTTTCAATTTTATCATATTTTCCTTCCGCTAGCAGCTCTAAAAGCTCAATACCCATACTAATTGTCACATTAACCAATCGATGATACATTGAATCAAATTCTTCTTGAATACCAAACGCGATATTTTTCAATACACAATACTTTTCACCCTGCTCAATAATCTCAAACCCAATCAAGTAAGGAAGATAATCATAAATTCGCTTAAGATGATCAGAACTGTTAAAATTAATCCTAATCACATCATAACCTAACCTATAAGGGACATAGACCATCCACCCTCCAAACGTATCTTGATTTGAAACATCAACAGTAATACTCCCTAACGCTAATGGCTTACTAGAATTAAATAAAAGTTCTTTTCCATTTTCAACAAGATCAATCTCATCACCAGCCTGTAATCCATTTTCTTTCACCCATTTACTAGGCAAACTAACTGTAAGAGTATTAGTGCCAACCCGATTGATCTTACGCTTCATAGAGTGCACAGATAAACCATTAGTTAAAAATCTTTCTAAAAAGTAATTATATAATTACTGATAATAAATACAATTAGTAAAAGTATATATTTTTTAGGAAAAATTACTAATTATCTAGTCTTTAAGAAAATAAGACAGAGGAGACACAATGACCACAATAGAAGACATGATATTAATAAGGCAAAATATCACAAAGATAGAAAGAAACGCAAGTCTTTCAGCATTGGAAGTATATACAAGATTGGAGCCAATTCAAGTTCCCCATCTTGAAGAGAAACTATTAGAAAACAGTATTTTTCCAACAAAAGAAGCATACCAAACAGGTTTTTCTGAATTAAAAAAATATCTAGCCATTGCTGCAACATCCGCTGGACCCGTGGCAATGACTAGCCAAGAAGTGGATGCAACATGGCATCAGTTTATACTTTTTACTAGAGAGTACACACAGTTTTGTTCAGATAACTTAGGAAGATATATTCATCATGAACCAAATACCAGTACTACCACACTAAGCGATATGAAAGCAAGCATTGAAAATTTTGTCCAAGCATATGAAACAAATTTTGGAAGAACTCACCCAATATGGAATCTCTCTGAATACACCGCCGACTGTACCGGTTCGAGTTGTCAATCAGTGTGTAATGCACCAAGCTGCTACAGTATAGATAAACCATTGTCCGAGAACACAATACCATAATGCCCATAGATTATTTAGTACTAAGAGGACCAATTGGTGTTGGAAAAACTACCACTGCATACAAATTAATGGAAAAACTTAGATTAGATAATATTATTTTTTCATATTTTTGTTTAGACTTAATTGGCAGAGACCTAATAGGAGGAGAACCCTCATCTAAAAGACGCCAAGATACGATGAATATGATTGCACCAGAGATAAATAATCAGATCACACAAAAGCGGTTTCCGATTATAGATGGACTTTTTGATACAAAACTAATTGAACTTACTGATTTAGTTATAACTGGAAAACCGCTTTATATTACATTACATGCCCCCTTAGCAATTTGCTATGTGAGAAACAACAAAAGAGAAGGAGCTAAAAAAAGAGAATTTGAAAAAGTAAAGAAGTCTTACGAAATGACCTTAGCCCCCCATTCGACAGAAGTAGTAATTGAAAATACTAATGACATCACAACAACAGTTGAAAAAATTTACCAATTAATCCAAAATGAAAGAATAACAAGTTAACACAATATAAAAAAAAGAAAAAATCAGAAAATAAAGAAAAAGAGACCCAAGACCCTATTCGTCAACAAAATCTTCTAATTTAGCAGGTAACTCTTCATTAGTACCAAGTACACCACGTTTACGAAGATACTCACGAGCAACAAGATAGAAGCAAATGCCTACAGATTTCTTTCCCTTGTTGTTACAAGGCACAACTAAATCAATTTTGTTAGATTGATTGTTGGTATCACATAACGCAATAACTGGAATACCTACTTTATTGGCATCTTCAACAGCATTACGATCAGGCCAAGGATCACAAACCATGATAATTTTTGGCTCAGTAAAAGTATCCAAATTAGAGTTAGTTAAAATTCCAGGAGGATAACGACCAGTAATCACACGAATACCAGTCAATTTTTCCAATTGGCGAAGTGATTTCCATCCATTCTCACGACGGCAGATAATTAAAATATCCTGTGGTTCGTAATTAGATAAGAGATTGATTGCAAGACGTAAACGCTCATCAATTTTTTTCAAATTAAGAACACTTAACCCATCTGGACGAGTTTTGTAAATAAAATTAGACATATATTTGGTCTTAAACTTAGTTCCAATATGAATACCACTTTTAAGATACTCATTAGAATCAATCAAAAAATCATCAGATGTCTCTGTTACAATTGCATTTGTGTCTTTCATGTTATTCACCTATTCCTGTTTGTTTAGCATCATAAGGTTGAAATGCCTCCAACAATCACTGCGAGTCCGTCGCGAGGGGTTGCACCTCCTGGGAAACGCAACGACGTTTCCGGGATCCCAGAAATCACCGGGATTTCTCAGGACTACGGGAACGCAGGACATTTGATTTAACATTGAGCATTTCGAAGATGCTAAACAAACTTATCAACAAGCACAAGAAGGGATTATATTTACACTTCAAGTCTGCGGTATTTATGGCCTCACGCAGCAATTCTACACTTCGTAAAGAGTAGAGTTGGCTATGAGAATACAAAACCTGCAGTTCTTTTTAAATGTTTAGCTAGATGAACTAAGTTGAACATTTTCTTTGCTCAAAATATCCTCAATCCATTGTGCTATCTCTTCCGGTTGTTTTCCTAGGGTATCCATCTTGTAATACGTAGCTCGAGCAGAGAAATAGCGCTGCGTCTCCTCCCGTAATGCATCTAAATACAAAACATGACTTGCTGGTTTGAATAATTTCTTTGTAGCGAGGCGAGATAAGATTATCGAGTTATCTAATGTCAGATGAAACACGATAGTATCCTTAGTGAGAGGTTTGGTATGAGTTAGGTGAGCTAAGTGTGAAATCAACATTACTTCTTCACCAGGAGTAATCTTTCCTGTCCGACGTTGTGCCACTGTAAAAGGATATTGAAAATGGAGAGCATATTCTAAAATTGTGGGAACAGTAATACCCTCCTCGCGTGACCGATAATAATCAATAAACCATTTATTAGAAAGAAACTTATCTTGTTCAACATCTGGAGGAATCACAGGCAATCCTTCTTCAAAAAGAACCCTAAACCCCTTCTGTTGTAATAACCTTAAGACTGTAGATTTTCCAGAACACGCATCACCCACAATAATAACCTGTCTCATAAACACCTCGCACCAACCTATTGCATAACGCCTTATTGTGTGACCTCTTCCACTCCTTTCTCCACAATTTTAAACAATATTTCTTTCCCTTCAGGCAGCGCGCGATGTTTACGCAAGATCAGAGAACGACAAGACGCAAGCTTCTGCACTTCCAATAGGCATTTTGAACCATATCGCAGCAAATCACCACCCACCATCTTCACTTTATCACGATTATCAAAATCACTATACACCTGCGTTGTAATCAATACAGGTATTTGCTTACGACGAGCTATCTCCACAAGCAACGCAATTTGCTTGCCTAACGCCGAATTAACTTCGTACACTTCCTCACTTTTCCCTAATTCTAAACGATAGAGCATAGAAATAGAGTCAATAACAAT
Organism: Candidatus Woesearchaeota archaeon; assembly: GCA_016188115.1. NCBI lineage: Archaea > Nanobdellati > Candidatus Woesearchaeota > Candidatus Woesearchaeota archaeon. The sequence goes on from JACPIK010000002.1 coordinate 807,098, forward strand.
TAACCCAACAGAAGGAGTAATGACATCCCGTAATCGTTCAAACATCTCTCGTTGTTCTGCAAACGTCATTGGATGATAAAAGAAAATACGTGGCAAGATAGTATTAACATCCGGATTTATTTGCATAATGCGTTCCACCGCAATTCCCCCCTCTGTATCCATAAACAAAACCTGTTTACCTTCTACCGCTGCAGCTACAGCAGCAAGTAGGCACAGATTAGTTTTACCTGAACCTGAAGGACCGTAGAGAGTTGTCACCACATCAGCATCATAGCCACCAGCCAGAAAACGATCAAAAAAAGCCGAACCAGTAGTTATTTTCATTAGCATACACAGATAATAGCCAGAATATAAAGATTATGAGAATACAGACCTAGCTCCCCATCAACTTTATATACGCCAAACCGTTTAATCTGATCCCATGAACAAAAAGCACCTCTGGATTCTTACTGCCATTTTTGTTCTTACTTTACTCATTCGTCTCTGGATTGCGTTTTCCCAGCCAACATTTACATACGAATCATATTTCCACTTACGTAACATTGAAGCAATTAGAGATACCGGACTTCCTCTTTTTAACGATCCACTCTCGTATGGCGGACGAGAATTACGCTTTCTCCCTTTATTTCATTACACCCTTGCAATTCCTAGTTTAATCATGCCGATTGATATCGCCGCCATACTATTTTCAAATTTATATATAGCATTATTAACAATTATAGTATATCTTATTGTTCGACAAGTTACTAAAAACGAAGAGATACCCCTTATCTGTGCTGGTCTAACCGGAATATTGCCTTTCCTCTTTACACCTAACAGTATTACACCAGAAACATTATTCATTCCCCTTATCTTTCTAACGATCTATACGTTTCTTAAGATCAAAGAACCAAACTATATCTATTTCTACATCCTCCTCTTCTTTGCAAGCTGTCTTACCAGTTCTGCAACCATTTTCCTTATCCTTAGTTTTTTAATTTATTATGTATTAAATTTCATCGAAAACAAAAAAGTGCCGCCAGAGGAAAGTGAGATCATCCTATTCTCAATTTTCTTTTTCATTTGGATTCAACTTATCTTCTTTAAACAAACATTCCTCACGCAAGGATTAAGTTTTATCTGGCAAAATATCCCCCTCCAAATAGTACAACAATATTTTCCCCATTCCTCATTAATTCAAATCATGCTCTCCGTAACAATAATTCCATTTCTTACAGGAGTATACGTAGTATACCAAAATCTGTTCTATGCCAGAAATAACCAAGCCATCATTATCATAAGTAGTGCTTTAGCCATCTCGCTTCTTACTTTTTTTCGGTTTATGAAACTTAATTTCGCACTCTCTTTATTTAGTATTATTCTAATTATTCTCTTTGCTTTCTTTTATGAAGAGATCATCGAGTATACTCGTAAAACAAAATTAAGCAAAAAAATAACATTAATCAGTGTTGTAATCATATTTGTAGTCATTGCAACTATTCTTCCCGCAACCATCACTGCCCCTCAACGAACACAAGCGCCCCTAGTTGAAGAAATTGAAGCATTAAAGTGGCTTGACAAAAGTGTTGACGACAAAGCAGGAGTAGTCTCCTTACTTGAAGAAGGCAACATGGTAACATATTTTGCCAAACATCCCAATTTAATGGATGAGCAATTTACGCTAATTCCTGACGTCGAACAACGTTTTAAAGACTTACGATCTTTGTATACAACTTCATTTCAAACCCAAGCAATTGAATTGTTAGAAAAATATGGGATGAAATATTTAGTCCTAACACCACGAGCTCAAGAAACCTACGGGATTACTAATTTTCGATATTTTGAACCATCCTGCTTTGAACCAATTTATAGTAAAGAAGTTAAGATTTACAAAGTAAAATGCACATTAGAAAGCACAGTTAACCAAGACAAAATAAACTCAAAATTGAAATTAAAAAAATAAAATGATCGTAACAAAAAAAAATCCACAAACCAGAACATATGCTACCATCATTATTTTAAGTATTAGTCTTCTGATCTTTATTACCCCATTGTTAAATTCTTGGTATAACCAACAACCATTATTGCGCGGACTTGAAAGTGCATATTTTCTTCAACCAAAACAAATAGATTTAGAATCTTCCCCAATAGAAAGTTCAATTTCTCTTTACCTCATAACTTCATTGACCAGCAAATTACCCCTAAATGCCCTAGCATTTATACCGCCAATTATTGCAATGAGCTGTATAAGTCTATTGTTCATCCTAATACATAAAGAGTTTAATTCTCTAGAAAAAGAAATCATTTGCCTTGGCTTAATAATTATAACGCCTGCCATGCTGATTCTATTCTCAACAATATCAGTAGTTTCATTTTACCTGTTATTAATATTATTAAGTTTAATCCTGTTGCAAAGTAAAAATTGGGGCATAAAAAGCATAGGAATTGTAACTCTGCTCCTATCAACACAAATGACCATAGCCCTCGCCATCACAACTATAATCATCTTAGGAATCTATTTTTTCAAACAAAGTGAAGACAGAATGTTTTATGGGGTTATAGGGGGCTCTTTAGCAGCAGTAACCCTATTAAGCTCATTAATTTCTCTTGTACCTCTACAAAACCCTGCCCTTGAACAACCTTCCACATTTAATATTATCTTCGATTTGAATGGAATAACTGGAATTAGTCTCTTTCTAGTGCTTCTTTGTATAACTGGGATCGTAGATCTTTTCAGAGAGAAAAAAGGAATGTATTATCTTATCGCAATTGTCGGTTCGATAGGGATCTATTTTATCGATCGCACTCTGCTTGCGCCAATTGCTATTGTCCTAACACTCTTCGCCGCCCAAGGGATATTATATTTATATAACAAAAAATGGAAAGTAGAACCTATTCGCAACTTAACCCTGTTATTATTAGCATTGGGATTCTTATTTACGTTCATGAGCTATCAACAAACCGCGACAAACATATCACCCACTACACCAGAACTACAAGCATTGGAATGGATTAACAAAAATACCGTACCTCAAAATGTTATCTTTTCTACTCCAGAAAACCAATATGTCATTCTTGCAATTGCTCAACGAACCCCTTTTACAAAAATGAATTCGCCAGAACATCAAAATGTCACCGATGCAATCTTAAACGCCCAATATATCAATGAATTGTTTCCCCTCCTTGATAATGCAAATATTGAATATATCTATCTTCCCCAACGCGTAATTACGCAATTACCCTCTGACGAGAAGCTCCTCTTTCTACTCCAGAACGAAAGATTTAAAATAGTTTTTCAAGCCAACCAGACCACAGTTTGGCATTACAAACAAACTTAAATAGATCATATTCAATTAAAATATTAAATAATATTTAATTAAAAAAAAGCATAGAAAAGAGAAATTAAAAAAGAAACAGTACCCAACATGATCATCACCTTCCTTGATAGCATCCTTCTTGTAACGTATTTCCTCCTTCTCTTTCTGACCATATTCTGGCTTCTAATTCTATTTAATCCAGATAAAAAAGAAAAACCAACCCCTGCACACGACTCACCCCTGCCCCAATTTAGTGTAATTGTGCCTGCATATAACGAAGAAAAATCAATTGAACAAACTCTTACCTCTTTAGTACGGCTACGTTACCCCACTCAACTTATCCAAATAATAGTTGTCAACGACGGTTCTAAAGACAAAACGCCAGAAATTGTTAAAACATTTATTCAAAATCATCCAAATTATAACATTACACTTCTCAATCAAACAAATGCAGGAAAAGGTCGAGCTCTCAACAATGGAATTAAACATATTACGGGAGAATTTTTTGCCTGTCTTGATGCTGATTCATTTGTTGAAGAAAACGCTTTGCAAGTAATGCTTCCCCTCTTTGAAGAACAAGAAGTTGCAGCTGTTTGTCCCACACTTAAAGTACGTAAACCTAATACCATCCTTGAAAAAGTCCAATGGTCCGAATATATCATTAACATGTTCTATAAATTTCTTAACGCAAAAATTGATTGCATCCATGTTACACCGGGCCCATTTAGCATCTATCGTAGTGCAGTAGTTCGTAAATTAGGAGGATTTAGCGAAGAAACCATTACCGAAGACTTAGAAATGGCAATTCGTCTACAAAAACATAATTATAAAATTCTTCAGACCTTCGACACCACCGTTGAAACCGTAGTACCTGCTACCTGGAAAACCCTCTTTCGTCAACGCGTTCGTTGGTATAAAGGAGGAGTAGATAACACCATCGCCTACAAAGAACTAATCTTTAACAAAAAATATGGTGATTTTGGAATGATGCGTATGCCCACCATCATCAGCTCTGGCATAATTGTACTTATTCTTACCACTGCTCTCATCCAAAGCCTCATCAAAAGAGGATATCAATTTTATCTTAGTCTAAGTGCAGTCAACTTCGATGTATTAACACTCATCAAACACTATACATTTGAATTTAACCCTTTGATTCTCCCCTTCTTCAAATTAACTATTGCCGCCACTGTTATCATCTTAAGCTTCTTAATTATGATCTTATCATTCAAACTGCTTCGAGAAAAAATAACCAATTATGGAAAAACTTGGACTTCCCTATTCACCTATTTCTTTGTATACGGACTATTTCTTACCACAGTATGGGTGTACATCGCCTATATGTTTATAAAGAAAAAGAAGAACTTTTGGCATTAAAACAGATAAAAAAGAGTAGAACCTACTATGGAACGACAACTTAGCACCAAAAAATATCTTCTTGCACTAATACTTACTCTTATTATCTTTGGTGTAGGAATACTTATAGGCATGCTTTTTGAAAACGTACGTCTTGAACATTCCAAAGAACTAATCCTTGCAGAAAAAGTAGGACTACAAAGTCTCCAACTTCAACAAAAATACATTGATCAAGGTCTTGCTGATTGTGGTGTTCTTCACCAGATTCTTGAAACAAACATTGACCAACTACAAAAAAAGATGGGAGAAGTTGCTGAATATGAAAAACGATCCATGCTCAAAGAAAGCGAATTTAATCTAGCACTGCAAGACTATTTTCTCACCGAAATACAATTTCTTCTCCTCTCCCAAGATATTGATAAAACCTGCCTCCAAGAAAATGTAAAAGTGATCTATTTTTATGATGATAACCCTTATGATACTCAAGGGGAAATTCTTAGCTATCTTAAAAAAATCTTTGGTAACAAACTATTGATCTTTTCACTAGATTCTACTTTCAAAGAAGAACCCATGATCAAAATTTTGTTGCAGTCACACAATATTACTCAGTTCCCTAGCGTTCTTGTTGAAGATCAGAAGTTTCATGGATCTACATCAGTAGAAGTACTTATGCAAACCATTTGCACTAAATTTGAAACACTTAAAAGCCAAGTTCCACCTGAATGTAAAATCATGGAAGAGAAAAAAGTTAAAATAACATCACAATAAACTAACTTCATGCAAAATAGATTCAAAAAAAGTCTAGAAAAACAGACCGCACATCACCAAACAAGAATCATTTTGTTCTTACTTTTCACTTTTTTTATTCTATGCGCCATCATCAAATGGACAACACAACGAGTTTTTTTTGATGAAACGGTCTATCTCTCCATTGCCCGCTATTTCATCTCCGCTGGTCAATATGGCTATTTTGAAGCACTGCGTCCTCTTGCACTACCTGCCCTTCTCGTGCCATTTCAACTTCTACCCTTCTCATCGCTACTTATCGCAAGAATCGCAACAGTATTACTAAGTTGTGTTAGTCTCTATGTACTCTACTTAATTCTCAAAAAGTATTCCGGTCTTCCTACTGCAATATGGGTTCTCTTCTTTATGAGTACCAGCAGTCTTATTTTTCTTCATTCAGGATATATTCTTACAGATATTATTGCCTATACACTAGGTGCAACAGCAATTCTTACCACTTTTCAAAAACGTTATCTCTTAGCCAGCATGACACTCGCGCTTGCATTTCTATTTAAGTTCCCCCTTGCATTACTCCTATTACCTTGTGGAATCCTCTTCCTAATCCAGAAAATACAAGAAAAACAAGATAATCCCCTCTCTTTACTCACAGAGTCTATCAAAATAATGGGTATTTTTTTGCTTACCATTACTCCATTTCTTATCTTTAACATAACAATGTACGAAGGAACTCTTCTCGAACGAGTAACACTTCCATTCATACAAGGTTCATTGATTGTTGAACAAGATACCTGGGTCTATGAAACCGCATCAGTAGGAAGATATTTTGTAACCTTGATAAAATTTGAACCATTATTACTCCTTGTCTGCCTCTCTACATTTCCGCTATTGTGGAACAAACGTAGAAAAGAATTGATTACACTATCTACTACCATTATACTCTTTTTACTTTACTTCGGACTACGTGTCCCTCGCTTTGACCCCCGTTATATCTTAGCTGTTGTTCCTTTTTTAATTATTATCGCAGCCATGGGAATTAGTCAAGCTAATCTTTCCAAGGTCTTTAAGAAAGTGATTATCGCCCTTGGCATTTTGACCATCGCGATCAATCTGTATATCATTCTTCCCCAACAATATGAACACTCATCTCAAATTACTTCCACATTAAATTCATTACATCCTAACCAAAAAATAATGCTCACCTCAAATCCCGTCGTCTTTGCTGATTTTGCAGGTAAAGGACAATTTATTGACGGGCAAAATCAAGGACATCTTTTCGAACAATATCAAAAAAATATAAACATAGAATGGCTTGCGCTCGATCCATCACAGTTTGCCTGTCCCAAAACATTATTAACATCTCAAGCCATCTGCCAAAAAGAACAAACACAAATGGTATCATATCTTCTCTCTCGCAACAAAATAATCACATGTGGATATTACCATGGATTTCCTATCATCATCTTTAGCAAAAACGCAACCACAACCATAAATCCTCAAATCTGTTTACAATCAATCAATTATACCTACCTACCCCCCCTACCACCAACTATTGAATTTCGTCTTAATGAAATAGAACTTGATAAAGAAGGGAATATTCAAAATTTAGAAAATGTACAACGAATTATAACTAGTCTTAATCAAACTCATACCCCACTAACTATCACAATAAGTGCAGCCAATACTTCTCTTAGCATTTCTACAAAAGAATTCTTGAGTACTCTTCACAAGAATATATCTCTTGGTGTCTTGACAAGACCAGAACGTAATACCATCCAATTCATAGAGCACGTTAAACAAGAGACGTCCCTAAAGATTATTTCTATCTCTCCATTTGGAGATGATTGGACAAATTATAATGAACCATTCCCACAGTCAGTTAAACAGTGTTACGAAGGCGCCTGGCTTCAAACCAAGCTAGTCCCCATCACTTGTACAAAAGTTGATATGTACACCACTAAGAATTGGAAGACAAAAGAAACGTACTCTATTGCAGAACTTCAAGAAATGACACGAATTCAGCTCCAGCAGGATCCACACCTAGTTATTGATATCTGGGCACCATCACTCAATGATTCACAAACAGCAGATATCGAAAGCTTTATAGGAATTCTTCACCAAACCCTAAACACGAATGAACCATTTCAAATTTCGTGAATATCTCTGCCTTCTTCGTCCCTATCAATGGTACAAAAATCTCTTGGTCTTTCTCGCCATCATTTTCTCAGGAAATATTCTTAACACCGCAGCATGGCAAAGTTCATTGCTCACATTCATTGCATTTTGCGCTGCCTCATCAGTCAATTATATCATCAATGATTATAACGACAAAGAAAAAGATCGGTTTAATCCGGAGAAAAAAACACGACCCCTTGCCGCAGGAACAATATCAACAGCCAGTGCATTAATACTCGCATCCACATTGGGAGGAATCTCACTTCTGTTTGCATTATCAGTCTCACCAATCATCATGCTTGGAATAATCATCTTTCTCAGTGTAAGTACACTTTATACTCACTTCCTTAAACACCTGCCTCCTGCAGACATAGTAACCATCGGTATGCTCTTCGTTATTCGTGCCGTTGCCGGAGCACTCGCAATCAAAGTTTACATCTCTCCCTGGCTGATTTTATGTCCATTCTTTCTGGCTCTTTTTCTAAGCGCCGCCAAACGCTACTCAGAACGCGCCTTTTTGAAAAACAATGATTCTCGTCCCATTCTTTCATTCTATACCCCAAAACGAAATAAAATTATTTTCATAACCAGTACAACTGGTCTTTTTGGCTCCTACACCCTGTACAGCATACTTGGCCCACATACCTCATTAATGTACACCATCCCCCTTGCATTGCTCGTTGTAGTTCGCTATTATCAGCTCATCATAAACGGTTCAATTATAGCAAGACATCCCCAAAAGATGTATACAGATGGATGGCTTGTGATTATATCATTGTTATGGATAATTAGCATTGCAATAGGGTTATATTGAACTTAAGAAACATAAAGTTACTTCATCACATAAATCTATTTAAGATCAAATCTTTCTTTTGAATTATGATTATTGGAATAATCTCTGTTATTATCCCGACCCTAGCTTCTCTAATCTCGTTGTGGACTCTATTTGAAATGAGAAAACAGAGGAGAAGTTCCTATATGCCAGAAGTCCTAATAGAAAATACAACATTTCAGATTTATTGTGATGGAAGTTCAGATTGGCAACCTATTAATAAAGAGAATACAAAAGTTAATTCATTAAAAAGATATTCACTAACACTTCATAATATTGGATTAGGACCTGCTAAAAATTTCAGTGCTAGATGGAGATATGACCTCAAGAAAGCGATAAATGTTGTGAATGAATTAGGTAATAAAAATATTAATGTAAAACAGGATCGGGATTTTGTTGAAATAAAAATAGGCAAAAGAAAAAAGTGGGTTAGTATCTTTCCTGAAAGTTATAACCCAATCTTTATTGAATCAAATAAGAAACCACAGGAGGATAACTTTTTAGATTTGCCTTTACATTACCAAGCATTATTCGCATCGATGATTGAGATATTAAGTTATAGAGAAGATTTGATGTCAATGAAGCGGATAAAAGACTTTCCAAAATTATATCTTGAAATGAATTATTCTGATGTAAGTAACAATAAATACATAAAAATGATTTATATTAAGATAGATACCTTTTTCTTACAAACTTCAAAAAAAGATCAACGCGGCGACTTAATTTTTCAGGGAAGGCTAATTCCATTAGAGCTGCCAAGGAAAAAACGAATTTTCAGCCTACACCACCACTAGACCTTTCGCTTCTAACACCTTCCTTACCGAAGCATCAATCTGCGACTCACTAATTCGCCCATCACGCACAGCCGCAGCAACAATCGAAATCATGCGATGCAATTCTTCAGGGTTTTTATCAAAATTCAACACAATATCATTACCCGCAGCAAACACCGCCACATACATCTCATCCACAGTTGGATAAAAGTTTTTCAACCCCAACATATGAATTTCATCCGAAATTATCAACCCTTTATACTGCTGCTTCAAGTCTGCAATAACCTTTGACGAAACCACAGAAGGAATACCCTGTGAATCCACCGCACCCGTCGTAATCAAATGACTCACCATGATTGATTTAACAGTACCATGTTCTGCAAGATAAGAATAAGGATAGACATCTTTCTCATCAATTTCCGCCCCAACTAAAAATTTATGTGGATCACGCACCACTAATGTCTTACCCGGATAATGTTTTGCTGTTGCAATGAGTCCTTGTGCTTGCAAACCTTGCGTATACGCTTGGGCAAATTGCGCTACTTGTTTTTCATCACCTGGAAATGTACGACAACGCCAGATCGTATCCCCTAAATCTACTACTGGCGCAAAGTTCACATTAAAACCCATTTCTCTCATAAATTCTCCATCATGAAACCCTTTCTCATACGCCTCACCAAGCGTAGCAACCGAAGATGCAGATGTTAAATTAGTGATATGAATAAACGGACTAATACACCCTTCTGCATCCGCCGTAATAAAGAAAGGAATAGTAGCACCCTCTTGTGCCTTACGAATAGATGTGGAAAACGCATCTGTTGATTCGAGTGCAAACATATGCACGCCACCCAGTTGCATACGACGAAAAACCTCCATGTTTTCTGGAAGCCATAAGGATACTGTCATCTGCGCAATTTTCTGCTCAAGAGTAAAAGAATCCAGATCAACGGTATTTCCAACAATAACCGGTTCGGGATCTGTTGAAATAAATAAACCACGAGCCTTAGCCACTGTAAGTAAAAGCAGAATAAACACGACGACACTCAGACAGATAAGGATACGTTTATGGAATAAAGTGCTTTGAATTAGAGTTTTTGATACGTTCGATTTTGATACTTTGGATTTTTTCAATATTTTAGCAACCACTCTTAGTGCCTCCAATATGGTTGCGTCTTGCAATAATAATACGCTTTAGAATTCAAAGTATACGCAACACCATAATCAGCGGAAGTGCAATGATATTCTCCCGCATCTTTTTCACAACTAAGTTGCGTTGCCGCTGCCAGACAACAACGATCAAGATCACCTAACGCAGTACTTTCACCCTCCCACTCAACTAAACAAGAGGGTTCACCTGATGCAAGAGTGTATTGCGCCCTACCAATAAGTGCAAAAGGAGTACCAAGAAGATATAACAACAAAATTAACCCGATCAAGCCCAGAGATACATTAAGAACTACCCACTGCCTCGTCGTCACCATTTTAGTATCACAGCAAAAAGTATATATAAAATTATGCCCCTACCTTCATTATGAATCTTCTTCAAGACGCATTTCGCGACATAACCACCTTAGGAGGATTTGTCTTTACAGGGTTACTCTGTCTCATACTCCTCGCCACAGAGCAATATGAACTTCTCTTTCAAACCGTTTTAGGACTCTTTCTCATTTTAGTTATCTGCATCATAATTCGTCTTATATATTACAAAGATCGGCCACTCAAACAAAAACATCAAAATATCATCGAACGTATCGACGCTTCATCATTTCCAAGCATGCACACTGCTCGTGCCATTTTTCTCCCCATTATCTTTTGGAACCATCTAAACAACCCGCTACTCCAAGGGCTGGTTGTTATACTTGCATTAACCGTATCATATTCTCGGATTTATCTTCAGAAGCATGACTGGATTGATTTATTAGGCGGAGCAGTATTAGGTGGTATTATAGGAATAGCAGTAGTATATATTTAGATCTATGTTCAAATATCCTATCAACAAAAATCAAGAATAATTCTCAAAAATCTACTTTCTTTTCCTTACTTTTACAAAATCGCCCAAAGTAAATTCAGCCGCACCCTTCTTAACCGTACCTTTCTCATCTTGTTTTTCTTCAGATGTCCCGCCACCCTGTTTCACCACAAAATTAATCCCTAAAATCTTACCAATCCGACGAGCAACATCAAGATCAGGCTTAAGAGAACCTGCTTCCCATTTTGCGACTACACTCTCTCGTTCTTGAAGTAATGCAGCAAAATCAGTTTGAGTGAGTTTACGTTTAGACCGTTCTTTTTGTAACAAAGAGCCATAATGAGAAATAACTTCAAACTCTTCCTGAGGCATGGTTTTAACTGGAGCACGTCGATACGTTGCTTCACTAGGAGCACGTCGAATTTGACCATAACTAGCGCAGACAGCACAGACACGAAGCACACTTCCTTCAATATCTGCAGTCACTAAATTTGAAATTTTCCCACACATTTCACATGCAGCCATGAGGGGTACTTTAGCAGAAGTAGTATTTAAAGGTTATAGTAGTGGAGAACATATGCTCAGAAAAGTAAGAAAAAAGAAAATGGTAAAAAAAAGATAAAACTATCGTCGTGCTGCAGCAGGACCGCCTTCTCCTCCAAGACCACCACCTGCTTCTAATCCAGGCCCATTAGGTGATGCATCAGGACTACCCGTACAACTACAATCACCACCATTATCTTCATTTGCACATCGCATGACCTCACAGCCGCGATTCAAAGTCATTTGTCGTTGAAGGTTTACACCACCAATACCGCAGCACGCAAGGCTGTTAAGGAGAGCTTGGTTGCGAGCAGGATTATTGCCTGTGACACCAATCGAATCGCGTGGAGCACCCCTACCTCCCCCACTTCCTGTGCCAGCACGACCGCCTTCACTCACTGCCATACCCCCTACATTTGCCATTCCTGTATTCGCAGCCATATTGCTAGACTCACCGCACATCACTTGCGCGCAGACATTATCAGAACCAGAACCCATGGCACGACAACTTCCTGCAGCCGCTGCATCACGATTCACTGGATTTCGATCTGCACCAGGAGCTCCCGGATTTGATACTGGACCAGCACGTCCAGGACCTTGTTGAGCTCCAGCAAATCCAGGATGATCTTGGGCAGCTTGAGAGCCCATACAATCACCGCTAAATGAAGCTTGTTCGTTTGCTCCCGTACATGATGAAGAACAGGAATCTGGATCAGCACAAGATGAAGCACCAGTGCCTTTTGCTTCTTTAGCTTCTGCAGCAGCTTTCTCTGCATCTTCTGCAGCGGCTTTTGCTTGTGATTGAGATAAATCAGGTTCATCACATCCACTGGTACATTTTCCTTCCCCATCATATGAAGAACTATGTGTTTCGGTTCGTGAAGAACCATCCTCATTTTGATATACGTAATCTGTTTTTGTATCAATCTTATCTACTTTACCATCTGCAAATTTTGTTGTTATAGTGGTGGTTGAATCCATATTTTTTCCAAAATATTTGTTTACTTGAGTTCCTGTGCCATGTCCATCTAGTTTTACACGACCTACTTGTATGTCACTGGCCAACCCACATCCGCCACTCAATGGATTTCCTCGCTGCAACGACATCGTATCACGCCGTTGACCAGGTTGCAATGCACCTGCGCCAGCAGCTTGTTCTCGTGCGTCTGCAGCACCAATGCAAGCAACCATCTGACTACGCTGTTGATTAGCTTGATTTTGCACACGACCAGCAGCAATATCGGCATCACTAGGAAATACACTTGCACTCAGACATGATTCATCACCAAAAATACCCATGCCTGCAAAACCACCATTCCCGGGATTAGCTAAGGAACCACATAACGATTGTGCCATTGTATTTTCACTTCCTGTCGCCTCAGCCCCCCATTGACCACCTAATGTCTCTGCTCCAAAGCCAGGACCTTTTGCAGCATCAGCTTGTTTACCAGGAGCAGCCCCACCTGCGGCGCCAGCTTGCATGGGATCCATTAATCCACCACCACAAAGCGACGTAGGACAACTATAACTCTCTTCTCCAGTTTCAGGAACAACTTTAGATCCTTGTTGTACCATATCACCAAATTGACAATGACCATCGTTAAGAGCGCCAGGTCGAAGAGAATTCAAAAGAGCTGAAGGACTTGCGCAATTATCGCGAGCATTTCCTTTACACACAGGAGCACCTACAAGTTGCCCTGATACACGATCATACAACATCATTTTTTCTGTTGCCCATCCTTTTGATCGCACTTCATCTTTCATCTTTTGTTTATGCTCTTTAAACAGTTGATACAATCCAGAATCTTTTCCACGGTGTTTATCAACATCATAAATTAATAGATATGCAGGCAACATCAGATTCAAAAAATTGCCCTGAGCATTTTCATAGCCAAATGCATTAAGAGTACCTAAAACCGTGTTTGTCCCACTTCGTAATGCAGCACTTAGTTTTGCTGTTTGTTTCTCAGATAAGCACACTGATTGACGCGCAATCTTTTGAGCAGGTACCCATCCCGGCATACTTACACCATCTTTAGCACGAAGAGATGTTACTTCATCACAATATTCATAAAAGAGTTGATCACGAATAATATCATCGGTAAAACAGGAAGCAGGCATGTCTCGAATTTCAGTAGGGAAACTATTTCCTAAGTTCTTTTCTAATTCGGCCTGAAGTTGTAAACATCCAAGATTAATGCCATTTGAAACAACAGTGATTTTTGATTTTTCATTATCAGCTAAACGCAAATTCTCCCAAGACGCACTCATTGCTTGATCACGACTGCGTTGTGCTGCCGCATATCCTGCTCTACCTGCTTGAGAACGAACCCGAGCATTTGCAGCAACCACATCCATCATAGAAGAAGATTTCTTAACCGCAACTGATCTTGAAGACGCTTGTACTTGACGAGCTGCCGCAGCTACTTGAGCAGGAGAAGCCCTCGCTGCAACAGGAGTGCGGGCCACTCGCTTTGTTGCTAACCCCGCAATCGCACCAGAATCACCTGAAGCGAGTGCCGTTAACTCTTCATCTGAAAGAGTCTTCAGCTCCGCCCTAAGTTGATCTTCAGAAACTACATCACCAGAAGAAAGCAGCGATGCAAGCAAAATAATGCCCACAAGTGCTACTAAAGAAAATAGAATAATCTTATCTTTACGTTGAAAAACCATATCTAACACCTCTAATTTAATCAGAAGTAATTCTTGCAAATATAAAAATGTACTGATTTGCTCTAAGTCATCAAATCAGGAAAAATAAGCAATTGAAGAACCAAAAGTCACTGACTTTTCTTCCAGAACGCTAAAAACATTATTTCCATCGCTCAAAATTATGTATCTAATTTCGCAAAGCTATAAAAAGGGAATTTGTCGATCCAACTTTTAATGGCTCGCCGTAAAATCCGAGAGTTTGATGCAAAAAGAATCATCACTCAACAGCTTAAGCACTCTGCTCCAAATTGTAACATCAGCTGGAAAGCTGCCCTCATTACACCAGAAACAAACCTTAATTCCCTTATCAAAGAACATTCTTGGCTCACGAACACACAACTAGTAATCAAACCAGACCAACTCTTTGGCAAGCGTGCTAAATATGGATTAGTCTTAGTCAATGCCAACTGGCAGCAAGTTCTCACTTATCTTGAAAAATATCAAAATCAACCATTCAAAATTAACAACATAACAGACAACCTCACTCATTTCATTATCGAACCATTTGTCCCACATAAGGAAGAATTCTATCTTTCGTTTACATCAGAAAGAAACAATGATCTAATTTACTTCTATGACCAAGGGGGTTATGAGATCGAAGACCGCTGGGATAAAGTAACCAAGATTGAAGTGCCAACGCAAGCAAAAGAAATCAACTGGCCAACACAAATCACACAAAAACATCCCACATTAATTCCATTCATGAACTCCCTCTTTCAAATCTATCGCGATCTTGATTTTACGTATCTTGAACTCAACCCCTTCACCATCACAAAGAACAATACAAACAATACCACCATCTCACTTCTGGACTGTGTTGCGAATGTAGATGACTACGCCATTTTCAAACAAGAAAAAATGTGGAACATACCCGTATTTCCTCGCGAATTTGGAAAAAAACTCTATCCACAAGAAGAGTACATTGAACAAATCGACCAAAACAGTGGTGCATCCCTCAAACTCACAGTTCTCAATCCCAAAGGTAAAATCTGGAACATTCTTGGTGGTGGTGGTGCTAGTATTATTTACTTAGATATGATCAGCAACTTAGGCAAAGGCAACGATATTGGTAATTACGGCGAATCCAGCGGCAACCCCACGACTAATGAATTTTATGAATACACCAAAACAATTCTGGACTGCATGCTCCAAGATTCAACCAAAGGTAAGATCCTTTTTATTGTTGGTGGCATTGCTAATTTTACTGATGTAGCCAAAACGTTTGCTGGTGCTATTAAAGCATTAGAAGAATATCATCAAAAGCTCAAAGAAGCGCAAATCCATATTTGCGTACGTCGCGGCGGACCAAATTATGAAGTTGGCTTAGCACAGATCGAAAAAGTGGCAAAGCGACTCGGCCTTTCCATTGAAGTATATGGACCCTCAACACCTATGCCCGCAGTGATTCAAACTGGGGTGAAAGCACTACGATGAAAAATAGATCATTATACTTGTTTAGCATCCAAAGGTCGAGCTTGACTATAAACCAGCATAAGAGGTCGGGGGGATTGCCCCTAGGGGGTCGACCGTTACAATGAAGACAACAACGACAAGTGAGAAGATGCTAAACAAATACTCCAAACGTCAACCTTACGAACTCTTCACGAAAGACTCACAGACATTCTTCCTCAATCTCAAAGAAGAACCAGTACAACGTATGCTTGACTTCGACTTCCTCTCTAAACGAACAACGCCAAGTATTGCTGCAATCATTCACTCTGGACGCCGAGGGTACCACAAAGCGTTTTTTGGAGCAACAGAGATCTTGCTTCCTATCTATCCAACTCTGCACGAAGCAGTACAAAATCACCCAGCAATCGATTCCATCATTAACTTTGCATCCTTTCGCTCCGCGTATCAATCATCTAAAGAAGCCATTCTCACTCCATCAATCAAAACTATCACTATCGTTGCAGAAGGAATTCCTGAACGCCAAGTCAAAGAACTTATTGCAATCGCCAAAGAACATCACAAAACGATCATTGGTCCAGCAACCGTTGGTGCACTTGTTGCAGGACAATTTCGTGTGGGCCATGCTGGTGGAATGATTGAAAACATTCTCAAAGCAAAACTCTACCGACCAGGCAGCGTAGGATATGTCTCTAAATCTGGCGGCATGATGAATGAGATGTTTCATATCATTTCACGCGCCACAGATGGAATCTATGAAGGAGTGGCGATTGGAGGAGATGTGTTTCCAGGTTCAACCCTTCTTGATCACATTCTACGTTTTGAACAAAATCCCAATATCAAAATGATCATTGCGCTTGGCGAACTGGGTGGACGTGCTGAATACGAAATTATTGAAGCAAAACAACAAAAGAAAATTACCAAACCAATTGTGATGTGGGTTTCGGGAACCTGTGCAAACCTTTTTCCTTTCTCAGTGCAATTTGGTCACGCTGGCGCCAAAGCCAATAAAGACGAGGAAACAGCGCAAGCAAAAAACAAAGCGCTCAAAAACGCAGGGATTACCGTACCTGAAAATTTTGAATCATTTGAAGCGACGATCCATAAAGTATATAACGAGCTAGTGCTGCAAAAAAAGATCATGCCTAAAACAGAAACACAACCTCCTGCTATTCCGCAAGACTACAATCAACTTGTAAAACAAGGATTAGTACGCAGACCTTCATCATTTACATCAACCATTTCAGATGATCGCGGCGATGAACCAACGTATAATAAAATCCCTATTTCTACCGTTGTGGAAAAAAACCTGAGTGTAGGAGATGTTATTGGTTTGCTCTGGTTCAAAAAACAATTGCCACCATACTTTAGCAAGTTTCTTAGCGAATGTATTATTCTATGTGCCGATCACGGACCAGCTGTTGCGACAGCACATAACGCCATGGTTGCTGCACGCGCGGGAAAAGATGTCATTAGCTCATTGATTGCCGGATTAAGCACCATCGGTCCAGTGCATGGTGGCGCGATTGACGATGCTGTAAAATATTTCAAAGATGCAGTTGATCGCAAACTCACCCCCGCAGTATTCATCGAAGAAATGAAACAAAAAGGCATTCGCATCCCCGGTATTGGACACCGTGTCAAATCTAAAAAGAATCCTGACAAACGTGTTGAGTTACTCAAAGATTTTGCCAAAAAGAACTTTCCACAAACAAAATATTTGCAATACGCATTAAGTGTTGAAGATGAAACAACCAAGAAAGCAGATTCTTTAATTCTCAATGTTGATGGCACTATCGCTGCGCTCTTCTTAGATGTGCTTGAAGGATCAAAATTATTCTCGGATGATGAAATTAAAGATATTGTTGCAGTGGGGTATATGAATGGAATTTTTGCAGTCTCACGTAGTATTGGCATCATTGGACATATTCTTGATCAGAAAAGATTAGGCGAAGGCTTGTATCGCCATCCCACAGATGATATTTGTTATTTGTAAGATTAACACCTAGATGTATATCTATAGAATTTTATTGTTTTAATTCCTCTTCAATCCTTTCCTTCAACAAACCAATATAAAGTGAGAATTGCAACGAAACTTCCTGCCAATCTTTTTGAGTAATTGGGGTTCCATAATAAGAAACACCATTACGTTTTGTCCTCACTTTTTCAAAAAAATCCCAGCTGATTTCAAGTGTTGGATGTTTAACACAAAGATATGAAAATAGACATAAGTGAGATTTTACTTTTATCTTATCAAAGAGAATGTACGCTTCAGTAAGTTGATGCAGGACATCATAACTAATAATATACGCATTGACCCAACGTTTCTTCGTAACTAAATCTTTAACATCTTGATATCGATCAATTGCACCATCTATAAAAGATTTAATTCTTTCTTTCTCGAGTTCTGCCTTTGGAACAATTTCTCCTTGAGTAAGACAAATATCATACGCTTCTTCAACTGTTTTATACTGCCGCATTCTTAATTACCTCAAGAGGGATGTTTCCTTTTATGGTCATTCCTTTTAGAATGTTTCGCAGTAATGGACCCCCCATCTTTGTAAGATCTTTCTGATTCCTTGCGGAAAATATCTGTATCTCACGTTTAAGCTTTGCAGCAAATCTGCCTACCAAAACTTCATCAACATCACCGTATACAAAAAGATCAATATCACTTCCCTCGTGCCAATCCCAACGGGCAAAGCTGCCAAAAAGAATAACACTATCAGTCTTCTCAAGAGAGACAAGATAGTCTAAAAGACCTACTTCATGAAGCGCAGTAAGTCCAAAAAATCTTTTAGAATTTTGATAGTGTGGTTCCTCATAATTTGCAACATAATACGGCATCTTGCCAGCCGGTTTAACTCGCTTCACTAATCTTTCAGCCTGTAGCTTCTTGAGCCACTCATTGGTTTGAGCTCGACTTAATCCACATTTTTTTAATAACCCTTCAAAGTGCCATTGCTTGGTGGGATGGTTGAAAAACAGCTCTTTCATTGAAGTCTTCATTTTAGTACGGTTAAACCATACTATTTTTATAAAGATTGTGATTCAGAAAAGTTTAAATACATTTTTCTGAACTTAAGATATTTATGGGAATCTTAGGTAAAGACGCAAAGGCTTGGAAAGAACTTGAAAAAAAGGAGATAGGAAGAATTCTTGCTGAAGCTAAAACTCTTACTGAAGATGTATCGGGGATTACAACAGTTCTCAAAGATATTGAGGGTGTAGCAAAAAACTTAGGGACAGACTGGCAGAAAATAGAGAATGGTCTTCAAGGGTTAAAAGATCGAAAAAGGAACGCACATGTTATTGTCGCTGCTGCGAGAGAAAGATTATTCCCACTTGTAAGTAAGTTGCGTAGTGACTTACGTAAATTAGATGAGTATTCTAGAACCCTCGAGAAAATTGAAGGCCATTTAGCTCCTATCTCTTATAAGGTAATTATAAAATTCGACTCTGGAGAAAGTCTCTCACCTACCAATGTACCTGAACCAATAGAATACCATAGTTTACTCCCCGGACAAAAGATAAACTTCGCATTAAAACAAACATTTTCTGGTAGTCAGCCTATGCCACTACGAATTATAAACCTGGAGTTCCAAACAGATGAAGTAATATTAACCCCTAATACGAGAATTTACGTCAAAGTAAATGGTGAAGAACTAAATAAAAGTATTAAATTAAAATGGGGTGTTAATAAAATAACCAGTACATACTCGGGTTTTTCTGGCTCATTTGAAATCGAAGAAGCCACGATTCAAATTGAAAGAATGACCTAGAAAGTAAATAGATCGGTTACTTAAAAGAAGCTCTTCTAGAAAGTCTCGAAAAAATACAAAAAAGAGAAATTACGAGATCTTCACAAATTATTCTCATTCGAGTTATACATCCCCTCATTTACGCTGCCTCAATACGCATAACGCACCACAACAAGTTTTATAAACCAACCTCCTCACAAATCCCACAAGGTGGACAAGCAACATTCAGAGCATTCTCAGACAGAACATAAAACCGATGAAAAGAAAGACGATTTCTCCCTAGATGTAAAAAGCATAGGCAAGAAAATCACTTCATTATTTTCATCAGACACCGTTTCTGAAAAAAAAGAACATTTACCAACTCAACATCAAACTCACCAACCAACAACCCATCAAACACATCATGGAACAAAATCAGATGAAACCGTTGATGTGAAAAACCTTTGGACAAAACACGCACGATGGATCATTCCTCTCTTTCTTATCCTTCTCGCATTTGGACTTTCAACATTCTTCCGTATGCAAACATCAGAATTGCCAATAACGGATGAATGGGCGCGTCAAACTGTACATAACATGTATCGTAACCAAATTCAAACCCAAGTTGCAGCACAATATCCTAATCTGCCCCCGCAGAATCTTAACTCATTGGTAGATCAGGAATTCTCCAAAGCCATTGAACAAAATAAAGATCGCGTTGAACAAGATATCCAATTTCTCTCAGAACAATATCGTAGCCAGTACCAAGACGAAAAAGGCGACACTTATTTACTTGAAATCGACCCGTATCTATGGTATAGTGAAGCGCGAAATTATCTTGCCCATGGACATTTGGGAGATGAAATCAAAGATGGCGTTTCGTATTTTAGTTTACGTGACGGAAGAATTGACAAAAAAGTGTCAGTGCAATTAAACCCGTATCTTGGAGCATATCTCTACCAATTCCTACACCTTTTTGATCGAGACATCAGTCTAATGCGTGCAATGTTCCTATTGCCCGTACTCTTGATAGGCCTTTCATTAATCCCTGCATTTTTTATTGGACGAAAAATCGCCGGAAATGTAGGGGGATTTTTTGCAGCAACAATCCTTGCAATTAATGGAGCACTCTTAGTACGTACTCCTGCTGGTTTCTCCGATACCGACTCATTTAACATCTTATTTCCTCTCCTTGCCGTTTGGCTCTTTATCGAAAGTTACAGCACGCAAAAAAGAACCTATCGTATCGCCCTTGCAGCTCTTACTGGCCTTACCATTGCTGTACATTCCGCTGCTTGGACAGGATGGTGGTATTCATTCTTATTTATCATTGCAGCCATCGCATTAGAATCAGCAATTTGGTTTGCAACCCATCGCAACCAGAGAAATCTTTTCAAAGAAAATATCATTCAAAGAGCAACAATTTTAGGAACAATCATTCTCACCACAGGAATTTTTGTCACACTATTTCAAAACTTTACACTTTTTATACGAGCATTCGTTCGCCCGATTCAATTTATCACACTTAAAGAAGTGGGTATCAAAAGCATTTGGCCAAACGTCTTAACCACCGTTGCCGAATTTAACACAGTTTCATTTGATAGTATTATCAACTCATTAGGTGGCAAATTTTTCTTTGCCTTAGCAATATTTGGTATCTGCACTGTTATCTGGCATGCTTTCAAACAACATAAAGCAGAACGCCATTTTGCCATCACTGCTATTGTCATTTTAATCTGGTTTGCCGGAACAACATATGCATCAACAAAAGGTGTTCGCTTTGGCATTCTCATGGCCCCTGCATTTGCTCTTGCTGTTGGCTTTGCCATGGGTTTCATTTATACCTGGGTACGCAACTGGCTTGAAAAAGAAATGCATCTACCCAAGATTGCCAGTATTGTTATTGTCAGTGTTATGCTGTTACTCACACTCATTAGTCCATTAAGTACAGCGTATGATCTTAGTCGTAGCCTTACCCCAAATATTAATGATACATGGGTAAATCTTCTTACTAAAATAAAAAATGAAGGACCAAGTGCGATTATTACCAGTTGGTGGGATTTTGGACACTGGTTCTATAGCATCTCTGAACGTATGGTTACTTTTGATGGAGGAGATCAAGGCGAACGTATTCATTGGGTAGGAAAAGCGCTTCTCACCAGCAATCAGGCTGAATCAGTGGGAATACTACGCATGCTTAACTGCGCACAAGAAACTGCACCACACAAATTAGATGAATACACCCAAGATAGTCTCAAGTCTATTTCGATCATCAACAAAGTTGTGCTCATCAAAGATCGAAATCTAGCAATCAAAAAATATCAAGAATTTGGTCTCACATTAGAACAAGCGCAAGATATGCTCACTTACACGCATTGCGAAGATCTTATTCCCAATTATCTTATCACCTCTCAAGATATGATTGGTAAGAGTGGTGTGTGGGGGCATTTTGGTGCATGGGACTTTAGTCGTGCCACCATTTATCAAAATGTCAAAAAGCTTGAGACAAAAGAACAAGCAATACAATACATGAATAACTCATTTAAAATGAGCCTAGAACAAGCGCAGAAAAATTATCAAGA
Source organism: Candidatus Woesearchaeota archaeon (assembly GCA_016188115.1). Classification (NCBI taxonomy): domain Archaea; kingdom Nanobdellati; phylum Candidatus Woesearchaeota; species Candidatus Woesearchaeota archaeon. The sequence goes on from JACPIK010000002.1 coordinate 829,230, forward strand.
AATTCAAAGCACTAGTGGAGATCGTTGGATTGCTCCTTGGCCAAGCTATATTAGCGGACCAAATGGCTGTGCCAGACCGAATAACGACACACTTCGTTGCCCAATAAATCTTCAAGGACAACGCGCAACAGTTCATGTAAATCTAACAACCATGAACGCAACCATCATCGAAGCACCCGGACTAGTTCCCAACAGCATCGTGTATCCTACATCCACAGATATTCTTGAAAAAGAACTCACTGGAAATAAAGCAGGATTCTCGGTTGTTCTTATTCCATCTGGAGAACAGTATGCCGCATTACTTGCCGACCCTCTCCAAGCAAATAGTATGTTTACTCGCCTTTTCTTCTTTGAAGGAAAAGGATTGTATTGCTTTGACAAATATGACGATGGTCGCCAAATTGATGGACAACGAATTTTAACCTGGAAAGTTGACTGGGAGTGTCAGAATGAAGCACTCAAGAAAGAGGCGAGTTCAAACAGAACATAGAAGATGAAAAAAGTAAGATCCTATTTATTTCATAAAATAATATTTCCTTCAAAAACCTTCTTCTGGAAATGGATACACCCAAAAACAATCAAAAGAGAAGGAATTTTATTTAATATTCAGCCCGAGATTGTTCCGTATTATATTTATTCTAAAAATACATTTAGTCGACTGTTGCCAATCTTTAACCAGCATGTGAATAGTAAATCAATAGTGGTAGATGTTGGTGCTTCTTTTGGTTTTTATAGCCTATATTGTGCTAAACACCTCCAAGCACAAAAAGTAATTGCAATAGAACCAACTTCAAAATCATTTGAATTACTTAACAAAAACATCAAAGATAACCAAACTACCAACATAGAACCAATAAGAACAGCCATAGGTGATACGAAAGGCGAAGTTGCATTATATCTTGACAAAACGTGTTTTGGAAATAACAGCCTTTCCATAAAAACAGATCAAAGCGAAATGGTATCTTTAAACAAATTAGATGATATAATTCCCCATGCAGATTTTATCAAAATCGACACCGAAGGATTTGAATATAAAGTAATTCAAGGTATGACACGTTTACTTAAAGAAAGTCGACCAGTCTTATTATTAGAGCTCGGACAAGACGCTGCACCAATCAATCTCCTACTCCAAGAACAGGAGTATGTTGCCACGACCAAAATTGGACATAATCAATTATTTTTACCCAAAGAGAAATTGACATAATTCACTAACATACTTTCAATACAACCAATCATCCTAGTTCTATCATTTTGACATCTTAAAGTATACTTCACTATTTAAAGAAAACATTGAATATTTCTGCTTATTTGATTTAAACCTCCATTTCACAATGTTTATAAGCCGTCTTTTAGAGGAAGAATACTATGGATTATGTGATTATTCCTGCTTATAACGAAGGAAAAAATATTGGACAAGTTCTTACTAAAACCGTTAAATACATCCCCTCAACACATATCATTGTCGTTGATGACGGCTCAAAAGATCACACCAGCCAGGAAGCGCAAAAGCATGATGTTATTACCCTACGCCACAATGTTAATCTTGGTAAAGGCGCAGCACTCAAAACCGGCTGCGATTATGCCCTTACTAAAGGAGCTACAAGAATAGTTGTTATGGATGCTGATGGCCAGCACGACCCAGCCCATATTCCCCATTTTTTTGAACTACTTGATTCACATGACATTATTTTTGGCAAACGCATCATTACCAAGAGCATGCCGTTTGTCTTTCGCTTCGGCAATACGTTTATAAATCAAGTTTTACGCGTACTCTACGGCATTAAAGTAGAAGATAGTCAATGTGGCTATCGTTCATTTAATGCAAATATTTATCCTAAAATTCGCTGGCGTGTAACAGATTATTTTATGGAAACTGAAATGATCGTTAATGCTGGAAAAGCAAAACTAACCCATACCCAATATCCTATTGAAACAATTTATGGCGACCGTTACAAAGGAACAACGGTAATTGATGGTGTCAAAATCGTCTTAAAAATGATCGCATGGAGGATCTTTCGATGAGCACAACATTTTGGATTCAATTATTAGGAATTATTTTTGGCGTAGCCATGATGTATTTTACTTTTGTCAAATATAAACGCAAAGAAATTAGTAGTATAGAATGTAGTATTTGGATGGTGGGATGGATTGTTCTTATCGCACTCGCCATCGTCCCATCAATTCTTGATGCCATCATTAAACCTCTCAATTTTTATCGTCGCCTTGATTTTTTTGTAGTAGTAGGATTCTTTACCATTCTGGGTTTAGGTTTTTACAACTATAGCCTTGTAAAAAAAATGGAAAGAAAAATGGAACAACTTGTGCGTGAAACCGCAGTAGCGCACCCCCATACGCAGCACACCCACCATAAAGAAAGCAATAATAAAGAGATCAATAAAGAACCAAAAAACGACGAGAATGAGAATAGATAAAAATGAAAATTCTTGTCGTGTGTGAAAATTATTATCCTCATTTTGGAGGTGCAGAAGTAGTTCTGAGCAATCTTGCAGAGGGGTATGTTAAACGAGGACATGAAGTTAGCGTTGTAACACATAAATTTCCTCAAACGCCAACACAAGAAACACATCACGGCGTGATCATAAAACGTGTTCATTCTGCCAACTCCCGCTACCTCTTCAGCTTCACAGGAATCTGGCGAACGATCAAAGAAACAAAAAATATTGACATCATCCAAGCTACTACTTTCAACGCAGCATTTCCTGCATGGATTGCCGCAAAAATTCGACGTAAGCCCGTCGTTCTCATGGTACACGAAATCTGGATAGGTAAATGGCAAAAAGTCACTGGATTTTCTTGGTTCAAAAGCGCGATTCATAACTTATTGGAACGACTAATCTACATCCCCAATTATGATGCCTATGTCAGTGTTTCTGATGCCACTAAAAAAGATCTCCTCTCGCATGGCATAAAACAAAATAGAATACATCGAATTTATAACGGATTTGATTCCACTTTCTGGAACCCAGAGAACTTCTCACCAACACAAACCCAAGCAATTCGAAAAAAATACAGAACAGAAAGCGAATTTCTTTTCTTTGCCTGGGGCAGACCAGGAGCATCTAAAGGCTTTGAAACACTCATTGATTCTATGCAAGAGCTCCACAAAAGTCACCCACACGCACGACTCTTAATGCTCTTAGGATCAAAAGATTCCTATAAACCTCGCTATGACGCATTAGTCCAACGTATCAAAGACAAAAAACTCGAACAGGTTATTACTATAGAAGAATCGGTGCCCTACGAAAAATTAGGTAATTACATTCTCGCTGCAGACTGTGTGATTATACCTTCGCTTGCTGAAGGTTTTGGTTATACTACCCTCGAAGCAATAAGTCTTGGCACACCAGTAATCGTAAGTGATGCAGGGTCGTTGCCCGAAGTCGTCTCGGGGAAATATAGAATGTTTAAAGCTGGATCAACCACTGAACTTAGCAAAGCAATGATACACGTCATGAATAATGAATTTTCTACCAAAGAAAAAAAGACTTTTTCCTGGGACGAAACCATTAAACAGTACCTTACATTATATGAGAAATTACTTTTTTTAGCATCATCAGGTCGAAACGTAAACAATGACAATAACGAGTCCGTCGCGGGGGGACGCTCCCTCCGGGGAAGCAGGACAAAAGATTTGCACATTGAACGTTTCGAAGATGCTAAAAAAGTAAAAGAAGAAAAATGAACATCCTCACTTGGTTTAAAGAAGAACAGCAGAAAAGTACACTTCAACAAAAGATTATTCCCCTTACAGAATCAAAAGAATGGCACATAACATCACAAGGTAAACTTGAAAAAAAAGATGGAAAATATTACGAAGTCGTAATTGTTGCATATCAAAAACCTGGTGAGCCATGGTATGAAAATGCCATGATCCATTCAACATCACCACATCAATTTCAAGAACGTCAAGCACATGGAGTAGTGCTCTTAGCGCAATACAAAGACAAATTTCTCGTGCAAGCTAAAGCAGAAGCAGGAAACTCGACACCCGGTCACATCGTTCTCACCACCACTATCCAATCAAACCATGAGAACGTCAACAAATATCCTATCCCCTACAAAGACCTTATCACAAAGCCTGCTTTATTCCGTTTTGCTGCTCCACAAGACGCAGGCATGTTCTATGGAAAACATAACGAATATCTCTTTGTGCAACTTCAAACACAGACCCCAACGCAAGATCATTTTTTTTGGGCAACACTTGAAGAAATAAAAGAGTTACAAAAACTCAATCTAGTAGGAGACCATCTTACCCAAATGTTAGGGCACATTATGATCTCAGGCGTAATGGAAATAAAAAATGGAGTAAAAAGTTCGAAAATAAAAAAGATAGGGGTGCAAGAGTGAAAATTCTTCTTGTCCATGAATTATTCATGCCTGACTTTGCCGGTGGTGGAGAAAAGCTTGTTTATGAAACCGCCAAAAAACTTGTTGAACAAGGTCATGAGGTGCGTGTGCTAACAACGGGTGATTCTAAAATCACACACTACGAAAAAATCCCAACCAAACGTCTTAAACGCAGTCGCTTCCTGCTTAATCTTGCATTCTATTCTATTTACAAAGAAGCAAAATGGGCAGACATCATCCAAACCGCAACGTATAATGGGTGCTTTCCTTCATGGCTGATTGGAAAAATCCAGCGTAAGCCCGTTTTATTATTTGTCATGAGTTTTTGGGGCAAACAATGGCAAGAATTACGACCAGGATTCAAAGGCACTATATCTAAAATTATCGAAAGAATCCAAGTCAACCGTTCTTATACCAAAAAGATTTTTCTTAGTACATTCTCTCAACAGTTTGCCCAAGAACATAATATCAACACAGAAAAATCAATAATCATCCATCCTGGCGTTGATACGCAACATTACAAACCACTCGTCAAAGAACCATTCATTCTCTTTAGTGGTCGTTTCGCCAGGCAAAAAGGTGTGTATGACGTACTTGCCGTTGCTGCAAAATTGCCTCAACATAAGTTTGTGATGATGGGATGGGGCGAAGAGGAAGCAAAACTCAAAGCACAAGCAACACCCAATGTAACATTCTCACCTATGCGACTTAAAGATGGCACACCATTTTTTGAAATGTATGGCAAATCCCAAGTCTTCTTTCTGCCATCCTACGGCGAAACATTTGGTTTTACTGTTGTTGAAGCCATGGCCGCTGGCTGTGCGATCGTCTCAACAGTTCCGCTAGAATACGAGGGATACGCTTGCAAGATTGGAGATATTGAGGACATGGCTCATGCCATTGATAAACTGATGAAACACGCAGATAGAGCTACTAAGATGGGAGAGAAGAATTTTGTATTAGCTAAACAATATACCTGGGAGAAGTTTGGTAAGGAATTGGAAAGAGTTTATGAAGATATTATGAAAGAAAGGAAAAAAACTAAAAATAAAATTCTCTAATTCATCCCTTTGATCAACGAAATTCCCTGCTGAACTGACCGAGACATATCTGCCATTCTTGCAGAAAAATACTGCGAATTTTTATCTGCAAGCAACATGGAATCACCTAAATCACGCACACTTTTAATAGAAGTATGGACTTGACCAAGATACATATCAATTTTCTTTTTATCATCACTTGCAATACCGCTACCGGGCATTTTGACCGTCACACCAGCCTGCATCGCCCGTCGTTCCACATCACGAATACAATCAGCAACAGCTGATGCATCTAACTTGTGAGCATCGAGCACATAAGGTTGAACCATAGAAAGCATGGCCTGAAAATCAGACAAAAGAGTATGTTTAACATCCATAAATAATCACCTAGAATAAAGAGAAATAACAGAAATATAAATCTAATGCTACCCTCACCTAAGAATAACAAAATTACGCTTCTTTTCTACCAGTACCAACTACAGCAATAGCACGTTTTGCATATATCTTAACCTGTTCTCGAACCCCATAAACGGGATCATCTAATTCCTCACTCGTAAACCATTTACACCCATCACTTTTTTCATTATCACAAAGAATAAGATCTTTTGTTGTTGCAATGCCAAAATAAACTAGACTGATATGCTCATGTGTTGAACTGATTCGATGTCGATTCATAAAGCAAGGAGCTATCAATTCTTTGTACTTTTCATCTTGTCGCAATAAATATGAATTATCATGATAAAGGGTGACATCAAGACCAACTTCCTCTTTAACCTCACGAATAGCTGCTTGACAAGGATCTTCATCAAGCTCAATATGACCACCCACACTTAACCAAAATTTATACTTATCATGAATTCGTAACAAAACCTCGTTACCACAGACAATAAATACCTCTACAGTAAAATCAATTTTATCATGAAGATGGGACATAGGTTTCAAGAAAAAGTAAGGATATATAATGCCATTGACACAATTTAATATCCATAACTTTTAAAAAGCCCCTATCCTGACTAATACCCATGGATTGGTCAAACAAAAACGTCTTTATCACTGGTGCTGATGGTTTCATTGGTGGCTGGATTGCCAAAGTTCTCGTAGAACGTGGAGCCAACGTCGTAGTCCTAGCCAGAGATGACAAAAAAGAATCCGCCCTCAAACTTCATCACATAGAACATAAAGTGAATATTGTCCACGGCGACATCACTGACTTTTCCCTTCTCCGCCGTATCATCAATGAATACGAAATCGAATATTGTTTCCATCTCGCCGCGCAAGCCCTTGTGCAGATTGCCAATCGTTCACCATTAAGCACATTTGAAACCAACATCAAAGGTACCTGGACATTACTCGAAGCAGTACGCGAAGTTGCCTCCCCTCGATTTAAAGCATTAATTGTTGCTTCAACCGACAAGGCGTATGGCATTCATGAAGAACTTCCGTATACTGAAGAATCAGAATTGCGAGGAATATATCCTTATGACGCATCCAAAGTCTGTGCTGACGTCTTAGCTCGCTGTTATCACAAAATGTACAATTTGCCAATCTGTGTTACACGTAAAGCCAACATCTATGGAGGAGCTGACATTAATTTTGGACGTATTGTTCCCGACACATTCAAATCAATCATCACCGGACAAGAACTCATCATTCGTAGCGATGGTACCCCTCAGCGTGATTACATGTACGTTGAAGACGCCGCAGATGCTTATATCACATTAGCAGAAAATATGCACCGACCTGAAATTGTTGGACAAGCATTCAACTTTTCTTCAGAAAAACCCGTCAGTGTTCTTGAACTTGTCAACACCATTGTTAAAGTTGCTGGCAAACAAGTTCAACCCAAAGTCTTAGGACAAGCCAAAGGTGAAATTGACGTACAGTACCTCTCCCGAGCCAAAGCAGAAAAACTTCTTGGCTGGAAACCACGTCATTCGCTTGAACAAGGGTTGAGTAAGACACTCGAATGGTACAAGGGATATTTTGGGAAGAAGTAGAGCTAAATTTTAAACCCTAATTTTTGTAATTCTTGACGAACCTGCTGTGGGCTCTCAAACAAAATTCCGGTAATTCCTACAGCTCTCGCACCATCAACATAGGTTTGATTATCATCAATGAAAACAGATTTATTTGCTTTGACACCCAATCGTTCCAATTCCAATAGATAAATTGCTGTTTCAGGCTTAACTATACCCTCTGCGCAGGAAAAAACCGTTGCATCAAAAAGAGCATGATATCCCTGTTCGGCGAAGAAACGTCTTGGAGCTTCTTCCGTGTTTGAAAGAAACCCTGTTTTATATCCAGCGGCTCGTACTTCACGTACAAGATCAAACATTTCACTTTTTGGTTGATATACACAACGAAAAGCTTCTCCCCATAATGAAAAAATCTTAGGCTTTTCGCAACCTAATTTCATCGCAGCAATTTCCCAGAGAGTATCTTCCTCAATTCGACCTCGTTGAAAATCAGCAAAATGGGGATCTAAGACTGCTTTAAGTTCATCACGAGTAGTATCAAAACGTGTAGCACAATAATCCAGAAGAGCTTGTGCAGGATTATCTATCAAAACTCCACCCCAATCAAAAATCAATGCGCGATAAGACATATCTTTGAAAATAAGAAGTTATTTTTAAACCTTGCTAAAGTTGTCATTTAATAGTAATAATTTTGTAAAAATTTAAAAAGCACCATTTACTATTTACAAATATGGCTCTTGTAACTCTCTGCGAACGCTATCGTACTCCTCTTGCACAACCAGACCAGATAAGAATCTCAGAATTACCTGATGCACAATACCTCAGAGAATTTACCTCGCGTGTTGCAGAACGTGTCCAAGAAACACAAAGAGCATTAGGTTTGGAAAATGTCCCAACATTGAAGTATACACCAGACCAAGGTAGCGCAGTGAAAAGTCGCCTTGCTGCGGATGATGATTGGAAAAGAGAAGTTACAGATCTTCTCTCAAGACAAGCAATATCAAGAACAGATTGGCAACAAGTTGCTGCAGGAATTTATATCCCCTGGTTTAACAAACCTCTTCTCTTTCGCCGTGATGCTGCTGTCCCAGACAAATACAACTCAGAAACCAATACTCTTGAAATTGATGCTCTCGTAAATCACAGTTATATTACGCAACTAGGAAGAAGAAACATAATTCCCCAAACAAACAATGACTCAGCCTCAATAGCCGGAGTGGTAGTAACCATTGATAACAAGATCCCATTAGGATTACGAGCAGGCGCAGCATATAGCAATACATTTATGGTAACGCCCGCAGGCTCAGTAGAAGTTGTAGGACACCTTTTATTTGACACCACATTTATAGAAGCAGATGAAGAACTTGGTTTAAAACCAGAAGATATCATTACCCTCGAATTTTTAGGTCGAATCTTTGAACATAAAATTTCAAACAATTCGTTATACGTTCCCCGAATCAGAACGAATTTAACAGCAGTGCAAGTAGAAGAACGCTGGAGAACAAGCACCGATCAACTTGAACACAGTGAATTAGTATTCGTCGATGACGACCCTGAATCAGTTACACAATTTTTACGAGAACACCGCTATGACGCAACGAAACTATGGCAAGAAAATGCAAGAAAAGTCTTGGCGCATGGAGCACTCCCCATTCTTGTGCATTGCATAAATAAACATGGACTTGAACGAACAATCAAAGCAGCAGAAGAGTTAATGGATGAGTATCAGTTATTCTGAACCATAATAAGAATAATAACTCAGAAATTCCCTCAATCACCATCACCAACCCCTTCTAACGACGCCCAATATTTCATTAACTCGTCAAAACGTGGGTCCCATCGCACTTTACGTAATTTTCTAAGTGCCTGCGCTTCAATCTGTCGAATACGTTCTCGAGTAAGATCAAAAAAAGTACCCACTTCTTCTAAAGTATGATCCCGTTGTACTCCTATTCCAAAGCGTAGCGAAAGAACTTTTTGCTCCCGTTCATCCAAATGATCTCGCAGAAAACCTTGTACGTTTTGTTCCAAAGATAATCTTGTCGATTCTATACCGGGATCTTCTACATGACCTGCCACAAAATCACCAAGTTCGCTATGATCATCACCAACTGGCGTTGAAAGAGAAATTGCATTTGTAAAAGACCTCAAAACTGTCTCATAATGCTTTAATTCATATCCTAAATGTTCTGCAACAACCTCAGAAGAAGTATCAAGGCCTTCTGCCTCACGACGTGCCAATTCTCGTCTGATTTTGTTATATTTCTCTCCCAAATGAACCGGGACACGAATTGTTCTTCCCTGATCCGCAATAGCTCTTGTAACTGCTTGACGAACCCACCAAGATGCATACGTGCTAAATTTATACCCACGCTGATACTCAAATTTTTCTACTGCGTGCATCGCGCCTGCATTCCCCTCTTGAATTAAATCTAAAAAAGAAAGACCGCGATTAAGATACTTTTTTGCAATACTTACCACTAATCGAAGATTTGCTTTAACAAAGTGATCAGTATAACCCTCAATTTCAGCTATAATTTGTTGTAGACCTCGAACACGGTCATTTCTTCCATATTGATTAACTAACTTTGTTGCAATTTGCATAACCTCAGCACGATCAAGAACGTAATCTGCTCGATGAACAAAATCTGAACTCTCGCCTAAACCCTCTCCAGAACCAAGTTCGACATCATTGTCATTGATCTTATTATAAAAATTGCTATAAAAATAATTGACTTGATCCTCAATTGCTTGATCTACACGCGCCCCATCTTCTTTTGCAATAGCCCGTTGTAATACTTTTTGATAATTTCGAAACTGTTTGAGAATTCTTAATCCATCACCTTCTTCTTTGTGTGGTTCAGAAGAACCATCTGTCGCCAACTCTTCTGACCCATGAGTATCAGAAGCATATTTTAAACGAAGAACCGACAATATTTCTCTTTCACCTAACCGTACGTTCTCTGCTTTCGCCGGTTCACAAAGTGTCAAAATCAGATTAGTATAATCTCGCTGATCAAGAAAACTATTTAATCGTGAAACATAATCCGCATAACGAGGCGATTTTCTCCCTCCATCACAAGTGGAAAATGTTCTTACAACTTGCTCAAGTACAGCAGGCTTAATTGAATCAGAACAAAGACCAAGAAGACTCTGCTTCAACGCATCAACTCCCGTAACTGCTGTAGAAGGATCTTCTAATACGGGACTAATAAGGTCATAAAAAGGATCGATCGCTTCCGCTGCGCCACTCAACGATAAACCGTTGCGTAACACCATTAAACCAACAAAGTCAGCATCGTACCCCTCAAAACGTAACACTTTTCTTAACAAAGAATGATATCCCTGTTCAATTTTCTGTGACAAATCAACTTCTTTCTCACGATTCAACAATGGAATTTCGCCAGCCTGTGAAAGGTACATTCGAATAATATCATTCTCATTACCAGTAGAGTTACCTCTTCGTTCTTTCGCCTCTTTTTCAGTGCCATCAGCATTAACCCCATCCAACGCAGGAGAATATATTTCTTCATTTCCGGTACCTGATGCGGCTGTTCTCGATCTAAAACCACCTCTTTCACCAAGAGGAACCTGATCTATTAAATTTTCACGACGAAGTCGAGCATATAAAGTAGAATCTTCTCTTTGTAACTGACCCCGCGTCAATCCCTTATAGTGTTCTTTATAATATCCTAAAGGATCATCTCCATGTTTAGTTTGACGACCCATCCCTTTAGCAGGACCTGAAGAAGAGGAAGAAGAATTCTCAATGAAAGCAGCAACACTTCCAGACTCAGGTGTAGGAGTAGCACCAGAAATCGATTGATCTTGATCCAGCGTAACTTTTTCTTCAGCTACCCCTGTAACACTAACCGTATTGAGTTGTTGCGCTGCTCCATTGATTTTTGTGACAGGCGTTACACTGCGAACAACATCCCATAAGGTAGGAAATACAATTTCTGAAGAATATGTGGGTGTATCACCAAATTGAGCACAAATATAATCTTCCAAAATTAAATCAATATAAGTAACAGGTACACGACCATCACGAGCAGGTACAACACCCTCATAAATCAATGTATCCAAACGAGAAGTAACTACACTTTCATCTAGTTCAATTTCACCATGATGGCGAATCAAACGTAATTCATCAAGAGATAGATGCAAAGGAAGCGAGGGAATGGTGTCTGCATATTCTCGATGAAAATTATCATCTCGCAGTAAACCAGCAGCAACACTCGCAACGTAATAACCGGTACCTGAACTCGAAATGACTGGAGAACACCCAGTAACATAATTACTCAAACCCAATCGTTGTACCTGATCTTCCAGAATTATTTCAAAAAGTCCTCGTCCCTGGAGTGTTCGTATCGATTCAGTAAGTGTTGAAAAAGATTGATTCATAAATCATAAACCCCGTAGAATCATATGAAGGAAGCCCTAAACAAAATTAAGTTTTAGGACCTACTGGAGATGATGGTACATAGGAACTAACAAAATCTCGATGATACATACCTAAAACGCGACTCTCTCCTGCTCTTGTTAAACCTACTTGTGCATCTCGAGGTCTTATTCCTCTTTCTCCCATACTTTTAATCGCTTCATTTGCAGTCAGGTATCCTAACCCTTTCATTACGGAATTTCGTGAAAGATTATCTTGAATAGTTCTACAAAAACCAGTCACCAATGCTTGATACAATGATCTTGCAACATCATATGAAACCATACGAGAACCTGTTGGCTGTGTCAAATGGGCAAACGCATTTTCAAGATCATCATCTGATGTGACATACAACAACTCCGAGAGTTGAGTCAAATGAATATGTCCAGACGAAGGACGCTCACCCAACCCTAAATGAGATAAACGTGAAGCAAGATCCGCTGCAACAACTTTAACTTCTTCTTGAGTGCTATTAAATTGAAAAACATCTGCGCGTAAAACACACCTCTTAACTAAATCAGCAAAAAAGCGATTTGTAAATGCGGATTGATACTGAGTACTCAAGACAGTAGCAACTTCAAAAGGAGATTCAAGAGTAGAATAATCTACCTCATCAGTACTTCTTCCTAAAATATATTCTTTAAAACGAGTAATATCTTTGCTATGAACAGCATAAAGAGAATTACCCTCTTCAGTTTGATTTAAGTCTAAGATCCATGAAGGACGAGAAGAAGGATCTCGATTTAAGCGTGCCTCAATCTTACGTTCAGTATTTCCAGGCCATGCCGCAGACATGCCATCAGGAATAGCAATACCACGTACAACCTGAAATAAAGTTGTATAATCAGAAAGCGCAGCCATAGCAGTTTCAAGATCAGATCCCAACACTTGTTCATGCGTAGTCGTAAGTCTTCCTGCTTCGGCAAGGCGTTTCTGCAACTCGCGATGCCATCCACTGCGTAGAGCCGCTTCATGATAAGAATATAATCGAGTAGGAACAATAGGTAGAGTACTATCCGCTTTTTCTCCAGGAACTTCAGCGCGAGGAAGCACATCTTTAAGATAAAACGATCTTCCTTTGCCTACACGAGGATGACTTTCTTTTCCTAATTCCTGCGCAAGAAGAGCCATGCGCGACCAGTCTGCAGGTCTTGTAGTAACTGCGCAAGCAAGAGATCGTTCCAATAACAATGCTAGAGTAGAATCAATTTCACGACGAGCAACACCATGCATACGAAATGCGTCACTGCGGGGATTGACATACACTATTTTTCCAGATCGATCCACATTAAGCATATCTCCTGCTCGAGTATCACTAAAATTAAAAGTATACGCACCTTCTTCCCCTAATACGCGTGCTAATCTTGTTCCAAGCAAGGGTAATTGTTCGGCTACAAAACGATAGGCATCATGTAATTTAGTATCAACAGCGCTTCCCTCTTGATCTTGTCGTACCCGACGTAATTCAGTTTCTAGAATGCCATAAAGACGATCAGCTTTCTCACCAGTACCTACTTCTCTTCGAGTAAATCTAATTTCCGTTTCCATTCCTTGAGCATGAGCTACCGCATATGTCCTACTTGCCATAGCAGCAGAAAGAGTGGTAAGTAAATCCAGATTACGGCCACCAATCGCGCGTCCATTTACTTTAACGTACACGCCCGAGAGATCGCCCAAATTTTTAGGAGAATAATAAATCGTCCCCGTTACCTCACCTAACTCTTTGTCTGAAACACCAAAAACATATTTAGTAGCCGCTGTAAGCGCTGGTGGAGTAACCTGAACACCATTAACCCTCATTTGGAAATCACTCAGCTCAACGGGCATTTGTGTCGACAGAGATCGCATTAAATGATCTAAATTAATACTTTGAGTTACTTCTCGAAGATTTGTAAGGGTTAATTTGGTACCATGTAATTGAGGATCACAAGATTGCGTAACAACTCGAATGGGATCATAATCTTGATCTGTTTCACTAAACACTTCTTCAACACGAGAATAGACTCCCCCTCTCCAGCTCTCAAAAACATGACTTTGAGCAAGATAACGCACCGCAAGAGATCCCCATCCAAAATTACCAATAGGTCGGCGACCTCGAGGGGTCGTTTTTCCCTCTCTCTTAAGATCTCGTTTGGTACTTCCCCCAATCTGAAAAAAATCTTCAAGACCTTGGCCAGGACTCATTCCAAAACCGTCATCCTCTAAAACAAGACGACCCTGTGAACCTGGTTGATATATTACAGAAAATGTACTTGCATCGGCATCATGCGCATTGCCGCCCAATTCATGAATTGCATGAATTGGACTCGGAAAAATCGTATCGCCAATCATAACACCTAAATCACTTGCATGACGTCGAGAAACATGTATTACCCCAGAAGTGTCAGTCATTAAGATCAGAAGTGTATTTTTCCCTTATAAAGATTATTAATTTAGAAACACTATTACCAATTAATTAATCAATTGATGAATCCATCAATGTAAAATTACCCTTTCTTCCACAACACTTTTCCTTCATCCCACATCTTGTTAAATTCAATTGCTTCCTTGCTGGTGTTCATGCACTTCCAGAAGCCTTCAAATTTATACGCAGTCACTTCGCCAGCAGCAGCCAATTTCTTTAGCACGACATCTTCAAACTCGCCACCCTCTAAATTGCTCAAAACTTGTTTATTGCAAACATAAAAACCACCATTAATCCAATATTCAGAAAGCCGTGGTTTTTCTCGAAATGAACGCACATGATGTTTATCATCTAATTCCAACACCCCAAACTCAGAATGCAACGGAACGGACGTAAGAGTCACCATCTTCCCACGCGACAAATGAGTATCGACCACATGGTTAATATCAACCGAAGACAAATCATCTCCATAACTTAGTAGAAAATGATCAGTTTTAATCAAGTGTTTAACTTGCGCAATACGTTCTGATTTAGAACTCTCTTCACCAGTATCAACCAATTCAATTTTCCATGTAGGATTGATATTAGCAGGATTAGCAAAATAAGAACGAATTTTCTCTTTCATATGCCCTAAGCACACAATAAAATGAGTGTAACCGTACGATGAATAGCGATCCATGATATGCCATAAAATGGGTTTGCCCCCAATAGGAATGAGCGGTTTAGGAACATCCTCTGTTAAAGGCCACATTCGAGTACCTTTACCTCCGCAAAGCAAAACAACTGGCCACGCAGAACGATCATCTTGACTTACAATAGTATTCACACCAGACATATAAAATAACACTCAAAAACGGCTTTATATAGATTGTGGATGAATGATTTAGATCAAAAAAAACCTTAGCGCACCTTCGCCTTCTTCAACGCTGCAACCACTCTGTTCAAACTCACAATCTGCTCATCACGTTTCAAAAAATCAGCTACCCCCACGTCAACAGAAATAATACCAGTAGGGTAATCGCGAGCATACGCAACCGTCATGTCCAACAATTCTTGTCCTAAATCGCCCTCTCCCACAACATATCCCTCGTCAAACACTGACCCCTTATCAATTCCCTGAGCAGCACGCCATTCTCCACGGTAATCTGCCAACTGCACACAGGTTATTTTTTTCTTAAAATAACGCTTTAATTCAGGGTATAATTCTAATAGCGAAGGTTGTGGTAGGACATCTTGGGGGTAGAGTTTAAGACCTTCTTGATCAATATGATGAGAAGTAATCTGGACGCCATATTTTGCTGCAAGTCGATTCACTTGACGCGCTAAAATACCATAATGCGAAGTATCAAAACAAAAATCAAGACGTGGATCAACGCTGTCATAAAATTCCTTTATCTGCCCAATGGTTGCTAAAAATGGATCAAACACCGTCTGATGAGGATTAGCAGTAGCATCGCCTTTGAGTGGATTCGGAAGATTTTCTAATAAGATAGGGATAGGACTTTGATCAATAATTGCTTTGATATGAGCATACACTTTTGGTAAAACAGTTTTGGAAATATATTCACGGTCAGTTAACGGTGATTTCCATTGAGTTGCATCGTAGGTGCAATTAGTATGAATAATCATTGACTCGCCACCACAGCGTTCTACAAGGTGAGCCAGATTGACATACACTTCAACACTCTCTTCGCATGCCAAATTCAAGCGAGAGTCATAAGCATGGGGAGAAATAGGTGCATGAAATATTTTACGAAATGAGGAAGGTACAACGTTTTTTGAAATACGTTCCACATCTCGCGCAACCGCAACATCATCTATCACATTACTAAATAACAACAATTGAATTCCTGCGTGAAAACCCTGCTTTACCACTAAATCGTCTAGCAATGAAACAACATAACGTACCTGACCCTCATGTGAAGCCAAAGCAGGAAGAGCAAGAGTAACCATGCATAAACCAACCCTGCAGCACTTTATAATAGTTATGAAGAAAGTATCGATAAGCTCAAACCACACTCTGTCCTAAAAAGGTTTGCATCTTTTGTGAAGTTATTTTTTATAAAACATCCTAAGAGTTCCGGGGGTTGCCCCATACGGGGCTGGAACGAAAGAAGCTATGAAACTGGCGAGAGCTGAACTCGATGCAAGCCAAATCAAAACGAGCTTAGGACAGAGTACCCAAACCACACAAATATTTAAAAGAAACAAGAGAAAACAGAATAACATGAAGTTAAGCAAGACCAGTCTTATTCTCATAGCAATTATGCTTCTGTGTTTTACCTTGCGTTATTTTGCTGCAATAAACGTAGAAATGAAACCAGACGAAATGGTCTATACTGTTAACGCCATCAACATCAACCAAGCAAATGTTCTCTCAACACTTCAGCAAGGAACTCTCTATTCACATTTCACCGACATCTGGTTTATGCTCTTTGGACCTACTTCACTCACCGCTCGACTCACCTCCATCATTTTCGCAGTACTCAGCACAATTATACTCTTTCTGATAGGGAAAGATCATTTTAACAGTTCTAGAACCGGACTATTTGCCGCATTCTTTTTTGCCGTGTCCGCATTCGCCATCAGATATAATTATGAAATGGATATGATGGGATTTAGTCTCGCCCTCTTAAGCATCTATTTCTTTCTCTATTACCTTAAAGAAACTCAAAAAACCTATCTCTATCTTACCTCACTTTTTTTCATCCTCGCAGTTCTAAGCCGTAACTTAGTATTGCTTCTTGCGCCTGCTTTTGTAATAGTATTAGCGCAAAAATGGAATAAACATCCCCATCAACGAAAAGAGATAACAAAACACCTCGGCACAGCATTAATAATTGCCGTAATCGCCCTTAGTCCATTAATCATCTACAACATGTTAGTATATCAGAACACAGGATATACGGATTACTATGTTTCAGATTTTTTTGGAGTAGGAAAAAATGCGTTTGCAGGATTTGAAAATAAAGCATGGAACACCAACACCCTCGCCAGTGTCTTTTCAAGTAGAGGAATTGAATTTCTTAAAATTGATTTCCTGCTCATCTTCTTTAGCATATTCGGATTTATCATCGCCCATCGTACTAAGAAATATAACGCTGCAATAACTCTTTTCATTGCTGGAATTATCCCATTCTTAATATACCTTGCAGGAGTTACTGGAAGTCCGACCCATTACATCTTTATCCCCCTCACCTGTAGTCTCTTTGCTGGTGTTGGTATGAATTGGCTCTGGGAGTATCTCGCAACCAAACCAAAATATAGCCTGCTAAAACCGACTATAATAGGCATAATCATAATCACTACTCTTTTCATGCTTCGAACCGATTTTACGTCCGATTCCTCAGTTCTTAATCTCAGAGAATATGTTCACGAACATATAGAAAGCAACGCGTTAATTGTCGCAGATCAACGAATCTATAATGGGATTCATGCTTGGTCTTTTGGACGTAAGTACTATATGCAAACAGACACATTCGTACAATATTCAAATAGTCTTAAAGATTATAATGGACCAAAGATCAACATTCCATTCTATTATGTAGAATGTGGTCCGCAAACCACCTGTGCGTGGAGAACTGAAGACTATAATCGAATTGCCAATCAAAGTGAAGTAATTAGTAGAGCAATTACACAAAATCTTGAAAAAGTTGCAGAAGTTTCAGGAAATGAACAAAAAGCAGGAGCACGACATCACTTTATAATCTATAAAGGAACAGTCCAAGTTAGCTCGAATATATACACACTCATAGATCAAAATAACCAGTTTTGGGGATATTCAATTGCTTGGAGAGCAAAAGAAAATAATGATGATTACTATGAACCTAAAGGAGTTGGATTTCTAGCCCATTATGCAGGAATGCTTGTGCTCTACCTTGAATTACTCCTAATTTTAGTCACTATTGTCTACTTAATGTATATTGCCATAAGTAAAGCAAATCAACATTCCAATAAAGAACACTCTAAATCAACATTTGTTGAAAAAACAACAACCGAAGAAATAAGAGAAGAAAATAAAAAAGAAGAGAAAGAAATACAATAACACCATGACCACAGCAAACACTAACATCATCAAAGACCAAGAACAAATACTAGCAATCCATATTAAAGCGGCATTTTCTACACCGGGTGCGAGTTTTTTCACTCCAGATGAATTTCCATTTCAATTAGGAATGCATCTACGCCCAAAAGGAACACTCATCGATCCGCACCAACACATCCCGTTTAGTAATCTGCATAACATCCCTGCCCAAGAATTTTTCTACCTTATTCAGGGAAAATTAGAAGTAACTTTGTATCATAATAAAATCAAGCACAGTATCGTAATCTTAGAATCAGGAGATGCTCTCTTACTTAACTGCGGTCACAAAGTAGTCTTTCTTGAAGAAAGTAAAATGCTTGAACTAAAACAAGGACCATATCGTGGTCGTGACGTAGAAAAAGAATTTTTCCAGGATAATTAAAGGTGAATAAATATCATGACACAAACAACCAGTTCAACAACCCAAACTCTTCCCCCGCTTCCACCTCAACGCACCATTCCTGTTTGTGAACCAACCCTTACCGGCAATGAATTAAAGTATGTAACAGAAGCAATTCAAACTGGCTGGATCTCATCAGCAGGAAAATATATTACTCAATTCGAAGAAAAATTCTCACAATATTGTGGAACAAAGTATGGCATTAGCTGTGCCAATGGTACTCTTGCTATTCATCTTGCTCTCGCAGCGATGAATATTGGCGAAGGCGACGAAGTCATTCTTCCCAGTTTCACCATGATTGGATCATGTAACCCTATCGTACAGCTTGGGGCAACACCGGTCTTTGTTGATTCCGAATTAGAAACATGGAACATCGACCCTGCTCAAATTGAAAAAAAGATTACGCCACGCACCAAAGCCATTATGGTCGTGCATACCTACGGACATCCTGTAGATATGGATCCAGTTATGGCTATTGCCCGTAAACATAACATCCCTGTCATTGAAGACGCAGCCGAAGGACACGGCGCTGAATACAAAGGACACAAAATTGGCTCGATTGGTGACATCGCCTGTTTTAGCTTTTACGCAAATAAAATTATCACTACTGGTGAAGGTGGCATGGTTGTTACAAACAACGAACAATGGGCAAAACGCGCCAAAGATTTACGAAACCATTACTTTGGACAACCTCGTTTTCTCCATCAAGAAACAGGATACAATTTCCGTCTTACCAACATTCAAGCAGCCATTGGTTTAGCGCAAGTTGAACGCATTGATGAGTTAGTAAATGCTCGTCGTCGCAACGCTGTGCTCTACACACAAAAAATCAAAGCCGCAGGAATTCAGGGTCTTATCACCCCACCTCAAGCACCATGGGCAAAAAATGTTTATTGGATGTACGGACTGGTAATTCAAGATTCGTTTGGTCTAACCATGCACCAACTCTGCGCAGAACTGCAAAAACGCGGCGTAGAAACCAGAACTTTCTTTATCGGCATGCACAAACAACCGTGTTACATTAATTACAAAGGAAAAAACAAACCAAATTGCACTGGCGCATTTCCTCATGCAGAATTTCTTGAAACACGAGGCTTTTACCTCCCTTCTTCAAGTCATTTAACAGAACACGAAATTGACTACATTGTAAATACCATTAAAAAGATTCAGCAAGAATTGCAATAAGATTAACAATAAAAGTTAACACAAATCATGGCACGTCAAAGCAGTAAAAAAAAGGGAGAAAAAAGAGCAGAACAAATACAATCTCATACCACAGAATCAGATATCTTTCCCAATAGTGCTCAGCCAATATCAATAAACAAAGTCTCCGTTGTTCTTCCATCTTATAACGAAAAAGAAAACATCGTTGAAGCCATTGAACGAATCAGCGCAGCACTCAAAGATGACCTTCACGAGATCATTATCGTTGACGATAACAGCCCAGACCTCACGTGGAAAATCGCGCAAGATCTAAATGACCCAAAAGTACGCGTCATTCGTCGCCTACACGAACGTGGATTAGCCTCTGCTCTTGATCGTGGCATTCGCGAAGCAACAGGTAACGTCGTAGTCTGGATGGATTGTGATTTAGGATTACCACCTGAAGATGTGCCAAAATTAGTATCTCATCTTAATGAAAAAAATGACATTGTTGTTGGTTCACGTTATGCCAAACACGGCAAGGACAAACGAGCACAATGGCGCGCCGCAATGAGTTGGATTTTTAACATCTACGCCTCCTGTATATTAGGATTTTATGCGCGAGATTACACCTCCGGTTTTATCGCTGTGAAACGCAGCGTCACAGACAAAGTCCATTTCTCACCACACGGTTTTGGTGAATACTTCGCTGAATTCCTCTACAAAGCCCATAAACAAGGTTACAACATTATTGAAATAGGCTATGAGTACAACTATCGCAAAGGCGGCAAATCAAAATTAGATACAAGCGTATTGCATCTCTTCAAAGCCGGAGCACAATATGGTTGGCGAATTCTTAAAATTAGGTTTGGATCATCATGAACACGAAAGAACTATGGGCACATTGGAAAGGAGATCTTATTCGCTACACAAAATTCCTTTTTGGTGGAGGGATAGGGCTTGTTATCAATCTCACATTAACATTTCTCTTCGATAAATATTTTCATATTCCGTTCATTGTCTCATATGGCTTAGTTCTTTGTCTAGAAGTCGTCGTACTCTTCCCGTATCATTGTTTTATTACTTTCAAGCGCAAAGGAGAATTTCTTCACTACGCAATTATTTTTTTGGTAATTACTGCTCTTAACTTTGGAGGGGTTTCTCTTCTAACTAAGTATATTTCTCTATTTCAAACCTATCCTTACGGAGCAATTGTTATTAGCGCGGGATTCTTTTCCATGCTCAATTATATCTTGAACCGCAAGTTTGTTTTTAAAATTGACAAAGTAGAATAATAATCACATAATAATAGAATGCCAACTAATTCTCAATACCAATTAATTCCCTCAACCCTGACACATACTAATCCACAACAGATAATTTTAAATATCTTCAAACAGCAATAACAATTATGCATCACTCTCCACAAACCTATACCACACGTTCAACCTGTCGTGTCTGTTATTCTCCAAAACTTACCTTTCTTTTCACCCTTGGTGATCAATACGTCAACAATTTCTTAGAAAAAAGAGAAGACATTACACGCTGTCCTAAAGCCCCATTAGAAATGGTCTTTTGTGAAAATTGCACCTTAGTCCAGCTCAAACATACTGCTCCACAAGAACTGCTCTACGCTGGATTTTATTGGTATAAATCAGGTGTGACTGATACCATGAAAAAAGCGTTACGCGACATAACTCATAAAGCTGAGCAACTCCAACATCTCAAAGCTGGCGATGTCGTACTTGATATTGGCTCCAACGATGGAACAATGTTACGCACCTACCAAGTACCTGGACTCATTACCGTAGGAGTTGAGCCTGCAAATAATTTAGCAGAAGAAGGCAAGCAAGGTATTACACACCACATCCATGATTTCTGGACCATTCAAAATTATAATAAAACCCTAGACAAAAAAGCAAAAGTGGTGACAGCGATTGGTATGTTCTACGATATGGAAGATCCCAACCAATTTGTTGAAGATGCTAAAGACGCACTAACACCTGATGGTGTGTTTATCGCCCAACTCATGTGCGCAAAGAACATGCTTGATACTAACGATGTAGGAAACATCTGCCATGAACATCTTGAATATTATTCATTCGCATCGCTTGAATATCTCTTTAACAAAAATGGACTTGAAGTCTTTGATGTTGAAATCAACGAAGTCAACGGTCAAAGTTACCGCATCTATGCCCGACGCCAAGGCACCAAAACTAATGAATTTGCGGGAGCTGCGCAACGTGTTGCTGCAATTAAAGAAGCTGAAAAAAACCTCCAAGACAAAAAAACCTATCTTGACTTTTATTACCGCATTGAAACTGAAAAACACAAATGTGTTAATTTCATCAAACAAGAAGTTGCCCAAGGTAAGAAAGTCTGGGTCTATGGCGCTTCAACCAAAGGAAATGTCATCTTACAATATTATGGATTAGATCACACCATCATCGAAAAAGCAGCTGAACGCACTCAGTTTAAATGGGGACGCTATACTGTTGGCAGTATGATTCCGATTGTGTCTGAAGACGAGGCACGTGCCGCACAGCCTGATTACTTCTTAGTCTTGCCATATGCCTTCTTTAAAGAGATGTATGAACGAGAAGCAGAGTGGCGTAGTCGAGGGGGCAAGTTTATTGTGCCATTGCCGACTTTCAGGGTTGTGGAATAGGTTTGAATTCTTTTTTCTATCAAAATCCTTTTAAATCAGCCCCCTAATATAACTTCTATGACAACAACTCACAATCCAACCACTAAGAAAAAAGTCCTCGTACTCGGAATTACTGGACAAGATGGCTCATATTTAGCTGAACTCCTATTGGAGAAAGGCTACGACGTACACGGCTTTTATCGCCGATCCGCAACAGGCAATACTGTTAATATCAAACACATTATGGACAAGATCACGCTACATCGCGGCGATTTAGCAGATCCAACTTCACTCTACCGTGTGATTAACAACGTACGACCAGAAGAGATCTACAACGAAGCTGACCAAGATCACGTCAGTTGGAGTTATGACGGCGTTGGATATTCTTGCGACATTACCGGCTCAGCAGTTGGACGCATTCTTGAAATCATCAAACAAATCGATCCTAAGATGAAATTCTTTCAACCAGTTTCATCCAACATCTTTGGTATGAGTAAAGACGCTGTGCAAAATGAAGAAACACCACTGCGTCCTCAAAGTCCCTATGGTGCTGGCAAAGCCTTTGCCTATGTTTTATGTCGTTATTATCGTGATGTGTTTAAGATGCCAGTATATACGGGAGTCTTTTACAATCATGAATCACCTCGACGCACCGAAGAATATGTTACTGGTAAAATCGTTCGTGGTGTTGCGCGTATCAAGAAGGGTTTGCAACAAAAAATCATGTTAGGAAATCTCGATGCTAAAATTGACTTTGGCTACGCCAAAGAATACATGGAAATTGCGTGGAAAATCATGCAACTTGACCAACCTGATGATTTCATCATTTGTACTGGCGAAGTTCATTCTATTCATGAATTCTTAGACGAAGCATTCGCGTATGTTGGATTAAAAGCACAAGATCATGTTGAATTCGATCCACGCTTCGCGCGACCAGGCAACACCAGCATTTTACTTGGTGACACCACAAAATTGAAACATGCCATTGGCACTGTTCCTTCTGTTAAATTCAAGCAGTTAGTCAAAATCATGATGGACGCTGCCTTGGAAGAAGTAGAGAAACAGAAGCATTAAGTTTTTGATTATTTCTTTATTGTTTTTATCGTATTTTATTGTTCAATTATCATTCTAGAAAAAGAAGGAAAGAAAAAAAGAATTTAACGAGATTTAAAATCATCAGCATTAATATTTCTCAAAGCATGTTCTAACGTATAATGCATGCCAGCCGTTTTGGTTCCATCAGGAAGCTGATCGGCTTGAAGCATTCTTTCTACATCTTCCATAGATCGAGCAGCAACTAATCGAGTTTGTGCATTTTTTCTACCAGCATATTGTTTCCACGCATCACCAGTAAAATGTTCATCAGGCAAGCTTGTATGAATTAACCAAACAAAGTCAAAATCGCCCCTATATTTGTCTCCACCAGCACCAATAAATTCTGTTGCAACAATGTCTTGAGCAAGAACTCCACGTTCACGCTGCACCGCTTTTAACAGAGCTAGATTTAGATCAATATCTTTTGGATCGTAGCCAAAAAAAGGCATATGTGCACTGACTGCATCGGCAAGGCCTGCAACATCATTTCCCTCAGCACGTGTTCCGACATACACAGCCCCAGTTTTTGAAAATACTAAGCCGCCTACGCCGCCAATACGAGAATGAAATGCATATTCATCGAAAAGAGAAGTACGTGTTCGAGTTATAAGACCTTCAAAATAAGATCTTCCACGAGCAGGATCTTTTTCAGCCTCTAGTTCAGCCCTAAAAGCTTGATACGTTGTTGGCGCAGTATGAACCAATAAAACAGGTTCACTTCCACCCTCAACCCTTCTTAAACTGAAAGAATGAAAACGATGTTTTCGATCATCAAACGGACCTTGAGAACCATCAGCAACTTCTCCTCTTTTGATAGCCGGTTCTAAAACAGTAGCGATGTAGTTTGCAGGAGTTAAATCTTGACCAATACCCTGTGAAGGATTGGCTTGAACAGAACCTTCAACAAAAACAATTGCGTGAGCTTGTGAAGCATAAGAACGATTAAGGTTATCAATCCTTGGCACGCCTACGCCTGAATATCTTTGGTTGTCAAATTTCACCGCTTCATAAGTATCATTTGCCATTGTTAATTCCCCCATTAAATATAAATTTCAGAACATTTATTGTACCTTCTACTCCCCTTTTTTGAGGTATATAAGCATTATGGAACTTTTGAACAAATTTCTCCTGTTCTATATCATTGCCCACATACGCAACCATACCACCCGCTTTGCCTACGATTTCAAACATCTCTAAGTCGTTGCCAGAATCACCGATAACTACCATCTGCGATAATGCAATACCAGTACGCCGTGAGTACGCTTCAACCACCAGTCCTTTGTGAATTCCTTTTGCTAAAATATCAATAGCATCAGCAGACTGCACTACTCGTAAGAATGAAAACTCTTTCTCGAGAATCGGCTTGACACGTAGAAATACTTGAGTGAGCAGAACTCTATCTCCTGGACTATGGGCAAAGAAGGAAGGAGTGACATAGCCTAATGAAGTTTGGTATGTTTCACTATTCTCTTGTTCAACTAAACCATCCAGAAGATTTTTCTCAACAATGAATTTTTGAACAGCACTCATTTGGCTTTTTGTCAAACCGCCGCATTGATGAGACTGCCTAGATTGAGGAAAGTAAATACTTGAACTTTCATATAAAATTGCCTCTGTTTCATGAGGTTTATTTTCCCCCAAAAGAAGACCATAAAAAAGCCGCTGTTCAGCAAGCGCTCGACCAGAACATAATGAAAACAAAACACCCGTAGAACGAAATTGTTGAATTAATGTTTGTAACTCAGCGTGAACAGAAGAGATATTACCATTTTCGATTAGTGTTCCGTCAATGTCTGCAAGAATAGCCTTATAGATCATCTTGAAAATTCACGTTTCAACAATTCACTCAAATCTTTATAATGTTGTGGTTTGTGTCCCGGTATTTGCACACCTTCGCACGCATCAAGCATTTGCGCAAGAACCTGAGCTTTTGAAGGCCCGTATAAAGCAATTCCAGGATAGCGTTCCCCATACAAAGCACGACGAGCCTCATCTGCGTCGTCCGAATTTCTAAAATACGGTTCTAATAGTCTAGAACGCGTGCCATGTACTAAGTCAGCTCTTGTGCGATCATCATTATCTCCTGAATTCTCGGTCCACTGATCCAAAGACCGTTCATATCCAGGAATATTACTCCCAGTAGCGATTGCCCGTAATAATGATTCAGCCGTATCATTTGCAAAATCAAGAAGCACGCCAAATCGAGGAACATAATGAATTAAAGTTTCACTCACCCTATATAACGTAAATTCCTCTCCAGATAAAGAGGGTGTTGCATAAGAATCACTGTTAGTGCTCCATTCACGAAATAAAAAACATTGTCTTAACCGTTGAGCATGTATTTCCATTGCCATAACAAAGACATAGAGAACCTATTTTATAAATTTGCTTCTTGAAAGTAACACCAAAATTAATAAAGAAGTCAAGAACATTCTTTCTATATGTCACAAATCCCTTCCACTCTCTACACGCAAATCCTCGAACACATGCCAATTCCTGCTGTAGACTTCGTCCTTGTTCACAACAACAAAGTCCTTCTCGCCTTGCGTAAAGATGAGCCCGCCAAAGGCCAATGGTGGATTCCTGGTGGCAGAGTACAAAAAAACGAAACTCTCGAAACAGCAGTCAAACGCAAAGCCCTCCAAGAGGTAGGTATCGAAGTCGAAATTGTCAGAAAGATTAACTGTTATGAAGTCTTCTTTGATACCGCACCATTTCCGGACGTGAAAACGGGCGTGCATTATCTTTCCGTGTGCTTTCTCGTCAAACCAAAAGACAAAAACGTCGTAATCTCATTAGACAAAACCCAAGAAAAACATAAATGGGTGAATAAAATAGAAAATAACTTGCATGAGTATGTGAAGCAAGTGTTAAAAGATTCTAACGTCTTTGAGCAAGTGTTAAAAGATTCTAACGTCTTTGAACATCCATAAGTTCATCTCGTAGATCATAAAACCAGGTTGCGTCATCTTTACGTGGTGCTCCTTCTTTAGTCTTACTAAATGGATCACTGGTAATACCTACAAATTTCAGCCCAGGCATAGGTGAAACAACATGCCACATGTTACAAGGGACAGTAAGCACATGATATTGAGGAACATGACCCGCAAAACGTGTACCTGGCTCAAACTCAGTGTTACCTTCGACTGCTTCAAATCCCCAATAGAATCCTTCAGATGAAAGAGCCATATAGCGTTCAGTAATTGGTGTTCCTTGTGGATATTGCTCACTTGTTCGATGAGGATTTACAGGATGATGATGAAGTCCAAGACCAAATCTCCATAATTCTTCAGGAGTAACTTCCTGACCATCTGGAACTTGATACGTTTTGACTTGATCAGTAAGATCCATAATCTGACGTCGTCGATAACCATGTTGAGCTAAGTAATCAGCATCATTATTGCCATCATGAGTAACAATAAGACCATTCTCACCAGCAGACCTATCGTACATCCCATTTTGAAGATAAACAGAAATGCTACCGGCTGGAACAACGACTAGACCAACATGACCAGGTGGAAAAGCAAACGATTGCCCCGCAGAGACACGATTGAAAGGTAAATCATCCATTTTTGGTTCACTACCCATCATTTTAGTCTTAACACCTACATCGTGAGTTAAAGCATGCCACAACGAACTATCAGAATCATTCATAACTGCAACTTCAACATCCCCACGAGGAACATAAAATTCAATACCCCCACCCACTATTTTTATACGTTCTTCATCACTATTTGAATGAGGAGGTCTAATAAATTGATCTAAAGATTGATAATCAGCCATAATTCTACCTTCAACATCTACCCTTAAAAACTTAACCCAAACCTTCTTTTTTAAATTTTATGAATAAAATTCTGTTTTTTATCTTTTTTATCAACAGGCTTCCTTCCCACCGCAAACACATTAACACCAAACGGCATTGGCACATACCACGCTACCCACACTTCAAAGCAATACCACTTTGTTAAAATCAAATTCACAACAGAGTTAACAGGTTGCACATCAGATTCAGGTTTCTTTGAACTAAAGCGCCCTAACTTACGAACCAACCACACCACAGGAAACAATGCTGTATTAATATAACGACATTTCTCCACCACAAAACCAGCAGTCTCAAACTTACGTTTCAACTCCGTCCGACTATACCGTCGCACACCATGAAATGCTTCATCATGCTTACCCCATAGACACATCATCGCAGGATCCAGCTGCAAAAATTTCCCACCAGGCTTCAATACCCTAAAAGCTTCTCTCATCGCCAACACATCGTCTGTAATCGCCTTGTGATAGAATACTCCTAACGCAGTCACCGCATCAAATGTTCCATCGGCAAATGGCAAACTCATAGCATTACCCTGTACAATCTTCAAACCACGTTGAGAACAAAATTCTACCGCTTCATCAGCGTAATCTAACCCTTCGGCTTTGCCATACTTTCCTAACAGAACTAAATTAATACCAGTGCCACACCCAACATCAAGAAAACGATGATGGGAAGAAGTACCCATTGATTTGAGAAACTTCTCCACCACACACCGTTGACCTACAAACCACCAATACTTTTCCTCTAATGAAAATAATGTTTCATATTCTCGCAAATCCATAAGATCTACCAGCCTTTGAGAGAGAACTTACCTTTACCACGGGACTTTCCCGCTTCTTTTTCTTTATCTCGAACAACATTACGTGAGACAATATCCACTTCATTAGTATGATTTGGCGCATCCCATGGGAATACTTCACCACCAATATAACGCTTCCAGCGAGCTAAATCAGTTTCCACCATAATTTTAACTAACTCTTTAAACGTCACTTGTGGTTTCCACTTCAACACTTTACGCGCTTTGCCATTATTACCACATAATTGATAAACATCAAGAGGGCGTTTTAAGCGTTCGTCAGTATGGACAAAATCTTTCCAATTTAATCCCACTACTTTGAATGCTTCCTCAACAAACTCGCGAACAGAATGCATCTCACCTGTAGAAATAACGTAATCATCAGGTTCATCTTGTTGTAAAATAAGCCACATTGCTTTAACATAATCAGGAGCATATCCCCAATCACGCTTAGTGTCAATATTTCCTAACCGTAATTCATGTTGTAAACCTAGTTTAATACGCGCAACAGAATTAGTAATTTTACGAGTTACAAATTCAAGACCCCGTAGAGGACTCTCATGATTAAAAAGAATACCATTGCACGCAAACATTCCATAAGAATGACGATAAATTCGAGTCATATGAAATGAATATAATTTTGCCGCAGCATACGGTGAATTAGGGATCATAGGTGTATTTTCATCTTGAGGTACTTTTTCACAAGCCCCATATAATTCTGAAGTTGACGCTTGATAGAAACGAATATTCTTCTTAACATGCCGAATAATTTCCAGAAAGCGAGTAGAACCGCTTGCATCAACATCGCTGGTTAATAACGGTTGATCGAAAGAGTTTCCAACAAAACTCTGTGCCGCCAAGTTATAAATCTCATCAGGTTCTGAAATAGTTACAGCTTCTAAAAGAGAAGACATATCACTCATATCTGCAGGAATAAGAGTAATTTGTTTAAGAATACCTAAATCTTGTAGACGCCAAAAATTAGCAGTAGAAACTCGACGATAAGTACCAAAAACTTTGTAGCCTTTTTCTAACAGAAATTTTGCCAAATAAGGACCGTCTTGACCGGTAATGCCAGTAATAAGTGCGCGTTTCACGATAGAGTGTTTTGAGAGGGATGGTTTAAAAAGATTTCGAGTGAAAAATGATATTACTTAGAACAGCATCTAATCTTCTCACACACATATTCCACATCGTCGTCAGTTAATGAAGTATGTGTTGGCAAACAAAGAATATTATTCGCAATCCATTCAGTATTAGGTAAAGACACACTATTCCACTCGCGATACGATAAATGTTGATGTAACGGCTTAAAGAAGTACTTACGTACCATCACACCTTGTTTCTCTAATTCCTCAGCTAATTGATCACGATCCATACCAAATTTCGCAGCATCAATAATGATACTAAAAAAGAAATTCGCATTAAAAGAATCGCGTTGTTCACGCTGAAAATGAACCCCGCTAACATTAGCCAGATATTTTTTGTACAACGACACAACATGTTGCTTAGCAGCTACCGCTTCATCAATGTGTGCCAAACTATCAAGACCTACAATTGCATGAAGTTCACTCATCTTTGCATTAGTACCAATAAATTCACTATCATACGCATTATATAACCCAAAATTGCGAGCTTTCTTCAAATATTCAATCAATGCTGGATGATGTGTGGAAACTAATCCCCCCTCTACAGAAATTAAAGTTTTGGTCGCATGAGTGCTAAATGTTTCTGCAGCACCAAACCCGCCGATTTTTTTTCCTTTATACGTTGAACCAAAAGCATGTGCGGCATCAAAAATCAAAGGGACTTTATGTTTATCCGCAATACGCTGCAATGCATCGATATCACACGGATTACCAAACACATGCACACCCATAATTGCCACTGTCTTTGATGTAATTGCTTTCTCAACAGCAACAGGATCAAGGGTGTAGGTTTCTTTGTCCACATCAACAAATACAGGCGTCAATCCCGCAGCAACCGCCGCATGCGCACTCGCAACAAACGTGAAACTGGGAATGATAATTTCACCCTTAGTACATCCAAGACCCTGCAATACCATAGTAATGGGATACGTGCCATTAGAAAACGCTAACGTGGGAGTAGACATATACGCTGATGCTTTAGCTTCAAATTCTTGTGCAAATGGACCATTGTTAGTAAGAAGACCACTCTCAAACGCACTCTTAGCCCGTTCACAAAAGAGATTAAAATCATGAAGTTTTGGACGAACAAGATTGACTTTACGCATACTACTAACAAGACCAAAACAAGTTATAAACATTATGAATTAGAAAACAGAATACCACAACACATAAAAGACCATTCAGCATCGTTTCTCCATGCCAGAACAAGCATACAAGTCCATCCTTCTCAAACTCGCTGAGAAAAAGATCTCTTATCTGCTCCTGCGCTACCCCCACATCCATCATCGCCCTCTCACTGATCTCGACCTTCTTGTAGAAACAGATGAAGACTATCGCAAAGCCAAAAACCTGTTACTCCGTGACGGCTTCATTGAAATCGATAAAGAAGGATATCGATCTTTTCTCGCCAAAAAGCAAGACAGCGAATTGCTCGTCATCGACCTCTACAAAGAAGTATCTTGGTTAGGATGGATCGTTCTAACCAAAGAAGAGCTCTTTAAACGAAAACAAACACCGCAACCCACCATCGTTGTGCCAAGCAATGAAGACGAACTGCTGATTTACGCTGCCCAAGCTCTATTTAAAAATCACGGACTTAACGAATACAAAACCACACTTCTTCATCATCTTCTAGACAAAAAACTTGATTACAAGTATATCCTCAAACAAACCAGCGATAATAATTGGAATGCCGCGTATAACTTGCTCATCACTAAACTTCAAGACCGTACCTCTGCCGCAATTCATTTTAGTACCTTTGAAATTGTAACGTCACTTCTGCGCTCAAGTGTAGATACTTCTCGCCTCATCCAATTAGTAAATAGAACCTTGCGATTTCTTGCAAAAAAAGTGATTCCATCTAAACGCACCACAACTATCTGCTTTATCGGTGTTGACGGATCAGGAAAATCAACCATAATTAAGAATACACAACAACACCTCCCAACGTTTTTCGAAAAGTTCAGCCTCAAAATACAAAATATTTACTTTGGTTGGAAACCATTTCTTCCCACAACAAGGATTATCTCTGGCGTGATGAGAAAGAAAGAATACAAAATTGTAGAAAAAACTAATCAGACCAAGCAAACTGATCAAAACAAGTCCAAAACAAGTTTCAAACAATCAATCATCTTCACCTATACATTTATTGACTATCTCGCAAAATACTTTTGGAATGTTGGATTACGTCACACTAGCCGTCGAATCTTACTCATTGACCGTTATTTTTACGATATGTTTGTGCACTACCAGCATGTGCGTGAAAGTCGTTGGTGCCAATGGCTAATACAAATCTATCCACGACCAGATTTTATCTTCCTACTCAAAGCACCCATTGAAGTTATCGAAGCGCGCAAGCAAGAAATGAGTCACCAACAATTAGTTGATCATTACCAAACCTATGAAAAGATTGCAACATTGGTGAACATTCCAGTGATTGAAACAAGTGGTGCTAAAGACAAAACAGTCGATGTACTTCTAGAAGCGATTTGGAGAGATGTGGCGAAGAAATACGCGAAAGATTAGGCTATTGGGTGGCACAGAGTCTCTAGTTCAACAAATCTTAAAAAGCCCCAAAACCCCTAATTTTACGTGAAAATCACCTACTACGTACACGATTTATCATTTCCCCTCGCTGAAGGCATCCGTAAACAAGCTTGGTGGATGGCGCAAGCTATGCGTAAAGAAGGACACGAAATAGAAATAATTTCTACTTCAAGAAAAAACATGACCTTAGCGCGAGAAGGAATTACCGTTCGCTATATCAAATCATTTCACAGCATAGAAGTAAATACTGACATCATGCATTATCTTTCTCATCCTTCACCACTATTTTTACGTCTAGTACAAAGAGTAAATGCAAAAAAACAAATTTTAACATTCTTTGATGGAAACTGCAACGGATTTTGGCAACGCCTCTGGACGCCACTCCTCCTGCCTTCATTTCAAAACAGAATTGATCACATTACCTACCAAACAAAATATCAACAGGATGTTTTAGAGAAAACACCATTTAAAGACATCGCAAAAACTCGTATTGCCCCATTGATTCCAAATTATAAACGATCAGCCTCACGTTCCCTTGTTCCTTCGCTTCTGTTTATGAGTCATTTAAGCCCCTACAAAGGAATTCAAGATGTTCTTGATGCATTTGAAAAAGTAAGAAAGAATATTCCCGATCTAACTTTAACTATTTGTGACTCCTCAATTAAAACCAATACAAAATATCATCGTCGAATTAAAAGAACCGCAGGTATAACCTTCAAAGGAAAAGTTGATTCACAAGAAGAACTCTCCAAAGCATGGATCTATCTTTATCCCGTACATGGAGCGCAAGAAACATTCTCAGTTCCCATTTCATTAATCGAATCAATTCAAGTTGGAACTGCATTTATTAGCACTAAAGTTGGCGGCGTAGCCGAATATTTCCCTGAAAAATTCTTGATAGATCCTCAAAATCCCGATCAACTCGCACACAAAATCATGACTCTTCTCACCACCACATCTATTCCAAAAATGAAACGGAAAATAGATAATAAAGAAACAATAAAAGCATTCAAAAAAATCTACCGTTTACAAGAAGAAAATGCTAAATAAAAACAACCATGACATCCATAACCCAGAAACAATTTGAACATATTCTTCGAACGTGGACCGCAAAGAAAATTGACAACATCGTCATTGATGATCTTCTCAATATTGAAAACGTGCCATTATGGTGGTTTTATGAACGTCTTGTAGAAATAAACTTTCTTCCATTTGAAAACAACATGAAACAAATGCTGCATCTAATTAACAGCCAAGAACAAGATTCAACATTCAAAAAAATTCAAAAAAAAACAAAACGCCTGCTCTTTCAACGCTATCTCATATATCACGAACAAAAAAATGCTCGTCTCTATTCTAAATATCATAAAATCAAGTTTGAAATAAACCACGAAACACAAAGTACGCAAAGAGAAACCAAAGACATCGTATTTTTAAGTTATCTTACCCAAGTCCGCCAAGAAAAAAACATGTCAAACATCTCTTTTTTTCGCCTAGATAATCTGCTTAACGCATTTGAAAAAAATTCTGACAAAACAACAGAAGTTATCGTTATTGCCAATCCCAACGCCAAAGAGAATACTCTCTTAACCAAAGTTGCAACCCTCTATCCTTATCTCACAACACAGATACGCGAACAAGCAGCTATTGCCGCAAAACAAAAACATCAACAATGGAAACAAATCTCACCGAAAATAAAACAAGACTTGCTTACCATCCACTACATTAAATTATATCCTTACATTGAAAATTATCTTCAATTCCTCTTCTCCTACGAATTTATGTATCTTACCCATTTGTATTATTATGGATTCAAAGAATATCTCCAACAGCATCAAACCAAAGCCGTAGTTTTAACAGCCATTAGTAGCCTCTACGAAAAATGCCTGCTCGCCGCAGCTTCATCATTACGCATTCATTCATATATGGTTCAACACGGAATTGCCACTGGCTTTGCCAATAATGATATTGCACCGTTATTCTCTATTACCTTTTGCGTCATGGGACCAAAATATAAACAAGACCTTCTCAATCAAAATATCCCTGAAAATACTATTAAAGTTACAGGCCCTTTAATTTTTGATGAAATTATCCCTTATCTTAATAACGGATCTAACGAATCTAATTATGAACTGAGTAACAAATCAAAAGACCAGAATCTCTCTCAGCAAAATCAAAGTCTTCTGTTCATGACTTCTCCCGTCGTTGAGGACAACTTTTTAAGCAAAGAAGAATACTTTAAACGTATCAAAATTATTTTGGAAAAGCTAATTCCCCTCTCTAACCTGCCTATCACTATCAAGCTACATCCACGAGAACAATACGCCTATGAATATCAAAGAGTAGCCCAAGAATTAGGAATGCATAATGTTACTATTTCAACTGAAAGCACACGAGAACGCCACTTTGAATTAATTCGCAATTGTAGCGCGTTCCTTAACTTTGGCTCAACCACTGCCCTTGAAGCCATGATGCTAGGCAAACCTATTGTAACCATCGATCCCTTTGACGAAGGTAAAAACCCATTCAACACATTCATCCGTGAAAGCGACGCAACATCTAAAGTTCGCTATGACGCAGACATAACTGCCTGTGTGCAAGAAACATTGGATTTTCCTTCAACTCTCAAAAAACAACGAGAACGCTTTGTCCATGAACACTGTTCTACCATGAACGGCAACGCACCCCAACGTATCGTGAATGTGATTTTAGAAACAATTGACGGCAAAAAAGAAACGCCAAAAAAAACACGAGCAAAGAATGTGGTATTGATGAAAACGAAATAGATTTAGAAAAATTAGATATATCTCGTTCGGGAAAATATTTTATTACCACGTTCAAACTGTCAGTTTCTACCTTCTCTCTCCCGCAGCAACGATTTCATCCATCTTAATTCGATGTCCTGCATCAATAAAACACCCTTCACGCAGTATGGCTCGAGAGTCAATCGAAGTACCAGGACCAACATAAACTGTATCTTCAATAACCGTCTCGCTATTAATCACACATCCCGCACTAATAATCACATTATTACCAATCTTAACATTAGCATTAATCACGGCGCCAGGACCAATAAACGTTCCTTCTCCCACCAACACACCAGGACTTAAGAACGCATGAGGATGAATAAGAGTCAATAACTTTAAACCTCTTTCTTTGAGTTTACGACTCACTTGAGCGCGACCTGCATTCTCACTAATAGCCACAACAGCCCCTTCAATTCCTGCTAAATCAGGGATTTCTTCCGTGCTTCCCAACATAGGATGGTCAGCTGGTCTCTCAACAGCTGGATTTTTATCAAGAAACCCCGCAATAGCATGATCTCCTAATAATGATAAAGTATTAAACACAACACCCGCATGACCTGCGCGATTAGCCCCTGCAATAACAATTTTGTTTATTTTATTCCACCATTGAGGATGAGATTTATACCACTCAATAGTATTTTCAATACCAGCTTCAAACGGAATTTTTGGTCTCCAACCAAGAGAGTGAAGTTTAGAACAATCAAGAGAATAACGCACATCCTGACCCTTACGATCAGCAACCCGTTCAATCCAACCATCATCTTTACCTAATGCGCGTAAAATCGTCTGCGTAACTTCAAGATTAGTTCTCTCATTATTGCCACCAATGTTGTAAATTTCACCAATTTGTCCATAATGCAAGACAAAATCAACCGCATCACAGTTATCGCGTACATGAATCCAGTCACGAATAGGATGAGGATTATGCAACGGCACTTTTTTACCCTGCAGCAAACGAGTTACAAAACAAGGAATAAGTTTTTCTGGATGTTGAAATGGACCATAATTATTAGAACTACGCGTAATGAGTAATGGAATTTTGTGAGTGCGAAGATAACTTAATGCGAGCATCTCTGCTGCTGCTTTCGACGCAGAATAAGGGCTACTAGGCAACATCCGATCCGTTTCCTTAAAACTGCCTTCAAGAATATCACCATACACTTCATCAGTTGAAATGTGCAAGAACTTTTTGATATTGTGCCGTTTCACTGCTTCAAGCAGCACATACATCCCAAAAATATCGGTACGTACAAATGAATCTGAACTAATAATAGAACGATCAACATGAGTCTCCGCAGCAAAATTAACCACCCAATCTACTTGTTGACATAGCCTATTAACTAAATGGGTATCGCAAATATCACCATGCACAAAAGTATAACGAGGGTCTTGTTCGACCTCACGCAGATTATCTTTGTTGCCAGCATACGTGAGCTTATCTAGATTGATGACATGATAATCAGGGTACTTTTCCAAAAGCAGTTTAATGAAACAGTTGCCAATAAAACCGCTACCCCCAGTGACCAGTATTTTCATAGAAAATCAGGGCAAAACTGGCTTTTTAAAGATTGTGGAATGGTGAGCTTAATTATCCCCTAGTTTAGATTCATAGTTTAGGTTTATAACCTAATAACATCTCAAATATAATTAGCATCATAATTTATTTAAACAACTAAATAAGATTTAAAAAAATGATTGTAAGAGAAGTCCTGCGAGAGTTAGGCGTCCAACCGTTCGATAGAAAACGTGATTTTAAACAGATTATGGAACAAGGTTTTGCAAGATATGCAAGACCGACAGCAGCAGAGACACTAGAAGAATTTGCAAGTCATCCTGGGTTTAATTATGAAAATATTGATGGGGCTGTAGTTTATCAGGAAAATAGACTTCAAGCAGCATATCTCTTTGGAGATTCAGAGAATAGTGTATTCTATATCACTGGTGAAAAATGGTCAAATTTTCAAGCAAAATTAAAAAAACACCTTGAGGGATCAGATATTTCTTATCCTCGTCCAATAGATTTCCAAGAAGCAATAACAGTTGGAGATAATGATCTTGCAATAAAACTTGTAACAGTAGCGGCACGAGATTATGCTTTTGGTATGGGCAGACAATTATGGACAACATGTTGGTCGGGTGAAAGTCATCAACTGTTCCGTATCAACCACCAGCTTGGTTTTAGAGAGGTTTTTGCTTTTCCATCTTATTTTGAAAATGGAGATGATGCAGAGTTCATGGTTGCGCAACCTAAAGAATAATTTTCTCAAATTCCCTTTGCTGGCACACCCACAACTTTCGTTCTTGCAGCCACCTCGCGAATCACCACTGCACCTGCTCCAACGATAGAATACTCCCCAATAACAACATCAGGAATAACGCTTGCCCCCGTGCCTAAAAAAGCACCCTGCCGAATTTTGACTCGTCCAGCAAGATGACAGCCCGGCCCTAAGAAAGTATGATCTTCAAGTACGTTGTCATGATCCACCGTTGACGCCGTATTGATAATCACATTATTACCAATAGAGACATTATGTGTTAACACCACATTCGCCCCAATAAACACGCCATCTCCAAGACGACTCGATTGAGAAATAACAGCCGAAGGATGAATCACAGACACAACCTGCAACCCATTTTCTACAAGAGCCGTATAACATTTCTCACGAAAGACATTATCACCGATACACAGATGAAACCCATCAATACGTTGTTCGTGTGCTACTTTAATTGCATCGGCAACGCTGCCAAACACGGGCAACCCTAACACTTTGGTTCCATGAAGTGAAGAATTATCATCTAAAAATCCCACAACTTCAAACATTTTGAACTGACGAACAATATCTAACACGACTCCTGCCTGTCCATCTGCGCGTGCGCCAATCAAAATAATTTGTTTCATGACTAAACCTTTTCTTTCTTCTGTTTCGATACCAAATACTCACCATACGCAAAATCATCGAATGTATCAATATCCAGAGCCCGTTCTTCCTCAATTAAAATGTAACTCATTTTCTTGCCATACAACGAATCTGTCGATAGATTAGTAACCTGAGTAATATCTACCACACCATTCAATCGGTAAAGCGGCGGCAAATCCTGACTGCGTAATTTCTCATCAGGCTTACCCAGATCAATAAATGGCACAGCAAAATCTCCTTCCAGCTTTTTCATCCAATACGGATGATGTTGCGCCTTGGTTAGAGAACGAACTGAATCAGCACCACTCTTCACAACCTGCATAATAGCATTGTCAATATCTTCAACTTTTCGCAGGGGAGAAGTAGGACGAAGAATCATAACATAATACGGATGAAAACCTTGCTTATTCAACTCTTCCACCGCATGAGTAATCCAGTCTTTATCAGTGGCAAAATCATCAGCATATTGCATAGGACGCACAAACGGCACATCAATACCTTCCTTACGAGCCAACGCAATCACTTCTTGATCATCCGTAGAAACAATCACACGAGACAACAACGTAGACTGCTTCGCCACATGAAATGTATGCGCGATTAATGGCTTGCCATTGAAAATGTGCACATTCTTATGCGGCACACGCTTGCTTCCAGCTCGCGCAGGAATAATGGCAACAATTGGTTTGTCTTTGAGGAAATGGAGAATTTGTTGTTGATCCATATATACCCCCTAAATCTGATCCCAACTTAACGGAGTATCACCAGCGATATCTTTCTGTGCCACTCGTCCGACAATTAAGTCGAAGAACTTTGGCGCAATGCCATCACCAGGACGTTTAATCGCAACCATCTCTTTGGTAATCACGGTGCCTTTCTTGATAGGAACCAATGACACCACACTACGTCGTAATGACTGTGCAACTGCTTTCTCTGCAGGAACAGGATGTTTCTGAGTTGAACCTAAAGCAGTACTAATCATACGAATACCCGCAATCAGTTCTTTAAGTTCATGAGGTTCGACGGACGCAAGATGATCAGGACCTTTCGCGCTGCGATCAAGAGTAAAATGTTTCTCAATAACACAGGCACCTAATGCAACAGCTGCAAGAGAAACAGGAATACCAGGAGTATGATCAGAATATCCTACAATAGTATTGAACTGCATTTTAATCGTGTTCATTGCCAACAAATTAACATCAGAAATTGCTGGAGGGTAATTGGAAGTGCAATGCAATAAGATAATTCTATGATTACCTGTGCTATAAATTGTCTGCAACGCTTCATCAATTTCCCCGATACGCGCCATGCCGGTTGAAAGAACAATAGGTTTTTGCTTTGATGCAATATGTCGCACAAGATAGGGATTATTCAAGTTCCCCGAATCAATTTTAAACGCTTCCACACCAAGTTCATCAAGCATATCCACACTTTCTTCATCAAAAGGAGTGCTGAGAAACATGATTCCTTTTTGTTTACAATACGCCATCAACTCAATATGCATCTGCTCGTTAAGTTCAAGACGACGAATCATATCAGCATACGAACCGCCGCCATCACCTACTTTTTGATAGGCGCATTTGTCAAGATTTTGAACGAGAAGTTTGTCTGTTTTAAATGTTTGAAATTTAACAATATCTGCTTTTGCTTCCACAGCCACATCGATGAGTTTTTTTGCTTTTTCAAGCGAACCATCATGATTAACACCGGCTTCCGCAATAAAAACCACAGGGTAACCTGGACCAACAGTAAGCTTGCCTATTTGAATTGGACAGTCACCTACAGGAAACATTGATTTGTGAATGGAACAGCTGTTTGAATTCATGGGAAATACCTCAATTTATTATGCAGATAAAAGTCAGAAATGAGGTTATAAAGGTTATGTACTAAAAAACTGGTTTATAAGAGGAGAACCCATTTTTTGTTAGGGATAAGAGAGATAGGTTACTGTTTATTGTTTCCAAACCTTTAAAAGAGATTAAAGCCCAAATCAAACCTATGAACATCTTGATCCTGTGCAACTCATTTCTTCCTGGCTTTAAAGAAGCAACAAAGATTACCATTACCGAATTCGCCGAGATTCTCACACAACAAGGCCATAGAGTTGAAATAATTCCCAACAATTCCCTTGTACAAACCTACAAGAAAGCAAAACAGCTCAAGAAAGACAATTTCACCCCTGACATCATCCACTGTTTTAGTTCCGCACCATTATTAGTACTCAAAACACTTTTAGTAGAACGCCTATTTCCAAAAACAAAAACAATCCATACCCTCAAATCCTATTCAAAAAAACTCTTAGGCAGCCTGCATTTTGCTCGTTTACTCAATAAAGCAGACCTCATCACCGTAAGTACTCATGCTACCAAACAAGCTCTAACCCACCATGGTGCGAAGGAAAGTAAAATCCAAGTTATTCGCTCACCGATTAATCTCGATCGCTTTGTACCTATGAATAAAGATGTACTTAAGAAAAAATATCGACATGCCAATAAAATAGTATTATTTTACTATGGTAGCCTGCATAAAAACAAAGGCTCATACCAACTCATTGAAGCCTGCGCGCCAATTCTTAAAGAAGATCGTAACACAGTCCTCATTACCTGCCCACGTCATGCAGTGCCTCAAGAATTATTAGATCACGCAAAGTCATTAGAAATCCAAGATCAAATTCAATGGAAAACTCATGATGTTGATATCGTTGAATATCTTAACATGGCAGACGTTCTTATCTTACCCTATATCAGCATGGAAGGAACAGAAGGAAATCCTTCCTGTCTTCTCGAAGCAGCTGCTTGTAAAGTGCCTATCGTTACCTCTGATTTCGCAGAATTACGTGAAATCATGAAACCAGATGTTGATGTGCTTATAGCTCCACCAGGTAACATCGAGAAACTTAGCGAGCAGATACAACGTATTCTAGGCGATCATAAACTCGCTAAAAAACTTACAGAAAACGCTTACAAAAAGAAAGAAGAGTATAAGAACACAGTTATTGCAGATGAGTTTGTAGAATTGTATAAAAAAATAAAACAATAATTTGCTTACTTCCCTGCATACAACGGTGCTAATTCTGTAGGATAGTTAACAAGCTCAGCATCTGCAAACCTAGTAATACCCACATATTCAGCAACACGTTGAACACGAGAAGCAAGAGTTTTAATAACGCCAGGTGACCATTGCCGATGACCAGTAATGGCATCAGCAATAACAAGATCAAGATGTGGTGCTATGGCAGCAGCAGGTGCGCGAGCCCTCCACAACCCTTCCGCAGCATAAAATGAATACACTGGAATTTCTTGTTTTAATCCTGCCTGTACAGCAGTAAACCGAGCTTGATCAAAAAATTCCGCTGCGTAATCATGCTTTCCATTTCGACTTAACGCAATAGCATATTGACATCGAGCTGTTGCAAGGAAAAAGTTCGGCTTGTCACCCTGTTTTTCACGCCCAATCAATTCACTTCGCGCATCATCAAGAGAAGATTTTCCCAATTCTTGACGAGAAGAAGATAAGCCCGCTGCGCTCTCAACATATTCTATTAAAGAAGGACGTCCAACGAAACTAAGTGGTTTCAAGACTTTCGCTTTAAATGTACCAAATGATTTGTCTAATTCTTGCGGAAGAGTAAAATCCCTAAATTCAAGAGCATCACCAATGATGGTTGAACGCACACCATACATACGTAAAAGTTGATTAACAAGATCTTGTTGTACAAATATTTCCTCACCTGTTGCCGCAGCTAGTTTATAAAGATCCAACGCAGCATTAGCAGCGCCGAACGCCACCACATCACGCCAAGACTGTCCTTCTGTGCCAAAAAATCCATAGC
This sequence comes from Candidatus Woesearchaeota archaeon, assembly GCA_016188115.1. Classification (NCBI taxonomy): domain Archaea; kingdom Nanobdellati; phylum Candidatus Woesearchaeota; species Candidatus Woesearchaeota archaeon. The sequence continues at coordinate 870,696 of JACPIK010000002.1, forward strand.
GCGCGCCAAGAGCTATTTCTTCAGCTAACTGTCCAGCACCAAAGTATGTTTCAGCAAGATCACCTCTTTGACTTGCATAGCCAGCAGCAAGAGATAATGCACCTAAAGCACCTTCACCTGATTTTGCGTGACGTAATTGATTGCTTAGTTTTGCCGCAGCAACGAGTACTAAATCAGAAGGAAGACCTTGCGCGATAGCAACATTACATGCTAGCTGGTGACGTTCCAAAGGTGAGAGAATAGGAGTACCTTGTTCTTTTTCTAAAGGCGTTTGACGTCCTGCCCACAAATCTTCTAAATGAGATAACCCATTATTGAGATTTTGAACGAAGAGTTGCCCTAAAGTATGAGTCCCCTCATCCTGACCAGGAATAGGTTGTGCAGCAACCCAGCGTCGTTGTAATTCTAACAAAACAGGAGAAGAATAATTTAATTGCATAATAATTCACCAAGAAGCTACTTAAAAGTAGTCCTATTTAAAGTTTATCAAAGAAGAACAACCCACCCAACAACTTACTCCACAGCTACTTTAATCACAACTTTCCTAACCTTCCCACTGCCACCCATGGGTGCATGTGCATCGTGTGGAAAAAAGACGGCAAACGAGCCAGAAGGTACTTCCACCCAGTTCACAACTTTATCTGTAAAAAAAGTATAATCATCTTTCTCATTAAACGAACCTTCAGGTATACACATAGAAACATCCTTCCATCCTATCACATCCGTCCCTGACACAGTAAAATGGATATCAATGTATTTTCGATGTCCCTCATATTTCACCGCATCAGGACCTTTCTGCTCACCCTCTACCATGATAGCATACACATTATCACCATCAATTTCATGCCGACCAAGCGTAAGTGTCGCAACATGTCCAGCTTGTAAGAACATAAACGCTTGATTAAATCGGTCATGCACTTGAGTATAAAGCGCAGCATTTTTGAGAGAATCAATGATCATGGTAATGTTTAAATGCCAGATACTTAATATCTCTTTCGTAGAAAATACTCCCACACTGCTTTCTCCATCGTAGCAAAATCAGTGTCAACATCAGTGGTCTTAATACTAATTCCCTCAAACTTACGAACCAAAACAGAATACAATTTCATCTGCCTCTCTAGCTCCGCCACCGATTGCTGTTTACGTCGTTCAAAAAGAACTGAAGCATCATTATACAAATAAAATGTCAATGTAGGTTTAGGAACAAACCATAACAATATCTTTTTCTCCCACAGTGGCACATGCGGCATGACAAAAATATCACTCGCATACCGATCCGTAATGACAATCTGTTTACATTTTCGTTTAGGAAAAATAACCAATAAATATCGCAACAACAGATCTAATGTATAAACAGGGGCTGCCAGACCATACAGCAACCGTTGAAGAACCGTCCCTTTCTTCTCACCAACTGCGTTCTCTGTACTCAACCCTTGTTTCCCTTCCTTCTTCTTATACACGCCAGCCAACCGTTTAATCGGTAAAATGTTATTTTTACCACGGCCCGTATACACTAACGAAACCTTGCGCGTCTTCGACAACAGTTCATACATCTGCTGAGCATTCGAACTCTTACCCGACCCATCAGGACCAATAAATGCAATCAACGGATAAGAATGAAAAAAACGCTTCCAACGCAACCAACGTAAAGACAACAATGACATTGTCCACCAACGACGCGCAGAACGTAAAATAAACCACAACGCATATCCCCACCCTTTATGTTCTAAAAGTTGATAATGATGAACTTTAAGAGAAGATACAAAACGACTCGCCGTTCTTGTTCCAAACACAGGAAATAATCGTTGCTGGACATATTCCCAATTTAGTTTATGGCCTGCCAACTCTTTAATTCGCTGCTGATATTTCTCTTTAACAAAACGCTTACCCAACAGTGAATGACATAGATACATCACTAACGCGTCCTCATTGGATGGAATAAAGAAAAATTCTTTCTTAATACGATGAGATAAAAGCAATTCTGCAGGTAAATAACACATATCATTCCAATGAATGCCGCCAATTTGAATATCAAAACCAAACTTTTCATGAATTGATTGAATGTAGATTCCATATCCTTTATGTTGACGTGAGAATTGCGTGGGATAAGCAACAAACCCATATTTTTCCAACACAATAGTAGCTCGACTAAAATCTTTTGCCGCAACCACTAGATCTAAATCATTCCCTCGTGACGCAGATACATCATACAGAAACTCATAATTACGCAATACACAATAGCAAACACCTGCTTTGTTCCAGTCTTCTAGAATACCACGCACGAGATTAACAAGAACATCTCTCTTATTCATTATTGCCACCTTGCTGTATTTTTTTACCGCGAAATCGAAGAATCAACACAATATTTCTTCTGATTTCAGCAAATTGAATAAGTTTTGTAACATGACAAAAGAGAAAATAAACAACACCACTTACTAAAAATGAAATCGATCCATTGATCGCATGACCAAAAGGTAATACGCTGTTAAGACCTATCAAAATCCCTGTAAAAATACCCAATGCAATAATCATTAATCCATGTTGTTTCCAAGGCACATGTCCTCCTACTCGTAGCACTACTTGACGCAAAGAAAGTACATACACCACAAAATAACTTAATGCTGTCATGACTGCTGCACCATAATAACCATAGAGAGGGATAGCAATCAGATTCCCAAGGATATTGACGATCGCACCAATAAAAATAACTTTCGTCACATCTTGTGGTCGACCAGTAGCAGAAATGATAGTGTTCGAAATCGACGCCACAACATATAATAGAGTAGATATAACGACAATTTGAAATGCCAATGCGCCTTCAACATAACTTGCTCCAAATAATAAACCAATAATTTCTTGGGCATAAAGCGCAATTAAAATCAACGCAGGAAAAACAAACAAAAACGCATACCGTTCAAGAACAAAGAAAATTCGAGTCATTTCCCATTTCTCACCTTTTGCCCACATCTCTGACATCATCGGAAAAATAACGGATACTACCGACCGAGAAACAAAGAGAATAGAAACTGCTGTTGTAAGCATCGCGCTATAAATTCCCACATCATGCAAATTTGCTAAATACGTTAACATCAACACATCTGCGTACGCAATCAAATCTCCACCCATTCCCGTAAATGTAACCGGTAAACCATACGCAAGAAGATCTTTAACTACTTGACGAAGATTGTCAACTTTATGCTGCCCCCAAGGAAAATACTTTCGAAGCATAATGGGCAAAAGCGCAACCACCATCACCGCAGCTACAATGCCATACGCCAACGCCCCCATCAATGCCCTGTCTGTGGAAAAATGAAACAACACCAATGTTGCAATTAATATTAACGCATTCTTGAATAACTCACAGCTAGAGAACTGAAACATATCCCCAAAGCCCCAGAACACTGCTTTAATCACACGAAAAAAAGAAGAAAGTAACACATACACTAAAAACGCATACAAAACATACTCTGCTCGTGAATCCTGAAAATAAGACTCAGCCAAAAATCCCCCTAAAATCCAAAGAGGAATCACCAACACTAAACTAGTAACAAGTTGAATTAAAAACGTGCCTACAATCGCCGTTTTAATTTCATCAAATTTTTCTTCAACCTTAAACTTAGCAACATAATACGCCAACGCTTGATGTGACCCAAAATCACGAAAGAAAAGGAAGAAAACAACAAAAGTGTAAACCGCGTATAACAACCCATACTCCGCAGGTTGCATCACTCGCGCTAAATACACTTTCGTACCATATGCAACGACCGATGCCAAAAATGACATCAAAAATACGATACTCAAACCTTTAACTAATCGTTGCCCGTAGGACATCCTTATTTAACCTCAAAAAGAATAAATCCTGGATTTTGATACGCAACAGCAAAACGAGCAGGAGAATTAGCAAATTCTTTGATCGTCGAATCTAATTTCTGCGCAGTCATATTTGCGCCATACGTACGAGAAAGATATTTCATTTCCATACCACCAAACGCGATATACTCATAGCTATTTTCTTTAAGCCAATAATACACTTGAGTAGGAGTCTCTTCAAGAACATGAGGATGAAATGCGCGATACGACTCACACCAGACACAACTCATCATATTAAAACCAATGACTACTTTGTTTTGAACCGTATACGTAAACACATCACTATTAAGAGGCAGATTATCTTTCATCCAAGTATACCCCAAAATCTCCTCAGCAGACGTCCATTTTCCGCCGGGAGGCCAATTCTCACTCGTGTTATGAACATATTTGTAATATCCTGCAGTTCCAAAGATAGCCACCACAAGCACCACAATTATACCCAATTTAACTGCCTTTGAAGAAGAAAACATTTCGCTGAGTAATATCATCCCATACCCTGCAAGAATACAGACTGGAAGCGCAAGCAACATCCACGTCCGAAATCCTTCAATACCTAACGGTAAATCAAAAGTTGCAGAGTTCACAATTAAAAACGTGATCACAAACCAACCTAACACAATAGGCAGCCATATATTTTCTTCTTTGAAGAGTTTCTTATATTTGAAAAGAAGCAAAGCAATCGTAACAATAACCAAAAGTGTAATCACAATTCCCCATCCAATAGGTTGATTAATCATGTTTGCGTCTTTTGCTACAAAAAAATCGCTAAACGAATACGGACGTGTTGCTGTTCCTCCTGTAGAACTAAACGCGCGAGGTAAATACGCAAGAATTTTCTTAACAGTAAAAAAGAACCCGCTATCAACTCCACCCGTCGTTGCTGCAATTGCAGCATTAGATACTTTTTCTTCCGTAATATAGAGACGCATCAAATCAGAAAAATTAGGCACCCACCATAATAAAGAGATGGCAAACCCTGCAAGAGCAGACCACAATAGTTTCCAAGGGAATTTTTTGGTTGCATACCACAATCCTGCGAAAAAGACGACACCAAGAAGAGCAATCTTGACAACCTGACGCGTATGTGTCAGAAAAATCGCTGCGGTAAGAAGTGATGCAACAACCCACCATTTCTGGTCCTCATGCCACATCACCATATAACAATAAACTAAGACCATGAAGAACAGAGGAATAAGTGTATGCGCCCAGATAAAATGGCTCAAATACGAAGGGATCATGGAAAGTACAAACGTCGAAGCTAACGCCACAGAGTCGCGGCTACTTAATCGTCGCACCATGAAATAAAAGAACAAAAAGCTTAACGAAATCAATAAACTATTAAAAAATTTCAACGTCCATTGTGCCTCTGGGCTAGTTTGATGCAGTACTGCCATTGTCATGACATAAGCAGGAGGATACGGATCAATATACGCAACAGGCCGAAAATAATCATATTCTAATGTTTTTTCTAACGCGACATACTTCATATCTTGAGCATACGTCCAAGGATCATCATCTTCTAAGAACGGATACGCGAAGCTACCTGAAACATATGTAAAGAGATTGAAGAAAAACAAGAGAAGCAATGCATACCCCATCCAATGTTGTTTGGAAAACAGAGATGAAAATTGAAAGGACTGCCAACCAGTCTTAATAGCATCTTTTCGTTTGTAAATGATGTAGGGAACACTACCCACACTCAAAAGCAAAAAGAGCCACCACACAATCGGCAAACGTACTGTGTGAATAAGTAACCCAACTATCACAAACACAGCCAAACCAATACCTAACCTCATCACCCAGCGTTCAAGAACCTGAGAACTTTCCTTGACACGAAGCCAAAACGTCGCGGACATACCAAAACAGTACATGTAGATGAAAAAGAGGATAATTGTAATAATGCTCATAACCAGAACACGTCAAAGTTCCCTTATAAAGATTATGGAGAAAGAACCAGTAGATCATGAGGTTTTATCATGATGTTTCAGTTAGTTTATAAAAGCCAGAATACCAGACTAAGTATGCTCAAATGCATTATCTTTGACTTTGATGGCGTACTCATGGATAATTATGAGAAACACTATGAATTATGTACTCAAAAATACAAGGGAATAACTCGTGAAGAGCACAAACAGCTCTTCGACGGTAATATTCATCTCCAACGAGAAAAATTAAAAAGTCGAGAAACAGATTTCGATTTGCACAATGCTATGGGGGAATATAAATCGAAAGCATCTATCTCCCCACACATAAAAAAAAATCTCCAAATCTTAGCGCAAAAATTCCAATTAGGCATTATTAGTTCAGCAAGAGAAGCTGGCTTGCAAGGATTTCTCAAGAATAATCAAATAGAAAAGCTCTTTACCTTTGTATACGGGTTTGAAACCCATAAGCTTAAAGGAGAGAAATTTAAACTGGTTTTTGACGAATATAAGCTTACACCAAGAGAGTGTATTTTTATTACTGACACATTAGGAGATATCCTTGAAGCAAAAAGTGTTAATATTCAAACTATTGCATTAGAATGTGGATATCACGAAAGAGAAAGACTTGAAAAAGGAAAACCATTAAAGATAGTCACCCATTTCGAAGAAATTGTAGCAGCTGTAAACGAAGTTTCAAAATTAAAACATTAAAGATACCATGGAACAAAACAAAAGATCTTTCATCATTCCTTTTTTTCTCATCGCTATCCTTCTCGCTGTCATCCTTCGCACTGCAACTATCTCACACGAATCGTTATGGGGTGACGAAGCTTGGACACTCAAGTTTGCCAGTGCCACACCCTCAGATCTCCTACATCAAACTCGTGAAGATGTTCACCCACCATTATACTTTCTTTTCATGCACTATTGGATGGAAATATTTGGCACGAGTGAAGTTGCACTGCGATTACCATCATTAATCTTTAGTCTAATCTCCATCTACTTATTTTACAGACTCAGCAAACGTCTTAACCTCAACCCTCTCCCTATCACTGCTTTATTTGCCCTCTCGTTAAGCGGTCTTGTCTATTCCCAAGAAACTCGCAGTTATGCTCTTATAGTATTATTAGTACTATGGATGATTCACTCTCTCATTAAACTTCGACAAGAAAACAAAGGACTGCTCGAACTTACTATTGCTAACACCCTCCTGCTCTACACCCATGTCTTTGGTTTAGTTGCAGTAATTATTGCTGCAGCCATACTTTTCTTTTCATTCCCCCGCAAAGAAGTTATCTCTTTGCCTATGGGAATTGCCTTCCTCCTGCCATTCGCACTCTTTTCCCCTTGGCTAATCCCCTTCATCAAACAGATCTATCTTTTCTTACCACTCTTATTAGAACGCCTAGCACTCAATAGCGAGGGACTAATCACTCCAGTGGTATTTTGGATTTGCGCAAGCATAGGAATGATCATAACGATTACCCTCATTCTGTACAAACTCAAAAAAGATTCATTCTCTTTGTTAGACTACTACCAAAAAGCCATCACATTCTTACAAAAACACGTCCTCTTCTTAACTGCTGCTTGGATTCTCTTCTTTAGCCTCACCTATCACTTTTTCGCTGCTACTAACCCATTTGTACGCTATCTGCTTTTCCTACTCCCCCTAATCTATCTTACTCTAGGAAAAATCTTACACCATAAAGAGAACCTAGCCCGCGTATTCATTGTCTTCTCATTCATCCTGCTTGCCATCAACGTCACTACCATTGATCGCTACGACTGGAAACATGCAACACAATATGCACTTGGCTTTAACGACCAAAATACTATTTACGGCTTTGAACTCGCCGGATCATCCTATCGCTTGTTTGAATACTACGCACATAAACAAATACCTAACATCGAACAGCAGATGGTTAAATTCCGCTACATTGAAATTATCAAAGACGAAGAAGGAGTGAATCATGAAAAAGAAATCCGTCTGCCTACCGACCAAATCAACCCCTATAAACGCTATGTTCTCATCATCTCTAAGCTAGACAACGGCGAAAGCAGTGAATATGAAGCAATTTTAGAACAGACCCATTTAAAGACGCAATCCAGAGATTTCGAGGATATTGAGATTGTTGTGTTTGAAGCGAAAAATTGATGTCACCAAAAAGTGACAAAATATTTATAAATACTGTTCTTATAAAGAAAGTATGCTCACACTTAGTAACACACTTAGTAAAATAGGATACACTAGCCTTTTCGCAGCAGGGTTATATTTAACCGCAGAAACTTCTTTAGCAGCAGGTGAAATCAATACTTGGAGAACCGCATATCTTGAAAAAGCAAGAGATAGAAACCCAACACTACAAGTAGATACTAGCTCTTTTCTCAAACGAGAGTATAGTTTCACCGCATTAGAAAGCAGTTGCTTTGCAGGTGCAAAAGTAGTATGTACACTAGAAAAAACAGCATTAAAAGAACCTGAATGGTTCAAACGATCTGGACCAATGGGCTATGAAATTACGAATGTAACTCTTGATGGAATGTCCCAAGAACTAAGTCCTAGAATCATTGATGAATGTTGGCAAACATATAATCCTTATGGATTTAAAATAAAAGAAGGATCAAGAAGAGGGGCTGGCCAGTTGCTAGGAGGGATTATTTACCTTGCATTATTCGATTAATCCTTTCCTTCTCAAATAACCTTCCGCCGTTTCACTCACCATCCCACGTGAAAGACACCAACCAATAAACTCCTCAACCTTCTTCTCAAACTCAACGCCAGTCTTACGAATAATCGATGCAGGAATCTTCCCTTTCCACGCAGATAAATCAACAAATTCCCACGGATGAAAATACAGATGCAAACAGTCATCACTCAACCCTAAGAGTCGCGCATGTCCTTTGCTATACACTAACGGCATATTCCTAAACCAGATCCACGACAGAGGAGCTCTCCATAACGGACTAACAGAAAGAGGAAACACGACTAACCCATCAACAAGATGTGGTTTACTATTCTTAAAAAAATGATTGTATCGACCAGGCACATAGGTGGGATGTAATGAACTGTCATATAAAAATCCCGCCTCGCGAACCACAGACAAAGCTGGTTTTTCAAATCGAGGAGCTCTAAACCCCACTACCCGACGCCCCGTCACTTTCTCCATCTCCGCTTTTGATCCACGAAGAATTGTCAACGCCTCATCACCCCTCATAGAATTATAATGATGATGATGAGCAGCACCATGCATGGCTAATTCATGTCCAGAAAATGCATCCGAAGAAAACAAATCAGCGCATTCAACAGTAAATTTACCGGTGGTAAAAAAGGTTGCTTTTAATCCCTTGCGTTCAAGCATCGCCAACACTCGCAGTGTCCCTTCACGACCAATACGCATCTGATCCTCATGAGAAATAGTTAAACCAAATTCCGTTGGTAAATCAAACTCTTCCGTATCAAAAGTCAAAACAAGACTTTTCATGCTCGCTCCATCACCACACATTCCAATAGACCAAGTAAGATTTTACGTTGATACACAATTCTATACCCTTTTTGTTTATAGAATGCAACCAACAGTTTAGGAGGTACAACTTCATGAATGTGATCATCATCAAATGACGTAAACGGATGCAGTATTTTATTACGAACAACTTTCCACACTCGTTCAAAAATGCGAATATAGAACCATGATGGCACAACCGTAATAAGTCTGCCTCCCGCAGCAACATGCCGATCCAGACTTTCGAGAACTGCAGTACGTTCTTTTCCAGGAGTAAAATGCTCAATCACATCAGAACAATTCACCACATCAAACTTCCGCCCAAGATTAAGCGACAGTAAATTTCCCTGTTTAAATGTACCCTGCGGACACAAACGTCGAGCTAACGCAACCTGATCCTCACGTAAATCTGTGCCCCAAACCACGCCCTGCTTTTTCTTAGAAACCAAATAAGGCAATACTCCCGATCCGCAACCGCAATCCAAAAAAGATTTACCAGCAGGAATAAACGATAAAATTTTGTTCATCTTCACTCGATAAAAAATATGTGCAGGATCAGAACCGCGTGAATATGCTCGATAATAATGCGCAGGTGATTGAGGACGTTTTTGACGTGCAATACGAATTAAATTTACAAACATAGAAAACGTATGTTTGACCGAAAATGTGCTTAATTGCTTGTGTTTGCTAGGAACATAAAACTCTTTGATACGATACGCTTGATACCAAAAGCGATCTAGTAAATCGATATCAAACTCAAACCCGCGACCGATAAAGTTTTTAGGAATAGAATCCCATGCATCACGGCGAAAAAACTTCGCACCGGCTTGCGTATCGCGAAAAGGAACATGAAGAAAAACACGAGTCAACCAATTCCATACTCGACTCATAATTTTACGCGTGAATGGTTCGCTTACTTGCCAAAACGAACGACCTTTCCATTTTGAAGCAATAGCCACATCAATTTTTGCAGCGTTAAGTTCAGAAAGCAATGGTTTTAATCGTTCTAAATCAAATGCATCATCAGCATCTAAAAAACCCATTATCTCATATTGAGCAGCATGTAATCCCACTATCAATGCCCCGCCTTTACCAATTTTTTCAGCAACGGTAATCGTACGAACAAACGAATGCTTTTGACGAAACTCATTTACTTTAGTAAGAGTGGCATCAGTAGAACCATTGACTACAACAATCACTTCAAGATTCTGCGTAATAGAAGGAAAAAAAGAGCAATATTTCTCCAAGGTCGGAATGATACGCTGTTCTTCATTGTACGCGGGAACAACTAACGATAAATTCATGGATAACCACCTGATAGAAAAGAGAAATTTCCCTCTGTTCTAAGTCAAAAACGGTTGCATAATCTTTATAAATGTTATGAAATGGGTTTTTCTTACTATTATTCAGGAAATACACCTATGAAAATCATCATAACTATTCCAGCATATAATGAAGAAAAAACACTTCCTCGTGTGCTTACTGAGATCAAAGAAGTCCTTAACTCTAACCCTAATACCACAAAAGATTCCTATCAATTTCTCGTTCTCAATGATGGATCAGTAGATAGAACCATAGACGTTGCTCAAGCGCATGGTGCTATAGTTATTTCAAATAAACGCAACCGCGGTCTTGCTGAAACTTTTAAACGTGAAATGGAAGAATGTCTCAAACTCAAAGCAGATATAATCGTTCATACTGACGCCGATGGACAATATGACCCTCGTGGGATTATTCCTATGATTAAAAAGGTAAAGCAAGGATATGATCTTGTCTTAGGCAGTCGCTTTAGTGGAAAAATCGAATCCATGCCCCTGTTAAAATGGTGGGGAAACAAAGCATTTTCAAAAGTTCTCACCTCGTTAACTGGTGTCAAAATTACCGACTCCACCACCGGCTTTCGTGCTTTCACACCAGAAGTTGCTCGTGAAATTCAATTCATCAACACATTCACTTATACTCAAGAGCAAATTATCAAAGCCGCCAAAATGGGTTTTCGTATTACTGAAGTCCCCATCCGAGCAAGAAAAACTCGCGCCTCACGCCTCTTCAAAAATCCATTTGAATACGCCATCAAAGCATGGATTAATATTTTACGAATCTATCGAGATTACAATCCCCTTAAATTCTTCGGCAGGATTGGTCTTACCTTTCTAGGCGCAGGCGTTGCGATTGGACTCTGGCTTGTTGGAAGATTCATCATGTATGGTCGTATTGGTAAAGTACCCTCAGCAATTCTGTGCATGCTCTTAATTGTCATTGGCATTCAAGTAATCCTATTTGGCTTTTTAGCTGATATGAAAAGATAGATCAATAATAACCAAATTTAATGATAACACTAATCAATTATAACCCATGACAACTCACACAAAACCTAATATTGTGTTTATTCTTGTTGATGCATTACGCGCTTCAAATTTAGGATCGTTTGGCTATCCCAAACCCATTACGCCAACGCTTGACAAACTTGCCGCACGTGGCACGACGTTTGAAAAATGTTTTTCCCCCACAAATGCAAGTGATCCCGCCCTCACTTCGTTAATGAGTGGGATGTATACTCGCAGCCATGGAATTCTCCATCATAGTTATGAAGTACCCGAAAAAGAACTTAAAAATCTCGATCAACGTAACGTCAAATTTTTACAACAAATTCTCAAAGATCACGGATACAACACATATGCGCTTGATTTTCTCGCCCGTTGGCATATGCGCGGGTATGATTACTACCCAGAGCTCAAAATTGATCGTACGAAACGTAAACGACAATTAAATCGCATCTCCCGACTCTTCAAATTTCTCCATATCAAACCACTTTTCAAAAAAATAAGCCATACCAATACATTTCGTAAACTCTTTGGTGGATTTGATGCGTATCCAAAAGATATTGATACTACTGCAAAAGCTATTGAACTCATCAACGAACACCAACAAAAGAATTTAGAACAGCAAACTACAAACCCTTACTTTCTCTTTGTGCATTATTGGGGCGTACACAAACCTTATACTTGCCCTGACGTAGAAAACAAACGATCAACAGAGTGCTATGACAACGCGATTCAAACAGTTGACACCCAGATTGCCCAAATACTCGAAGCAGCAGGAGAAGATACTATCATTGTCGTTGTAGGAGATCACGCAGAGAGCCTTGGAGAACATGGTATATCATTTGATCATCATGGGCTCTATGATCCATCACTGCATGTCCCTTTAATTTTTGCAGGAAAATGCGTCCCACAGAACAAACGCATCGCTGCACTAACCTGTACTACTGATATTTTTAGCACACTTCTTCATCTTGCCAACATTCCCTATACCCCCAAAACTGATAGTTGCAACCTTGTGCCATTAATGGAAGAGAACGTGAAAGCAGTGCGAGACGACCTCTATAGCGAAGAGAATTACTATCAAGATAAAGCAGCCATTAGAACATTAAAACACAAGTTTATTAAAACGATTGGACAGGGAATATGCCAACAGTGTCATCTTGTACATGGAGCAGATATTGAACTCTATGATCTTGAACAAGATCCTCAAGAACTGCACAATATCGCGCAACAGTACCCCGAATTAATAAAAGAGTTTAGTGAAAAAATTGATGTTATCCTCAGATGAATGCGCAACAAGTTAAACTCATTGTAACATTAGGACCTTCTACCAATACACAGCACGATCTTCTAATAATGAAAGATCATGAAGTGGATTTTGTACGAACCAATATGTCTCATTCTTCATTAGAAGAATTAGAACAATGCATCAAACGCGCAAAAGAAGTAGGCATACCATTTATCATTGATACAGAAGGATCGCAAATCAGGACTGGAGACCTCTGCCACCCGTCTATCGAACTTGAAGAAAACGAAGAAATCAAACTCTACAAAGAAAAGATTGTAGGAGATAAAACTAAAATTTCTCTCACACCAGGTTACATTATAGATCAACTTGAAGAAGGTGACTTAATTCATGTTGATTTTGACACTCTAATCTTGCGTGTTAGCAGTATCGCAACCAAAAACCAAGGATACATCCTCGCTAAAGCCATTTCCAAAGGATTTATGGGAAAAAACAAAGGGATAGTAGTAGATCCTTCCCAAGACAAAACATTCTCACTTCCCCCTCTCTCACCTAAAGATTACAAATCAATTAGTATGGGACTTCGTTATGGTGTAGAGCACATTGCCGTCTCATTTGTTCGAAGCAAAGAAACTATCGATGAAGTCCGTCGTGCCTGCCAAGGCAAGATGAAAATCATTTCTAAAATTGAATGTGTAGATGGATTAGAACATCTTGATGAAATTATTGAGAACTCCGACTACTTACTCATTGATCGTGGCGATTTAAGTAAAGAGATACCTCTAGAAAGAATCCCCCTTACCCAAAAACTTATTTTACAAAAAGCACGAAAACGTAATGTTGGCGTGTTTGTCGCCACCAACTTTCTAGAAACTATGGTTGACAAACGTAAACCTACCAGAGCTGAAGTTCATGATGTTATCAATACCATTATGGATGGTGCATCCGGTGTGGTTCTCTCAGCAGAAACGGCTATAGGAAAATATCCCCTCGAATGTATTAACATGATCAATCGTCTTCGAACTCACGCACAGCAAGCAATAGAATTGGAAGACATTCGCAATAAAGAAGAAAAAGTCGTTCAACATCTAGAAAAAACAAACTATCTTGGTGGTAGAACTTCCACGGTTCTTATCCCGCCGCATGGCGGAAAATTAGTAAATCGCATCAGCAAAGAACAACCTGCAAAAGAATATCTTGCTGCACTTCCTAAAGTTCATCTTGATATTAACAAACAAATGGATGTGGATCAAATTGCTGTTGGCACGTACAGCCCGATTGAAGGATTCATGGATAAAGCTGATTTTGAAAGTGTCCTCTCTACCATGCGTTTAGCCAACGGAACGGTCTGGCCACTTCCTATCATTCTTGATGTTTCAGTAGATCAAGCTCATTATCTTAACGTAGGCAGCGACGTGGCACTCGTCAACGAAAACGAAGAGACCATGGCAATTCTTCATCTCACTGAAAAATACTTGTTTGATAAAGAAAATATGAAACAAAAAATGTACAATACTACCAGTACAGATCATCCAGGAGTGCGTATGATTGATTCTATGAATCCTGTGCTTCTTGCAGGTAAAATCACTCTACTTAAACGTCGTAGTTCTGACATCAAAGAACATGAACTTACTCCTAAACAAGTTCGCCGCCTCTTTGAAGAACGTGGTTGGAGTAAAGTGGTCGGCTTTCATACCCGTAACGTCATTCATCGCAGCCATGAATTTATTCAACTACAAGCGATGAAACAAGAATTTTGTGATGGCCTATTTGTTCATCCTGTTGTAGGCAAGAAAAAAGCAGGAGATTTTAATGCAAAATATATCGTTCAAGCCTACGAAACCATGATGAGAGAATTTTACCCAAAGAATAAAGTTATCTTTTCCGTGTTCTCGACCTATTCTCGTTATGCTGGACCTCGCGAAGCACTCTTCACTGCATTATGTCGCAAGAATTTTGGTTGTAGTCATTTCATTGTTGGTCGTGATCATACAGGAGTAGGAAACTTTTATCATCCGCTGGCATCCCATCGCATCTTTGACCAGTTTCCAGATATTGGCATTAAAGCTGTTCGTTTTAACCAGATTTTCTACTCCCCAAAACGCAGCGAACACGTGCATGAAATTGCAGAGATTGAACATCCTGCTGATGATAAATTAGAAATTAGCGGCACGCAGGCACGAGCAATGTTTGAACGTGGCGAGCAGCCGCCAGCGTGGTTCATGCGTCCTGAGATCTCACAGCAGATTATTGATGCAGTAGCAAGAGGAGAAGAAGTATTTGTGCCAAAAGAAGCACCTGTAAATACACCAAAAGATAAGACAATGAAAAAATAAATGGAGAACTATACTATGGCACCAAACCCACGATTAATTGTTTCATCTGATTTGAACGGAACTCTTGTCCATCAGCATACCATGAGTGACATGATTCGAATTTACCTTGGTGCTGAGAAATTTGCTAAAGCAGAGCCCGTCTTCAAACGTCAAACTTCTGGACTCGCAACTATGGAAGAAGCATTCGGCAATGCCGGACCACTTACTCGAGGACTCACCCTACGACAAGCTATCGAGTATACGAGAACCAACATGAAATATGTAGATGGATTTCATGAATTTGTAGGTGAACTCGCCCAAGGAGAGATCCCATTAATTGTCAACTCTACAGGTTATTCAGTTTCTATTCACGCAATTCGTGCTCAGGTCGGTCTAGATAAAATTCATGGCCAAATTGGCAATAATCTTGTCTTTGGAATGTATGGATTAGATTCAATAGAGATTAATGATCAAGATTTAGAAGGAGAAATAAGGAAATATTTTAGTGATCCAAGCTATGCCACATGGCCCATTTATGATTGCATTCAAGCAACCGGAGAAGTACGTCTAGGTATTGCTAACGAAGATGCTAAAGCAGAACTTCTTGCAGCATATGTAGCTCAACATTTCCCAGGAGTCCAACCACGGCAGTTAGTCCATATAGGAGATACCATGGGTGATAGTGGCGGAATCGTTGGTGTTGCTCGCATGGGCGGCACAGGTATTGCGTTCAATTACAACGCCCCACTGGAAACATATCTGCGAGAAAGAATAGCCACAGAACCTCACCTCGCAAACAGAATTCATTTTGTGGATCCAAAAGGACCTAACTCAGATCTACGAAATGTTCTACCAATAATCCTAGAAAAATAAAATCCCCCTCATCATTTTTTATATTTTTTTACATAATACCAAAACATGACTGCAAAAATCCTCTGGTTCACTGGTCTCTCCGGCAGTGGAAAAACCACCATCGCCACTAAACTAGAAGAACATCTCAAAAACCAAAATAGACGTGTTCTCACCCTTGATGGCGACGTTGTAAGAGAAACTCTCCACAAAAATCTAGGTTTTACACCAGATGATATCCATGAAAACAATCGCCTTATTGCACAACTAGCAAAAGATAACGCAAAAGAGTACGACTTTATCATCGTTCCTATCATCTCCCCATTCAGAGAAGACCGTAACAAAGCAAGAGCATTGCTTGAACCTGATTTCATTGAAGTATTCATTGACACACCATTAGAAGAATGCATCAAACGAGACGTTAAAGGTCATTATCAAAAAGCTCTAAAAGGTGAAATCAAAAATTTTATTGGTGTTGCCAAAGAAAACCCTTACCAACCACCATCGCATCCAGAGATTCATATCAAAACCAAAGAAAACACAATTGAGCAAGCAATGCAAATCATCCTAACCTATTTCAACCCATGACCCAAGAACTACAAACAAAATCGTACTTAGAAAGCCAAGGGTGGACCCCTCACATTCTCGCCATAGGAGAAGAATTAACTGATTTAGTATGGGTAGTTGAAGATCGTATTTCGCCTCAAGAATGGACGCATTATCCTCGTGTTCCTCACTACGCATCGATCACAAGAGCAATAGGTAGAGTATGCGACCCTCAAACTGCTGCTCGTGGTCTTTTTCATCTCGATCTCAAAGGACCAGTATCTTACCACTGCATTGATCCACCTCAACTTCCTTTTACAATAGAGAGAACTCCACCTAAAGTATCATTTAATACGAAACGTTGGTATCTTGAAGGATCACTTTACGTTCGTAATTAGCTTTATTTGAGATGCCCCTAATCAGTGATAACATTTTTAAAATAGATTCTGATTCTTCCAACTATGATCGCCCCTCTGCTTATTGCAGCATTAGCAGCCCCACCAAGCACACATTACTCTCTTCGCGTAGGTGACCAGTTTAGCAACTATGAGGCTAACAGCGCCCTATTTAGAACAACTAATGAATTAAGTTATCGACTTAATCTTGAATTAGGAGCTTTAGGCACAGACAACTTCTTGACAGGTCGTGTGGCTTTAGTTGGTTATCAAGCATTTACATCAATGTGGTCAGAGATTACATCTCACGAAATGGCTCACGTTGCACAAGCACAAAAGCATTGTGATGTGTCAGGCGGGTTTGCGCTACAAGATCTTAAAGGGCTTTGGAATGTCGCACATAATGCCCGCTATAAAGCTAATTGTCCCAATGATAAAGATTACCATCAAATGCAAATAGCAGGACTAGTTCAAGATGAAGTAAATGCTCATGAGTTATACATCAACAAACGTGAACAATGGAATATAGGAGATAGTGTTTTTTTCCTTTTTAGCCAATTAGATATTATCTATGTGCCAACAGCACTTCATACTCGAGATAGAATATCACCCCTTACAAAGCATGAAGGAGAAAAACTTGATCCTCAATTTCATATTGATCATCTTCATGAAAGAAAAATTAATCTTAGACCAGAACAATATACCACTCAAGTAGCTTTAACGACAATTGCCTCACTACGAACTATTGAGAGTGTTGTGACCCTTGCAAATTATGTGATAACTGGCGATCGATCACATCAACCATTAGGAATAGATGTTGGTATCACTAGAATAACTCCACCGCTGTTTAGTCTTTATCCTACAGTAAATGGTAATTACCTTGAAACCAATACCCTGCTCAAAATTCAGGGAACTAACATCCAATTAACTATAGGAGACGATGTCGACTTTAGTGGGAAAAGTAAGGTAGATCAAACCAGGATAGGAATTGGTGTTTTTGATCTTACGACAGGACCTGTTTGGTGTAACCCTTTTGTAGCCATAAATATCGATGAAGAAAGAAACGTAAACGGTGTCGCTGTGCTTACAGATGTTGGATTAGAAATCGCACCAACATTACAACCATTTTTTCGTTTTAAATACACCAACAATGATGTAGTAGAAAATACCATAAAAGATGAAAAAGCCAGGTCTAGCATTGATTTCTTTCTAAGCGGAGATTATTAATATTGCTCCACAACCATTTTAAAGGGTACAATTGACCCAAAATCAATGGAATTTATCGATAAAGGCTACAAGTATTTTTTTCGTATCCTCAAATATATCGCGGGACCTTTAGTTCTTTTCCTTTTGTTTTACAAAATGGGTTTAGACCATTTAAGCAACATCCTTACCACAACAGACCCTCTGTTCTTTATTCTAGCGTATATCACATTCATTCTTTCTATTGCCATCGCAGCCGTAAATGTCTATCTCGTCCTCATTCCGCTTAAAAAACTTGAAAAAAAACCATTCCTCAAATACTTTTTACTCAGTCGCATCACCTCTTTAATTCTTCCTGGACGACTAGGTGAATTTTCCATCACCTATTTTTTGGAAAAAGAAGATATCAATCTTGGTCGAGGCATGGCAGCAGTCCTTACAGATAAACTTACCACCATTGCCTGTTCATTAGTCATCGGACTCATTGCATTCTACACCATTCTTGGAGGAGAAAATATCCTCACCATCTTTGCGTATGTTCTTGCCGCAGCAGCAGTGTTGTGCTTTTTACTTATACCTGCAGTTCGACGATTCATCAAAAAATGGATTCTGCGCAAATATGCATACCATTTTGATGGATTCAGTGCAACACTCTTTTCCTATCTCAAAGAACATCGAAGAATCACATTTATCAACATAGGAATCACGCTTATCCGTATATTCGTAATCGCGTTAAGCGCTAAATTCATGTTTCTTGCTCTGCGAACAGATGTCCCATTCATCACCCTTGTATTAGTGGGAGGAATCGAGACGTTAAGTACGTTTGTTCCTCTCACCGTCAATGGATTAGGAATTAAACAAGCAGTAGGAATTTATGTCTTTACCGCAGCAGGCATAAGCCCATATATTACCGCAGCTCGTTATTTCATTGGTCTTTTTATCCAATACTCGTTTGGTTTCATCACCGCACTGCTCATTAAACCACCTGAACATCAACAACCAAAAATTCCATTAAGTGAAACACCATGAAACTACTTATTGATATACTTCATCCTGCACACGTAAATTTTTTCCACCACTTCATCAAAGAGATGGAAAAACGTGGACATACTATCGTTGTCACCGCACGAGAAAAAGACGTAGCCACAAATCTTCTTGATTCCTATCACATTAAGTATACATCCCTTAGCACCCTCAAAAAAGGTTTTCTTAATCTTGGTCTTGAACTTCTCCACCGCACCAAAAAATTAAACCAAATTGTTAAACAAGAGAAACCAGATTTGCTTCTAGGCGTCATGGGTCCATCTATCTCCATAGTAGGATCACTCAACAAAATTCCCGTCCTTGTTTTCTATAACAACGAAACCGCTGGACTCACCAACAGCTTTGTGTACCGTCTCTGCGATGAATACATCACTTCCACTTCTTACGAACAAAAAGTCCCAAAACATCACATCACTTATCATGGATACCATGAATTAGCCTATCTTCATCCAAATTATTTTACTCCAAATCCTAACCATATCAAATCTCTTGGTCTTGATCCAAAAGAGAAATATTTCCTTCTCCGCTTTGTTTCCTGGCAATCCAGTCACGACGTAGGTGCTAAAGGCTTTGCCGATAAAACTGCATTTGTAGAAAAACTTTCAAAATACGGCAAAGTAGTGATCAGTGCTGAAAAGAGCCTCAAGCTACCCGCTGAACTTGAAAAATACGTCCTTCCCATACCACCACATCATCTTAGCGACGTCGTCGCCTTTGCACATCTCTACATTGGAGAAAGTGCCAGTGTCGCATCTGATGCTGCCTGTTTAGGAGTTCCTTCAATTTATCTTGCCAACACCAAACGCGGTTATACCAACGAACAAGAGAAACTTTTCGGCTTAGTCTACAACTATACCAACCAGCAAGAAGCATTAGCAAAAGCATTAGAATTTGCCAGACACAGTAGCGAGTCTATTCGTAAAGAATTCGACCCTAAGCGACAGAAGATGCTAGATTATTGTGTAGATGTGACCAAATGGATGGTTGAGCATGTAGAAGAGTTCGGAAAAAACAAGTTAAATTTGTTAAAATAAATAATTAATTTCTTAAAAATTCTTAATGGTATGTTTTGCATCGTACACCATCAATGTCCCTGTAACATACGGTAAGAAATCAGGCATCGGTCGTACTACTTCAAACCCTAGACGAACATAAAAATCAACTAAACCATTTTTGGCCACTAATTGAACTCCCTCTAACCCCTCCCTTTGAGCATCTCGCTGAATAGTTCTCACTAACGCCGACCCTATCCCCCGTCGACGATACGCAGGATCTACCCCAACAAAAATAACATAAGACGTTTTGCTAGTAGGATTATGATTAGCCGGAAAATTTTCAATCTCGTCAAATCGTTCAAAATCAGTTCTATCCCAACGGCAAGATTCAATATACCCCACTGTTCTTCCCTCTTCTCTTGCAACATAAAAACCGGACGGGTGCATTCGAAAACGTGAGCATAATGTAACTAAAGAAGCAGCATGTTCCCCTTCGATAACCCGTTCTAAGTTCGCAACCTGTCCAAGTTCATAAAAAAAGACATTACGTATAATCATAGTATAAAAGTCATAAATTATTTTGCTAATCCTCTTAATATATTATGTCTATTTGTCTCAATGAAACGTCTTTGGCACCTTCGACCAATCCAATTCCCTTGCCTTCTTCGACACAAAAAACATGTTATTCGATAACATTGGTACCCTTCCCAAATACTTCTCAGATTCAACATCAAATCCATACTTCTCTAAAATTGCTCGTAAACTTTTATCAGTATAATAGCGAACGTGAGGATGTTCAGGATGGAAATGGCGTTTTGCATCCACTAACGCCACAGCAATCAGCTTCAACTTTCCATGGTAAGGGGTTGAACATACCAAATAACCACCCTTCTTTAACACCCTATTAAACTGTGAAAAAAGATTAATCGTATTGTAAATATGTTCGATAATATCGCCCGCCCAAATGACATCAAAAAAACCATCTTCAAAAGGTAGTACGCCTTCGTTTAGATCAGCAACTTTGAATGTAGAGTAAGGATAATTTTTCTTGGCTTGTGCAATACTTTCTGCAACAATATCAACACCATACGCATCAAACCCAAGAGAATGAAATTCATTAACCACATCACCAACATAACAGCCGATATCTAAAACGCGCGCACCTTTTGGCTGCGTTTTCAAAAATTCCAAGAATAGTTTTTTACGCTTCTTTGTAATATGATAATCTTTAGTATATTCAGTAAGACCAGTCCATTTTTCCCATGTTGTAACGAGTTCTTGTTTTGCCACGAATATCACTCACCATAGTTTTATTTAAACTTCACTACTTTATACTTCTTTCAACTCTTGATACCACTTTGGCATCATCTTAAACACTTCTATTTGCCGTCGAATTCCCTCGCGGGGATTAAAACGTGGTGCATATCCTAACAACCGTTGAGCTTTGGTAATGTTAGCATTAGCAATCACATCTGTTTCATCTTTATCCACACTACGCACGGCAATTGTCTTTCCGCAGATCTCTTGCACGATAGAAATCCAATCACGCAGTGGATGAGGATGCGCTGTACCAATATTAAACACATCAAATGGACCATGATACTCTATCGCACGTAAAAATCCATCTACTTCATCATCAATGTAGGTTGAATCTTTAGCTGTATCTAATCCATTGCGACCATACACTTGAAACTCTTTATTATTAAAAGCATAATTAATTAGACGCTGTTGCACCATGCCATGTGGACGCTGTAACGGACCATAGATTGGTCCAAAAATGCGAATGATCACCGTCTGAATACCAAAAGTTAAAGCATAACTTCGACACAACATTTCTCCGGCAACTTTTGTTGCTCCATACACTGAAACAGGAGTTAACGCATCTTTTTCATCTACCTGCTCTCGTTCTCGATTTCCATAGACTGAAGATGACGATCCAAAAACAAATTTAGCAACGCGATGTCGCCTAACTGCCTCAAGTAAAAGTGAAGTCCCATCAATATTTACTGCCGTATACAACGCCGGCATCTTAGAGGAATAGGGAACTCCTGCCATTGCTGCAAGATGAATCACAACATCGAATTGCTGCAAAGAAAAAACAGTTTCAATAAATGCTGGATTAGTAATATCTCCTTCGTAAAATGTAAACGAACCACGTTTAAGTAAATCTACCACATCATAACTCTCTAACAAAAATGAAACTTCGTTTAACTCTTTACTTTCTCCCGTAATAGGAAAACGCGGTTCATGTTTAGCGCACAAATCGGTCAGATTAACATTCCACTCTTTACAACGTCGGTCGTAGTAGAAATTAAAATTATCAATGCCAATTACATTATGACCTCGACGAATCAATGCGCGAGCCAAGTGACTGCCAATAAATCCTGCTGCACCAGTAATAAGAATATTCATAAAGTAAATCCTCTAAAGAATCTAATTAAATTCATTATTATATTCATTTTCTTCCGATACCATAATACTCAAAACCATCCTCACGCACTAATTCTGGCTCATAAATATTACGTCCATCAAAGAGCACTTGGTGTTTCATCTTTTTGCCAATTTCATCAAAACGCATCGTCCAGAATTCATCCCATTCGGTAACAAGCAGAATACCACTACTTCCGATGACACAATCTTCAGCAGAGTGAGCATAAACTATCTTATCACCCATAATCATCTTTGTTTCATGCATTGCTATAGGATCATAAACTACAACCCGAGCACCCAATGATAATAGATCATCAATGATGACTAACGATGGTGCATCACGCATATCGCTGGTTTTAGGTTTAAACGACAATCCCCAAACACTAAAAGTGTGCCCTTCAAGTGATTTACCAAACCGTTCTACAACTTTCGCAATAAGAACATGTTTTTGGTTCTCGTTAAGAGTATGAACAGCATCAAGCAAAACTGGATCGAGATTTTTTTGTCGTGCAGTATACGCTAATGCTTTTACATCCTTTGGAAAACAACTTCCACCATACCCTACACCAGGATTAAGAAACTTAGGACTAATTCGATAATCGAGTCCCATCGCTTGCGCAACGAGCTTCACATCGGCACCAGTACGATCACAGATATTAGCAATCTCATTAATGAAGCTAATTTTGGTTGCAAGAAATGAATTATTTGCGTACTTGATCATCTCCGCTGTTGCCCAGTCTGTTTCAATGACGGGAATGTATGCACGTACACGACCCATGTAGACGCGTCGAACAATTTGTGCTGCTTTAATGCTTGGCGTACCAATGACAATTTTATCTGGATGAGAAAAGTCATGAACTGCACTTCCTTCTTTAAGAAACTCAGGATTTGATACCACATCAACTTGAGCAGCAGGATTAACGCCGCGAATTAGTGACATACATGCTGCCGCCGTTCCTGGAGGAACGGTACTCTTATTGATCAAAACTTTGTACCCCTGGGCATGCTGTGCCACATTACGTGCAACTGCAAAAACATATTGCAAATCAGCCCCACCATCGTCTTTACTTGGAGTACCAACACAATTAAAGATAACACCGCCAAACGAAACTGCCTCAATAAGATCAGTTGTGAAACGCAGAGTACCTTTTTCTCTTCCTTTATGAACTAAATCTTTTAATCCCGGTTCGTAGAATGGAATCTCGTCGAGTTCAATACGTTGAATTTTATTTGCATCAATATCATAACATAACACTTTATGACCCATTGCCGCTAAACTTGCACCAGTAACTAATCCAACATAGCCAGTACCAAAAACAGTGATATTATTGTTCATGACTTTGCGACTAGCTTGTTCAAGTTGTTCAGCACTACCAATATCAAACCAAGAACCCGTAAGATGCTTACCAAAAACGGGCACGCGTTCCGAGAGATATTTGACAAAATCACCAGAACGATCCGCAAACCCTTCGGCAAGTGCTTTGTGAATGTACAAAACATCTTGACGTCGAATTGCATAAATTAAAGTTGATGCAAGAGTAGAGGTAGGGTGCTGCGGTTTTTCTTCAAATTTTACGATACGAAATTGATCATCAAGTGTCACAATTCCTAATTGACGTGCTACATCAAGAGATTTAACATCATGCAACATAATTGACGAACCATGTTGCTCAAAAAATGTGATAAAATCGCGTAGATCTTCATCAAAGAGGTTATCTCCTCCCACAATAAGTAAATCATCATCCAATTTATTCTTTTCAACGACAAATGCCATATCGCCAATGGGACCAAGTCGATTTTGAACAGTATTAGTACCATCATTACAGATTTGAATATGCTTATTACCAAAACCTGCTGCCCAAGAAACAAAGTCACCATAGAAACGATCATTTGTCACAACAGTAATGGTATCAACCTTGGGACATATCAGGATCTTTTCAACAATATGTTCAATAATTGGTTTTCCTGCCACAGGTAAGAGTGGCTTGGCAGTATTGGCAGTAAGTGCACCTAGACGAGTAGCATACCCTGCAGCGAGAATGATTGCGTTCATAGAAGAAACATCTTAATTTGCATTTAAAAGGATTATGCAAAACGGATTTACTCATTAAGAAGAAATGAAATCAATTTTTTTCGTAAACAAAATAATCACCTAAGAAAAAAGGAGGACAGCTTACCGGGGTTCCCACGTAATGCAGTACAACCCGATACGGATGCAGTCTTAACTTCGGAGATCGAAACGGGATCCGGTGGAACCCTGCTCCTCTGGCCGTCCAAAATGCTAGACCAGCCACTTATTTATAAAGATTTCTGTAAAAAAGACCCTAGAACCTAAATCTTCTTGCCCAATGCCCGATCAATGGCAGCTCTCTTTCTTTGCCGTTCAAGACGTTAATAATACCAATAATCAAGAAAATGAGAGGAACATAGCTCAGCAAACCAACGAGAAGCAAAATTAATGCGCCAATCCCAAAAATCCAACCAAAAACAAGACCTAATACGCCTAGCACAATTTGCAAGAGAATACCCCAGACAACCGCAGCAATCAAAAACACAACACCTTGATGCACATGGAATCGCACAAATTGGTCCTTCTTGGCCTCTTCATCGACAAAATACCAAATAATTCCAATCAAAACATATGATAATGCAGCAATAGGAGTACGGTGTTCATGTGCCATAAAGAAGAAATAATTTTCACACTTATTAATGTTACCTTCCCCATTCTGCTACTCCGCAGGTGCACCAAAGTATTTTAAATGAGAAAAAGATCAAATTAAGTATGAGAATTGCAGAATTCATTTTTGGTCTTAATAAGTCAGCAGAAAAAAAGTACATCGATGCAGAAATAGGAATTGGTTACTGGCTAGATCAACACAAAGTTAAAGCTAAACCAAAAGCTTCAATAATGTCAGTTCTCAGAAAAAATAAAGAGGAGTTTAGTGCAAAAAACCATGAAGAATTTGCAGAAAAATTAACACTAAAGCTCATGGAAGTCATCGCTGCACTTGAAGTACGAGGAGAAGTAATAATACTAACAAATGGGAAAAATTCAAGGAAAATTAAAACAGAATTAGAAACAATTCTCTTAAGAGCTCTTGCCTAGCCCCAAGATCTCTTCTTCCACAACCTTTTAAAACCATCTCTACCCAAAACAAACCGTGGTTGATACAGCTATTATTCTCGCAGGTGGTTTAGGAACTCGTCTACGCCCATTAACCGACGCAACACCAAAACCGCTTCTTCCCATTTATGGCAAAGCCATTGTTGAACATATTGTCAATAATCTCAAAAAACACAGCGTCAACAATATCATTCTCTCCATTGGATATAAAGCGGAGCAAATTCAAGAGCATTTCAAAGATGGAAAACACCTTGGAGTTAACATTTCATATTGCATTGAAGAAGAACCATTGGGAACAGGCGGTGCGATTCAAAAAGCAGCAGAACACATCACCAAACCATTCATTGTTCTTAATGGAGATAATCTCGGTGATTTCAACTACAAAGAAATGATCAACCTACATAACAAAAACAACGCAAAAATTACCATCGCACTTTATCCAGTAGAAGACGTAACTCAATATGGTATTGCTAAATTAGAAGGCGAACGTCTTGTCCAATTCATCGAAAAACCAAAACGCGAAGAAGCACCAACAAATCTCAACAACGCCGGCGCATATATCATCGAACCATCAGTTCTTTCTATTTTACCAAAAGGAAAATCCTCTATCGAACGAGATTGCTTTGAAAAAGTTGCGCCCAGTGGAGAAGTTTATGCATTCCATCACCAAGGGCAATGGTATC
The DNA here is from genome assembly GCA_016188115.1 of Candidatus Woesearchaeota archaeon. Taxonomy (NCBI): domain Archaea; kingdom Nanobdellati; phylum Candidatus Woesearchaeota; species Candidatus Woesearchaeota archaeon. The sequence continues at coordinate 897,145 of JACPIK010000002.1, forward strand.
CCACCGACACTTTAGAGAAATATACGAATGCAGCAAATAATTTCGTACCTAATTAGGAGAGAGTTCATTTTACTTGAGTAGCATCACAAGGGCGAGGCTTAAGTAAGAAAATTAGAGAAGAGGTCAGGGGGTTGCAAGAAATACGAGGAACATCGTATTTCTGCACAGAAATGAAGTTGTTGCTTCATTTCTTGTGCCCCCTGCGGGGCGTGACCGTTGCTGCAAGAAAATAGCAAAAAGTCCGAGAGATGCTACTCAACTGAATCAATACCACAAAAAAGAGTCAACAACCATGATCCTCAAACCATCAATCTTTAAAGCCTACGATATTCGTGGTGAATGGAATAAAGAGTGGGATAGTGAAGGAGTATATCATCTTGCTCACGCCTTCGCCACACACTTCAAACCGAAAAATGTTGCTATCGGTTACGACATGCGTTTCTCCAGTCCAGAAATATTCAAGCAATTAACCAACGCATTTCGTGAACGTGGAATCAATGTAATTGATCTAGGACTCTGCGCAACAGAGTTAGTCTACTATGTGAGTTCATATGTGCCTAATGTTGATCTCGCATTAATGATCACAGCATCACATAATGAAGGAAAAGATAATGGCATCAAAGTTGTTCTTCCCAACGCTGTATGTGTCGGTTTAAACAGCGGTCTTGATCGAGTACGTGATATTGCAGCATCGCAACCAATTATCTCTAATGAAATTAAGCACGGCTCACTCACGAAATATGATGCATGGGAAGGCTATAAACGCCATGTTTTTTCTCTTGCTTCTAAAACCTCTTTCTCAAAAAGGTATAACCTTGTTATTGACGCAGGCAATGGAGTAGGATCAGTTTTAGTAGACAACACAATTTCCTCTTTAAATCTAAACATCATTCACCAATGTTGGACATTAGATGGAAGTTTTCCCAATCATCTCGCAGACCCCTCTCAAGAAAAAAACACGTTAGATTGTCAGCAAAGAGTTAAGGAACAAAAAGCAGATTTGGGAGTCTGTCTTGATGGAGATAGCGACCGAGTCTTTTTTATCGATGAAAAAGGACGCTACATCCCAGGATATTATCTTGCCGCGCTGCTCACAAACCACATGCTTAAACAATCACCAAACCCACATCAAGAACACATTGTCCATGATCCACGTTATTATAAAGCAACCAGAAAAGTTATTGCAGCACATCGCGCCACAGCCCATAAAGTAAAAGTGGGACATACTTTAATCAAAGATGCCATGCGCCGTGTTGAATCACTCTTTAGCGCCGAATGCAGCGGACATATTTTCTACAAACAAAACAACTACGCCGAAAGTACCATGCTCACAATCCTTCATGTTCTCAAAATAATTGAAGAATATGGAACACTAAGCAAAGCCGTCGATCCCTTCTTTACACAATATTTCATTAGTGGAGAAATTAATTTTATCGTTCAAAATCAACCAGAAATACTCAAAGCATTAGAGACAAAGTACCATGACGCGACTATTGATTACACTGATGGAGTTGATATTGCCTATCAAGATTGGCGTTGCAGTGTACGAGGCTCAAACACCCAGCCATTATTACGTCTTAATATCGAGGCAACACAGAAAGATTTAGTTGATGCAAAATTAGCAGAACTCAAAAATCTCATTGGAGGTACACTCGCAGATCATTAACCATGGACTTCGAAACAAAATGCCTTCACGTAGCATTGGATGCTGCAAAAAAAGCAGAAAAAGTAGTTTTACAATATTATGAACACCCTACTCTTGCAATTGAAACAAAGCATGATAACACGCCAGTCACCATCGCCGATCGCGAGTCGGAAAGAATCATTAAAGAAACAATACACGCCGCATTTCCCGATCATGGCTTTCTTGGCGAAGAAGAGGGAGAGCATAATCAAGAAGCACAATACACTTGGATCATCGATCCCATTGATGGAACGAAGAATTTCACTCGAGGGATTCCCATCTTTGGGATTCTTATAGCTCTCATGAAAGACGAAGAGATCATTCTAGGCGTCTCACTTGCTCCTGCATTACATGAATGTCTCTATGCGCAAAAAGGCAAAGGTGCATTTCTCAATGGTAAAAAAGTGCAGGTAAGTACTATTGCAAATCTAACCAGTGCCACGTTATGTCATGGAGGAGCAAAACATTTTCTCAATACTGGCATTCTTGAAAATCTTAATAACATTATTGCGCACACCAATCGAGATCGTGCTTTTGGAGATATATACAATTATCATCTCCTTGCGCAAGGAAAAGTCGATATCGTTGTTGAACCAGAATTCAAGATTTGGGACGTGGCTCCATTCGTGTGCATTATTCAAGAAGCAGGAGGAAAAGTAACAGATATTAAAGGGAATCCTATCACCAGAAAGACAACCTCTGCAATTGCAACCAACGCAGTATTACAAAACGAAGTTCAAAAATTTTTCCAATAAGAGAAAAAAGAAAATTATCTTTTATAACCTCACAAAAAAATAGGGTTTATGATGATCAACCAAAAATATTACAACGATATAAAGCAGTTCCATGAACAATTTAAGATAGGTATACAGTTAGCAACTCACGTCAAACTTGCTGGCAACTTTAACCGCATCGTTTTGTGTGGTATGGGTGGCAGCTCATTCTATGCAGAATTACTTAACGACTACCTCAACAGTGATCCAACCAATAAAGTAAAAATCGAACCATGGCGTTCATATGGACTCCCCGCCGGCGTTGATAACAACACATTATTCATAGTGTGTTCTCATTCCGGAAATACAGAAGAAACACTCTCTGCACTTAATCTCATCAAGCAACATCACTATCCCCATCTCATTCTCACATCCGGAGGAAAACTCAGAGAACACGCACAAAAACACAACACCCCCTATATTATTTTTCCAACCGGAACACAACCACGCCTCTCAACGGGATATTTTATTGGCGCACTGATCAAAGTACTCGAAAATTGCAACATCATTTCCAACAAAGAACAGGAACTTCTCACTATCGCCAACGAACTTAACACTCATCTTGATGAAGCTGCCGCACAACACCTCGCAAAAGAATTAATTGACCTTGTTCCCATCATCTACACAACAGAGAATAATACCTCTCTGGGTAGAGTTGCCAAAATAAAATTTAATGAAAATTCAAAAATCCAATCCTTTCACAACTATTTCCCCGAACTCAACCACAACGAAATGGTCGGTTTTACCAAATTACTCATGAAACCATACTTCATCATCTTCAAATCAAAATTCACCAATTCCCGTAATTATCAACGTATGGACATCTTCCTGAAATTAATGAAAGAAAAAAATCTCACTGGAAAAATCATCCCCATGCAAGGCAACAGCACCTTCGCTGAAATCATCAACGCCTACTACTTCATCGACTACGTCACATATTATCTCGCCCAAGAATATGGGATTAATCCAGAACCGGTGGAAATGGTTGAAGACTTCAAGAAAATGTTAGAGATGTAATTCTTGAATGATTAAAAGGGTATGTACAAACTGTACCCATCCTTCAGCTAAATACTCATGCTTAAACTAAACAAACCGATCATACGTCTGCTAGAAAAAATAAAATTATAACTTATCCCCACCCAATAATCTTTTAAACCACCCTACTCTCATCAACGCCATGGACGATCAAACCATCCAAAAGATACTCAAAGCCGGCAAAGTTGCTGCCCAAGTCCGCAGAGAAGGTGCACTCAAACTCCAAAAACCAGGCACTTCCTACCTAGAAGTCATGGATTACTGTGAAAAACGTATTGAAGAATTAGGCGCCGGAATCGCTTGGGCGCAAATGGCAGTCAACGACACTGCAGCTCATTTCTGCCCTCTTGAAGATGATACATCTGTTTCACAAGAAGGCCAACTCATTAAAGTAGATATCGGCACGCACGTTGATGGCTACATTGCTGACAACGCCATGACAATTGAAGTAGGTAAAAGCAAAGAACATACAGATCTCATTAAAGCAGCGCAAAATGCTCTCAGATCAGCCGTCAAACTCGTAGAACCAGGAAGAACATTAGGTGAGCTTGGTGAAGCGCAAATGTCTGAAGCGCAAGCATTGGGTTTCACTACCGTACGCAATTTGTGTGGCCATACTTTGAATCAATATCAAGTTCATGGTGGTGTTTCTATTCCCAGTTTTAATAACAAAGAAAAAACAGTATTACAAGAAGGGTGGCAAATTGCCATTGAACCATTCGTCACCCCAGGTGATGGCTTAATCAAAGAAAAAGGTCAAGCGACAATTTTCATGATGAAAAAAAATGCCGCTGCTCGTTCTCCCAATGCCCGAAAAATTATTGACGACATGAAAGATCGCAACAGTTTACCATTCACCACACGCTGGATCAGTCGTAAATATGGCAAAGGTGCAGCCGCTTTTGGTATTCGTGATTTATTGCAAACAAAAACCATCACTGCCTATCCCCCTTTAGCGGAAATTTCGGGAGGCATGGTCAGCCAGTTTGAACATTCCATGATTGTTGGCAAGAAAACGACCGTGTATACTCGACACGAAGAAGATGAATGGTAAAAAATATCCAGAAATCTTCTTAAACTACCCATATTCTCAAGACCCTACATGCATACCTCTCCAATTCAGACCTCACAAACCAACCCTATCCCAAAACTTCTCTCACCCGTAGGCGGCTGGGACACATTAATCGCTGCTGTACAAAATGGTGCTGACGCTGTCTATCTAGGAACTAAACTCTTCAACGCGCGACGTCTCGCAGGAAATTTTGGTAAAGAAGAACTCATCAAAGCAATTCAATACGCCCACATTCATCATGTCGAAGTCTATATCACACTTAATACCCTCATCAAAAATAATGAGATAACTCCCTTTCTCAATCAACTAAGCACGATCTACCAAGCTGGCGCAGATGCCGTTATTTTGCAAGATCTTACATTTGCCCCCATCATCAAAAAACACTTTCCACAACTCAAAGTTCATGCCTCAACACAAGCCACGATCATGAACACACCTTCCGTCCAATTCTGGGAACCATATACAGATGTGGTCGTATTAGCGCGAGAACTCACCAAAGAACAAATCAAAAACATCCATGACCACACCACAGTTCCACTTGAAACATTTGTGCATGGACATCTTTGTAGCTCTTATTCCGGTCAATGCCTCATCTCATCTTTAATCGGCAAACGCTCTGGTAACCGAGGACTCTGCGCCAGTGCCTGTCGCAAACCCTACAACGGGAATAATTATCTTATCTCAGCAAAAGATCTCTGTCTCATCAAATCTGTCAAAGATCTTGCTAATAGTGGTATCCACACCCTCAAGATTGAAGGACGCATGAAACCGGCAGAATACGTTGCTACAACCACACGATATTATCGCAAGCAACTCGATGCCCTCAAAAAGAAAACACTTGAACCCATCACAGAGAAAACCATCACCGATCTTAAATTAACATTTAACCGTGAATTTACCACAGGATACTTCAATAACGAAAAAAGCATCATTGATCCCCTTATTCCTACAAAAAGAGGGATTTATATCGGAACCATCATCAATAACAATCTACGATTACTAGAAGATATAAAAGTTCATGATGGCATCGCGTTCGTCAAAGATGGGGAAAACAGTGGTGATTTTGTCAGAGAGATATATCGGGGATCAACACAAATAGCTAACGCGCAAAAGGGAGATGTTATTCGTCTTAATTTACTTGGTTTTATCAACGGCGCGAAAGTATTCCTCACATTCAAACACGAAGGCGAAGATCTGCGTGGACCAGTTCATAAAATTCCGTTCTCTATTTCAATGAAAATCAAACAAGACCAAGAACCAGAAATAACTATTAAAATTCAAAATAAAATAATTCACCCTCAACAAACGATCAAAGCGACTAAAGCACTTAAACATCCCCTTACCAAAGAAGAATTAGAAACAGAGATGCGCAAATACGAAAGCAGTATTTTTGAATTAGAACACATCGATGTCACAACTGATACCTCATTTATCCCTAAAAGTATTCTGACCAACTTGCGCAAGCAACTTGATGAACATATGCTTACTCAACTCGCGCCACCCCAACGCCCCCTTATCAAAGTTGAACCACTCGTATTCCCAAAAAACGCATCAACAACCAAAGTACTCCATGTGCGAGTCTATAATTGTAGCGACGTCGAACAAGCTCTGCGAGCCGGAGCAGAATATATTTATTACGACGTGTATGCCCCAGATGCAGCTAAAGCATCAGCACTCTGCAAAGGAAAAGCACAATTCTATCTTGTCACACCAATGGTCGCAACCAATGAAGATGTAGAAGAGATCCAGAAACGTCTCGCGACACTCAAGTACGACGGCCTTTTGGTCAATAACTATGCCTTCCTCAATTCTGCCTTCAAAGGCAAAAAAATCTTAGGATACCAAATGAACATCTTTAATGATAATCAACTTTCATTCTATAACATACCTGCCATTGCCTCCATCGAATTAAATAAAGATGAACTCGCCGCTTTCTCACAAAAAGATAAACTCCTCTACTTCACCCACGGCTTTCCTGTTGTCATGACCTTTCGTGAAGAAATGTCAGAACGTAAACTCACCGATCACAAAAATTATTCATTTGCCTTACGCCACACTGGCTCTCATGCCACCGAAATGTTATATTCTAAAGAAATTGGCATCTTGCAATACACCCCAGAGATTCTCAACGCAGGCATCACCCAACTCTTCCTCGATCTCAACCATGACGTCTTCGAAATTACCTCCATCTACAAACAATTTTTAGACGGCAAGAGACCCAAGACAGACAAATTTAAAGGCCCGACAACTGTGGGAAATTTATTGAAAGGAGTAATGTAGAACCTGTTTATTGCGTAATTACACCATTCATAAAACTATTCCTTCTTTTTATTCTTATAATGTTTTACCACTTCCACAATTAGGGGTATAAACGACAACAGAATGATCCCAATAATGAATGCCCCGAAGTGTTCTTGAACAATTGGAATATTACCAAAGAAATAACCACCCCACACAAATAACCCTACCCAAATAATTCCCCCAAGGATATTATACAAAATAAATGTTAAATATTCCATCTTTCCAATACCCGCCACGAATGGTGCAAATGTACGTACGACTGGAATAAACCGAGCAAGGATAATCGTTTTCTTACCATGCTTTTCATAAAATAACTTTGTTCTCTCCATATATCCTGGTTTAATGAACCTACTCTTAGCCAACAGCTTTTCACCAATGTGCCGACCCATCCAATAATTCACACTATCACCTAGGATAGCTGCCAAAGCAAGTAACAAGAAGATCCAAAAGATGTTCAAATAGTCTTGTGCTGCAAACGCACCAACAGCAAACAATAACGAATCACCCGGTAAAAATGGAGTAAAAACAAATCCCGTCTCAGCAAAGATAATTAAAAAGAGCAACCCATACGTCCAGCCACCATACTGGGAAATAATCGCGCCAAGATATTTGTCAATATGTAAAGCAATATCAAGAAACGTGCTAAGAGTACCCATCTTTCCTAAAGTACAAAAGAACTTAATAAAGGTAGAGGAAAAAAGTCTCTCTTACGTCTTATTCTTGAACCAACCGTTTTTTCAACCATGGCAGCCCAACAAACGCCACCAATCCGCACAATATCAATACAATCCAAAACGTTAAAACTGGAATTCTACCTAGCGCAAATAGCACCATCGCTGCCAAAACTAAAATCATAAAAAAAATACCGATTCCCTTCAAGACAATTGGTTTCATAGTAGCCTTTATTTCAACTTCTTAACAACGTCCTTAAGAGCCAACAGCTGCTCGGTTCCGTCTGTCATGTTACGCAACATTACTTTCTTCTGCTTCAGCTCATCTTCACCAACAATTACCACATAGGGAATTCCCAACGCATTGGCGTACTCAAAGTGCTTACTTACACCTTTCTTACCCAGAGCAATATCAGCAGCAACACCTGCATTACGCAACTCCTGTACAATACCAAATGATGCTTGGGCAGTATTAATCGGTACCACATACACTTTTGTCAAAGTAATATTACCTACTTTCCCCCGACTACGCAGCACATCCATAATCGGCTCAATACCAAATGAGATACCCACTGCAGGAATGATACGACCGCCGCCGGCAAACTTACCAATCATATTATCATAGCGACCGCCGCCAGCAAGAGAACATTTTGGTTCGCCTTCTTTTGGATCAACAAGATACGGCTCAAAAAGAGTGCCTGTGTAATATGCTTGCCCGCGCGCAAGCGAGATATCAAGTTGATAGCAATCGATCTTCAAATCATCAAGATAGCCAAATACTTCCTGAAGCTCAGCAAGACCTTGCTTACCTTCAGCACTTGTTATAAGTGGTGCAATCTCATCAAGAGTCAAACCAGGTTTCAAAAATATAAACAACCCTTCAACTTGTTTTTTGGTGTAACCACGCCCAATAAGTTCATCACTCACACCTTTGACACCAATCTTATCTAATTTGTCAATAGAAATTAATGCTTCTTTAACATCTTTAATACCAGCTTGTTCTAATATCCCATTAAGCAGTTTACGATTGTTGATTTTAAGAACAATATCCAGCCCCCATACATCAAAGAACGCTTTGACCATTGCCACAATCTCGGCATCGGCAAGCATTGAACTTGAACCTATCGTATCAATATCACATTGCCAAAATTCCCGATAGCGACCTAATTTGATTGGTCCATCACGAAATACTGGACCCATTTCATATCGCTTAAATGGCAATTTTAATGTTGGGTCCATCGCCACATACCGTGCTAATGAAGTTGTCAATTCAAATCGTAATCCTAATTTCCGACTCCCCTGATCCGTAAGTTGAAACGTCTCCTTCAAACAATCGCTTCCTTCTTCTGCTCCCCCTTTCGCCGCTAATGTTTCAAACCGTTCCATTATTGGCGTCTCAAGTGGCATAAAACCATAGAGTTCAAAGATTCGCTGCATAGATTCGAGTACTTTATTTTTCACAATTTTTTCAGCCGGCGCCACATCGCGCACGCCTTTAGCAAGTTGCATATCCATGGTATAGTTACCTCATTAAATGTTTATATTCCTTTCTACCTAATTTAACCAGAATTAGTTATTTCTGGTTGATTAATTTTTTTTAATATTTCAAACACTAAATACAATTTTTCAACAACCCAAGTAGGTTTTTCACTTTCGCTGCGAGGAAACTCCCGACTATATTTTCCTTGTTGATACCAAATAGTCTTTATCCCTAAAGCGTTCGCAGCTGCGATTTCAGATTGAATTCTATCCCCCACCACTACCACTTCACTAGATGAAAAACCCAAATCTCGCAATGTTTCTTCAAATACCAAAGTATCTTTTTGCTTGACAAATTTAACAATACTAAAAAAAGAAAAAAAAGATTTATTTTTAAAATTTTCAAAATTAGTATTTCCAGCACTAACCAAAGCAAGTTTAATTCCTAATCGAGTTGTATCTGAAAGCAAATCTAAAGCTCCATCTATAATCACCCCTTTTTCAGGACAGTACAACGTCCGATTAAAATCAAAAATGACACATTTTATCATCTTATCTCACCGCCTACAAAATACATTCGAATTTCATAACATCGCTTACCTTTTTTATCACCTAAAACATCGATATCCAGAAGACTTGGAACGAATTGTTCAAAGAGATTGCTTTTTTGACTATCTATCCTCATTTCACGACCAAAAACAGGAACAATAAGCGGTTTGAAATAACTACTCCCAGTCTCATACTCTTTGAAAAAAACTTTCTTCTTAACTAATAAACCATAATCTCTATCTCCCAATTGAGATTGTTCATAGAATCTTGCCAAAGAAAAATCATCTGGAATCAATACCCTACTACTTGGAATTCTTGCACCATAACTAGAAAGTTGCTCATCATTTTCAAGAATTCTATTTCGCAAAATTTGGTTTCGACTAAGGTAATCAAAAGTGGGAGTAGGAAAACCTTTTCCATTTATTATAACTTCATAGGAAGTATCGAATGGACCATTTGTTTGTTCAACTATGACTCCCATTTTCCTTAGTTGTGAAATTAAGTACTCCCTCTCCAACTTAAAAAAACCTAATTCCTGAGAAACTAGACTTTGAGGAATTCTAAGAGTATCGTTAAATGTTGAGACAATCTTTTCAATTCCAACGTCTGGCTGTCTACCTAACGCTTTACTAGCACAAAGAATATCCGCAACATACCCCACCGCAGGAGATCCTATATCTATTACGTAGATGTCATTACCAAAAAGCATCATATCAACTGAACCAGTGAATGCGACCCTTCCTTCTTCACCGGTTGCGCGACACAATGCAGAATACGCTGCTTTTGCAGTTTTTACTAACCTCCCATACAAAGGTGCAGACAGTTGAAAAGGTTTATCAGACACACCATAAAAAAACAAAGGACTTTTGCCTTTACCTCTTTTCTCTGATATTGGACATATTGCCTGAGCCTCATTAAGTAGAGAATCTATTTGTCCAATTTTTGTGGAGTCAAGCTGATCTAATTGATCTTTTATCTCAAATAGTCTCTCTTTAACGAAATTGCTTGCTTTATCAACAGCAAATGGTTCAACAAATGAAGCAGAAGGTAGAATTCTTATCGCACCATCATAACCAAAAGTATCAGACTCAACAACATCAACTAATGAAGTAAACCCAGTAAATGCAGTCTGATCATTGCTTAGACATTTGATAAACCATCTACGAAGATCAATAGAATCTGGTTTTGCACAACGTAGCATTGGCGAAAGATAATTTTGAGCCATTGCTAATTCCTCAGCTGAACTGAGAGGTTCATTTAAACGAGAAAATCCCCCTTTAAATTTTCTCCATCCTTTCACAAGATCAGGAAGAGCATCATATGTTGCACCACTTACTCTTGCAATAGTTGACAAAACCTGAAATGAATCATCATTTCTTTCAATGCCGACAACCAGCACGTTCCCGTACCAAAGCTCCTGCACCTGAGTTTAATTCTGTTTGTTCCATATTTGTTTATTTCCCTGTTTAAAGTCCAGACGACTTTGTATCTATCACATTTTGAGGCCTGTGGGAGAGAATCGAACTCTCACTTCGCGAGATCTGCAGAAAAGAAATATCACAGTCGCGTGTGCTAGCCTTTAACACTACCACAAGCAATAACTAATAATCAATGCTAAGGGCATAAAGCCTAAAGATGATGAATACTATACAACGATACTACAATAATAAGAATTCGTGAAAAAAAATCACGCTGCACTTCAACAATTTGAACAACAGAGTTGGAACTAGAAAAAATTACATCGTCAACAATGACGACAATCAACTCCATTGAGATTATTCATATTAACACAAAAGTACAACTTCTATTTAAATCTTTCTTAATCATCACTGAAAAGAAACAACACTTACTTCTCTGCCAATGCATGCATTGATTTACGAAGCGTCCAAAACCCGCCTGCTGCCAGAAGATACCCAGCCATATATAACAAATCTGTGATAGCACCCATTGATCCTTCCAGATACGTTCCTTGCGCAGTTGTCAACGTAAACAAAACATCCCCTACGAGAATTGCACAACTTGCAATAAAAAAGAACATTAGCGGTTGAGCAAAATCACCAATATAACGACTAAAAAAGAGATTACTCATCGCCAATGATACAATAATTGAACTAATAAAAGGATAAAAATAACTAAAGAATGAAATCTCTGCTCCGCTTGGAGCAATGATCATAAAGAGAAAATAAGAAACAACCCCAACAATACCTACTCCCAATCCAAAGAACTTAAGAGGAAGAGATGAATCTTTATTTTTCTTAAGCAATGAATGTACTAACGAAATATAAGAAACAACCAGCAATATTGCTCCTGCTGCCCAATAAATATCAGCCATACCAATAGATGCATCAGTATGTTCAATCTTTTCCATCAAATAAAGAGAAACTTCTCCTAACGCATACAAAGAATACCCTAACACCATAAAGAGAAAAATAAAATAGTTTGAATCATCAAAGAGTTCTTTAAGTCGATTATGAAATAATTTCTGTAAAACAATAATTCCGCTAATTGCAGATGTAGCCGCACAAACCATAACTAAAGGAGATATTATCTCACGAAAATTCTCTATCACCATAACCTAGAGAATGAAAAACAAGTATTTAAAGCAATCGATTTGCCCACCCCAACCAAAAGAATTAATTTATAACCCTTAAGAAAATATCTCAAACATGTGTTTTGCGCCAGCCGTCTCTCTGACCATAGCCATTATTGAATTTATTGTAGCAATCCTTCTGATTACCTATTTTCGTAGAACGACTCTTACTAAATTCTCTTCTATCTTTATAGCTCTGTTAGGGTTCTACCAACTTACCCAATATTTCCTCTGTACTTCTCAAAACCCTCAACTCTGGGCAATTATTGGATTTATTACCTATACTTTTCTCCCCCCACTTGGACTCCACTTCACTCTAGCATACACACATAAAAAGAATGACTACCTAATTATTTATTATCTTCCGGCATCGATATTGTCATTAATCGCTATTTCCTATCCCAATTTTGTTTCACAGGCATATTGTAGTACTGTTTTAGTTGTCGTTCAATCTCTCTTTTTTAATATTCAGGCCCACCCCGTTTTGACAGTCTTATACATGGCTTATTATTTAGCATACGTTATCATACCCTGCCTAATTATAATCCCCCACATACACCAAGAACATTCTGGTAAAAGAAAAGTAGCAGAAACAGTCGTATCTATTGCGTTAATTACGAGTCTTGGAGCTGCATTTATTCTCATTACTCTACTACCTGATCTGCGAATTATGTTTCCCTCTATTTATTGTTCATTTGCCGTACTATTTTCTATTGCAGCTTTTATCGCTGCATGGTATGAACAAAAGGGAGGCAAGAAGCATAAATAAAAAAAATGGGACGGTCGGGGGGAGTTGAACCCCCTCCATGGCTTCCACAGAGCCACATACTAACCGTTATACGACGACCGTCAATATTATGAAAAATCTGAAGATTCTTTAAAAATGTTTGCGGACTAGCTATACCACCAGCACTTTCTGCTGCCGTACAACACGCACCCGTAATTTCTTAGTATATCCAATAAATTCTCCTCCTGCTTGAAAAGGGAATGGCTCAGAACTTGTAAGAACTATTTCTTCACCTTTCAACGCAATAAGAGGAGCTTTGTTAAAACCAAACATTGGCAGTACTAACGACCATAATCGCAACGGTTTGTTAAACAAGGTAGAATGTGTATTAACACACGCCGTACCATAAACCATACCATCTGCTGCATCAACGTGCCCAGGTAGCGACCGAACACCATACCCATAATAGGGGATTTTAGCAATAATAATATTCACGCACTTTTTCCAAGAATGGGACACCCCATCAACAGTACAAGTAAAATGATAAGACCCTTTCACATGAAAAATAGTAGAAAAACTTCCTTTAAGATAATCTAAGAAACCATACGCTGTGCGAGGAGAACTACGGCGAATGACTTCTCCATCAATACCAATACCCACAAACAATGTTTGACGTTTTCCCTTGTCCCATTCAATTTCTAAGACATCCATTGTTTTTTCACGAAATGGGAATCGAGAACGTAAATACTCAAAGCGTTTACCCTTATAAAAATAAGAATAAAACGCATTTCCCGCACCTAACGGAAAAAAACCAATACTCTTCGATGCAAAAAATGGGTCATTTAACGCGCTCTCAAAAGTTCCATCTCCTCCTGCAATAACAATATGATCTGCAGATCGAAAGCGTTGCGATGCCACTTTGAATAAATTTCCCTCAGATGGCAAAAAAATCATCTGCGCTTTACGTCTACGAACAAAGACATTTAAGAGACGTCGGCGATAAGTATTATTATAGCCACGCGACTTCTGATTCGTAAAAACAACCAAAGGAATTGAATGAGCAAGACGCTTTCCTTCACGTCGACGAGCTCTAATAATTTTTCCAAACGAGAAGATATAATGAAGAATACTCACAGCAGCAATACCTAAACTAATTGCAGTAGCAGTCACCAACCCAAAATCAACCAATGACAAAGAAATTCCTTGTGACCCCGCTGAATGCAACGCAATAAATTCATCTATCAGTAAAAAAAGCACAATAAAATACTCTGAAAATATAAGAGCTCGACCATACCATTCTCCTTGTATTTGGACATCTTCACGTCCTGCATGCCAGCGCACAATGCTCACAATAATATCACGAATAATAAAAAAAACGAGAAAGAACCAAGAAAATGAACCAAAGAGAGTAAAAAAAAGCAACAACCCGCTTACAAGCACTTTGTCAGCAAACGGAGCAAAAAACGAACGAGCATGGTGTTGAGCATAATGAAGTGCCCCCTCTAAAAGATCGCTTAATAATGCTAAAACCAGCACGAATAAAGCACCCACTACAGCAGAAGGAGCTTGCGCTAAAACGAGAACTATAATCAACGGCAACGAAAGAACACGAAAAAATGTAATAATTCTTCGCGCGAACATATCCTCACAAAAGAAAAGAAAGTTTAAAAGGCTTTTCGTGCTCACATCAACTATGTCTCATTTTTCGATCATTACAATTATTGCTTTTAGTACCCCTGCGTATATCATTCCTAACAAGAGGGATTCATAATGTGGGTTGCCAAATTCAAAATCAAACATGACACCTGCTGGATAACTCCAAAGACAGCAAAATACAATGTTTCAACATTTGGTATCCCATTAAGTTCATACACTAAGAACGGCAAGAAGTATCATACAGGAGTAGACTTTCTGCAAGGCAGCGAACAAGAAAAAAAGAAACTTATCGCCGCCATCAAAAAAGATAAACATGTCAAAAAAATCGATATTCGCGGCGACCAAATCTTCGTACTCATTGAAGGCAACGACTTCATCACAAACCATTATGACCCTGCCCTCTTCTTTGTCAATCCTGTCTTTACCAGTAAAGGCTATGAATATTGGGAATTAGGATCTTGGGAACGTGATCGTCTTCTTACATTTTACAACAAAATCAAAACGGAAATGAAAGTAGAATTACTCAAACTCCAAAACGAAACCCCACAACTCTTCATCCATCAAGCACTTCCCTCTCTAACACCAAAACAAAAAGCAGTATTCATGCTCGCCCGAGATTCAGGATATTATCACCATCCACGTAAAATTTCTGTAGAGGAACTCGCAAAACGTAACAAAATTCCACGCAGCACCTTCCAAGAACATCTACGCAAAGCAGAGAGTAAAATCATGGAAATGGTAGGAAATGGAATTGGTCTCTAATTCAGCATATGCCGGCAGTAATAAAATATAAACTCACTCCACTCAAAATAACATCATGTCAACTACAAAGCTATTTTGGACAGACCCTTACCAAACTCATTGCACTGCAACCGTAACCGCAATCAACGATAACAAAGTCAAACTTAATCAAACTATCTTCTATGCATTCTCTGGAGGACAACTTTCTGACGAAGGAACTATTGGTGGCCTCAAAGTTCTTGAAGCCGTCAAACAAGGTGACAAAGAAGATATTGTAGATATTGAATACACGCTAGAACATCCCCCAACATTTAACGTAGGAGACAAAGTAGAAGTCAAAATTGATCCCATTCGCCGTGAAAAACTACGTCGCCTCCACTCCGCCGCACACGTTGTCTATTACATCGTTGTCGAAAAACTAGGACAAGTAAAGATCAATGGCTCCGAAGTCCAAGTTGAAAAAGCTCGTATGGATTTTGGCTACGATACCCCCATTACTGATCTTCTCCCGCAAATCGAAGAAGCGGCCAATAAATTCATCCAAGAAAACCACCACATCCAACGCTACGTCGACCCACATAAACCCGATCTTTGGTGGTGGGAAATCAAAGAAAAAAGCTGGAAAATGCCCTGCGGTGGCACGCATGTCAAAAACACCAGTGAGATCGGTCTACTCAAACTTGTCAGAGTCAACAAAGGCAAAGGTCGAGAGAGAATTGAAATGTATTTGACAGAATAGAAAACAAAAAATTAAATCAAGATCAAATCTATCTACATCCCATCCATTTCACTTGACGGTCCACGTCGAGTCATCTTCGCTGCCTGCGCATTCATAATCACATCATCGATACGCAAAATCATCTCCGCAACCTGTGTCGCAGATGATAATGCCTGTGTCTTCACCTTCAACGGTTCCAAAACACCAGCAGCCCACGCATCCATGACTTCACCAGTAAAAATATTCACGCCAGCCCAAATCATACCCTGTTCATGAGCAGCACGTAAAGCAGCAAGAACATCAATAGGATCAAGCCCAGCATTCTCGGCAAGAGTTCGAGGAATCACTTCAAGTGCCTGGGCATACGCTTCTACCGCAAGTTGTTCGCGACCTTGTAACGTACGCGCAAAACCTCGCAATGAACAAGATAATTCCATCTCCATTGAACCTGCTCCAGCAATCACAAACCCGTCACGTAATGCAGCAGAAAGATCGCCTAACGCATCTTCTACAGCACGTTTGATCTCATCAGCAACATGACTCGTTCCCCCTCGAACAAGCAGCGTCACGGTTTTAGGGTCAGGACATTCTTCTACAAAAAGTATCTCTTCATTTGCAATCTTTTCTTGGCGTACACAACCTGCGCTTCCTAGATCCGCAGGACTCAACTCTTTCCAACTACTCACGATGTGACCACCCGTAGCTCGTGCCAATCGTTCCATATCACTTTTAGTAACTCGTCTAACGGCCAGAATTCCTCGTTTCGCAAAAAAGTGCTGCACTAAATCATCAACACCACGTTGACATAAAACGACATTCGCACCACTTTGTGCAATCACATTTACCATCTCTCGCAACAAATGCTCTTCACGATCAAGAAATGCATGCAATTGGGTAGGATCATTGATTTGAATTTTCGCATCAATTTCAGTATTTTTTATCTCAAGTGGACAATCCAGCAATGCCACTCGCGCAATATCAACACGACGCGGCATAGAACTATGGGCTCTCTCTTTATCTAAAACAACCCCTCTCACTAATGAACTCGCAAGCGGACTCTCTCCCGTCATTTTTTCAATCTTGATACTCTCAATAATATCCGTATTATCAACAGCAGAACTCGCCACATGATTGACTGCTTCAAGTAAAAGATTCGCTAAATGATCTCGATGTGCTTCGGCGCCTTTGCCCGTCATGGCAGTACACACGATGCTATGTAAAACATCATGATGTTGCAACGTTACTGGTTTAGCATGAGATCGTAATAACGTCTGCGCAAACCCCTCTGCCGCACGATACCCCTTTGCAATAATCGTTGGATGAATATTTTGATCTAGTAACTCCTCAGCTTTACGTAACAACTCTCCTGCAATCACCGCAACCGTGGTAGTCCCGTCGCCCACTACTTGCTCTTGTGTTTTAGCAACTTCAACCACCATACGCGCAGCTGGATGTTCCACATTCATCTCACGCAGAATCGTTACACCATCATTAGTAACAGTAACATCACCGCTCGCATCGACAATCATCTTATCCATCCCTTTTGGACCTAATGTTGTACGCACAGCATCAGCAACAGCTTTTGCTGCCGCAATGTTATTACGTTGCGCATCACGTCCTGCAGATCGTTTTGTATCTTCTGGAAGAATAAATATTGGTTGAATTGGCTGTGTCATAATTGTAAAACCCCACCTAGATGAACAGGGCTACAAAGTTTTTATAAAGATTATGTGGAAAAATGAGATGAATGGACAACCTAGTTACGACTGCACAATATGTTCCGGATAATAAGTACGTTGTTTCAAAATCCCCCCTTTATACTACTAATTTGGAAGGATGTGTGGCAATAGGACTCGGTGCTGGTACAACACTGGGCTTATGGCATTGTCATGCTGCTGATATTATAAAAAATACTGCCCATCTAGGACTTCAAGAATTCCTTCTAGAACTCGAAAAACAGAGCCATCTCTCAAGAAGATTTATGGTTGGATATGTAGTAGGTGGAGATTATGATCGATATGATGGAGCAAAACGTATCGCTTATTATCGTCACAATAACCTAATGTGCGAAATGGTAAGACGCCAGGGAGTAAATGTCAAAGAGAGAAAACATCCAGGAGCACTTATAGAACGAAGCCTCAAAAGCGCATTAATATATCATGAAAGTGATGAACTTCATCTCAGAACTTTGTTACATAGAAATGTTATTACTAATCCTGCAACTGCTCTTGCCAGATTGATAGAAACACACTAGTCCTTCAATTCCAAAACCCTACCACCCTAATACAACAATCTTTATTAAGCACTTCTGCCGCAAAACCTTTCAAAAAGAGGGTGAACGTATGACAACTATTACATTCTTAGGTACTGCAGGTACAAACGCTGCCGTAACCAAACAAGCTCGTGGATCGGGTGGCATTGTGATTCAATATGAAGAACTTCAATTTCATCTTGATCCTGGTCCTGGTTCAATTACTAAATGTAAAGAATACGGAATAAATCCCCACAATACTACTGCTATTTTAGTTTCAGATAATAACATCATTCATTGTAATGATATCAACATCATCATTGATGCTATGACCCATGGCGGAATTGAACGACACGGCCTAATTATGGGAAGTAAAACTGTTCTTCAAGGAACAGAAACAGGGTATCCTTTCATTACTAAATTTTATCAAAATCTTGTTGATAAAGTAATCCCTTTTGAAAAGAATCATCGAATCGGAATTGATGCTGTTGAAATCAGCGCAGTGCCATTGCAAAACCCAGATCCCAATTCTACTGGATTCAAATTTCACTTTCCCAATTTCACCATTGGTTATGTTGGTGACACTGCATTTACCAGTGAATTAAGTGAATCCTTACAAGGTTGCGATCTGTTGATTATCAATTGCCCATTTCCCGCTGACAAAGCGCAGGGTCCATCATTAGACCGAGATCGAGCTACAAAATTAGTTGCCCAAGTGCGACCTAAATTAGTAGTTTTGACCCATTTTAGCATTGATATGCTTAAAGCTGATCCTTTACAAGAAGCACGTCTTATTCAAAGCGCAACCGGAGTGCAAACCATTGCCGCAACCGATGGACTCAAGATTGCACCAGAAGGATTTAGAAGCTATAAAGCGCCAATCAAAGGCTTTGGTAATGATGTGCCAAGACCAGTTGTATAAAAATTATTTTTTTTCTGTATACTTTTTCTCACAAAAGATTTTAATCCATCTTTAGAGGAAAGTCCCCTCGTGAACCTGAAAGAAGTGCTAATTTGCCTCGTCGTGCAATTCCTCTTTCAAAAAAGTCAGCCACAGAATCATTAAGTGGATCCTGGCCCTTGCTCAATAAAGATAACCCCTCAACGACTCCTGAATCTATTGTAAGATGAGCATCAACAAACCAAGGTGGTAAATCTGGATCAATAAAAGCAAGAGTAGGCAAAGATATAGGTTTGTCAGAAACTAAACGTCGAGAAAGATTCTCAACAAGAAACTCAAAACCAGTAGAGTAATCAACAACTGCATTTTTCCAATTTTTATGCGCACTCAAAGTAAAACTATCAAAAAGCCATGCAGAGAGTCGATCTTCAAATGCATCCAGAGCATCAACTAAATAGCGAACCCTAGACGCCGAGCTCCCTCTTTTATTATCCCATAAATTTGAAGAAGTTAATGCGGTAAATATACCCTGTTCATCAACCTGCGCAGGTGTGAGATCTCGTATCTTTTGAGTATCAAAATCAAGAGGACTAAAGTACGCAGGATGTACAAATCGATCACGTCCCCAGAAATGGGAAGAATTACGGATCAACAAAGTGCCATTTTCAGGATGAGACACACGTAAATAGGAACGTCGATATTCAACTTCAACACCCCGATATTTAGCAATAAAACCAGTTCCTAACCAGTCTGTGGATGTACCTTTACTCTTATCTGAATCACGTAGTAAACGTTCCATTCCCACAACCTCAAGAAGAGAATAACTATCTCCAAAGCGCTGGGCCATAAAACGCCAGAGAGGAAAAGAAAAACTCATCACACCAGCTCTCTCGAGTGCATAAGCCACATCATCAATTTTTTCACCAAGCATCTCACCTAGATCATCATGTTGTGTAAGAGCCGATAACCACCGCTGTACTCGTTCTGGTTCATCATATCCTATGTGTAACAACGTCATAGCTTCGGCTTCATATGGAAATCTCTCACGAGACCAATGTGGACGATTTCGATCTAACTCCCCAAATAGTGTATCGGCAGTAATAGCATCTTTTTCATGAACTAAGTAAGGAACAAGACGGCTCATGGCATGATAATCAGAAAGCTCGCCGCGTATTTCACTAAGGGCTGTAGGAAGTAATTGAGAAATAGGATTAATAGTGCTCATGGTGAAGTTGTGTAAAGAGGATGAGGCGTAATTGCCTCTTGCAAAACAGCATGAGAAGGAACGTAAGGAATTTTTGCTTTGAATTCTTTTCCAGGTACAAAAATGTTATCAATAAAATTAACTGCGTCAACATACCAACCTTCTCTTTCCCTACCTTCTAAATCTATCTCACCAGCCCGTGCTGCAAGAACCGTTTCAACAGCATTCAAACGACCCATTAATCCAGGACGATGACATGTGCAACGAGGATCGCCAAGCCACCCTGCTGCGACAAGATTCTTAGGCATTTCAAGTTTTTCAACTAAATCCATCACTTCACTTTTCCATAATCCTACGACCGGTTGCATAACAGCAATTCTAGATGCGTTACTATAATCTCCTAATGTTTGCTCAGTACGTGTTCGAGATCCGACAACCCACAGATTATGTTGAATTCCATATGACCCAATTGCTGCCCACCGATATGTGTCTTCATCAAGAACAGTATTCTTAGGAAGATCTATAACCTCAACAGCCCCATACTGTCTAAACCAATCGGCAAATGCAAATTGTTCACCATAATGAATACCTTGTACCCACCCTTTCTCTTTCCCAGCAATCTGCGCAGCTCGAGAACAAATAAGATAGGTTAATCCTGAATCTGTGCCACTAAGACCTACAACCAAACCTGAAGAATCTTGGGCCGTTTGTACCACCCATGTTGCAAGAGATTCGAATGCTTTGTCTAAATCCAGAATGCGTGGTGTAATTGTTGCCATGATATCAAAACCAAATATGGGACGTATTTTATAAAAATTATTGAGTCCGAGTAAAAAATGAATACAGAACCCTCAAAATAGTGTATCAAAACTGAAACCGAATACTCATTAAAAAAATCAAATCAAAAGTTGAATCAGCCACACTACCCCTAATCCAACAAAACAACCAGCACCAATAAATGGCATCGCCGGATAAAACTTATTTTGTTTACCATACCACAGCAATAATCCTAACCCAACCAGAGCAAATACAGGAATAATTAAACTCTGCCACAACCCCATATCTTTGAGAATAACACCAGCAAAGAGCAATGGAAACGCAATATCTCCGCCACCTAAGATCGCAGTTCGTGATTCTTTTGGAGGGGGAAGAGGATTTTTTGCAGATTCATGTTTATTCTCTGCAACTTTAAGAGTAGAACGATTTTTCTCCGAATGATGTTTATCTCCATCAACATGTTTCGATTCACTTGATTTCTCTTTACCAAACCCATTCTTATTATCTTTACCATAAGGGATGAACAATCCCGCAAACACTTTCGCATTCGTAGTTTCTTGCGCGAGGGTTATCATATGCTTTGATTTCCACACCGCATACGCATCGTAGATACCAATTAAGATCAGTAAAATACTAACTGAAAAAAGATTAAGCAGAGGCACAAAAATTGCCGCAAGACCGCCATATAACAATAATTCTGTTGCGTTATGAACCCAAATATTAGGAAAAAATATTTTCCAAATACCCAGAATAAGCGCTAAGCCTAGAGCAATAAATGCTGGAAGAACAGAACCTAATGCGACAGTTAAGGATATCACAATAGACAGCAAGAACCATAGCTTCCAAACTTTTCTTAATTTATACTTCATCAAAATAAGTAAGAGTACAGTTCCCACCAAAATAGAGATCATAATCGGAACAAATGAAAAATCGCCTTTAATATCGTCTGGTCTCTCAAAAAGCGGGGTGGGATAAAAAGTCACTTCACCTTGAATTGCACTCTCGATTGGATCAATATACGTAACCAAAATGCCAATACCAATATATTGAGCACACAAAAAGAGCACGAGTAAAATCAAAGTAACGGGAATAGAATGTTTCATTACTAAAACAGAAAGAAGACTCTTTTAAAAGCGTTGTGATTAAGGTGCTTTAGCGTGCGTGCCAATAGAGATTCTCTGCCCTAATTTTCCCCCCATCCTAACTCTCCCCCACTAGGGGAAACTATTCCTTAATACCCCGCTCTTTCTTGAACAAAATTGGTGAACAAACATGGATTCAAACCCCGAAATATACATTAGTCAAATTGGTGATATGATGCTTTTTCCACAAGAGACAGAGATACCGTCTCAAACTGGACCTACAATGAAATATGCCCCCGCAGTCAGTCGAGACACTTTAACCCACTATGCTATGGCAGATTTTGGCAAAATGGCGCGAAATGATCCTCAACGCTTTGACCAAACTCTTGGAATCAAAGATGTGCGTGAAGTATATGTAACAAGTCTGCGTCACGTTGTTGAAAATGCGTATACCATCCTTCGACAGGGTGCGTCAACAAGTGAACTCGCAACAAGAGGATATGACACCGCAATGGATCTTATTGATCTTTTCCCTGTAAATTACGCAGTACGAGACAGCCAAAATCCACTACGAGCATCATTAGACCAAAGCCTCACTGCCTTTGCTCGTGCAAATCCAGACCAATTACAACACGCGCGAGCAACAATGATGGAATACGCCAATGTTGCACAGCGTTATGCGAACAGATTAGAACAAGGATTTGTATCATTACCCAAAATCTAATCGCAAACTCGTAGTTACGAAAAAAACGAGTCATCCACACGATATTCTTTTTTCTTTTCTTTTTGTGAAAATTCTGAGAATAACGGTACTTTAACAGGCAACGCAAATCGTGTAAATGTAGAGGTAACTAATGCTTCCCCTTTGTCTAACGAAGCTATCGTGCGAGTATCCTGACTAAGGTCCTGCGGTGCCGATTCAATAATCGCCTGACGTTCTGCACCCATCTCTAAACCAAGAATTATTTTGGTGTTCATATTTGCCAGAATACTTTTCGGGATTTCTGAAGGCAACTGCGTAATCGCCAGTAACCCAATCTTAAATTTACGTCCTTCGCGTGCAATACTCTCAAAAACATTCGAACCTTGTTCTAACACTTTCTTTCCTAATACTCGCGGTGCTTCTTCAAGAACAATAGAAATGACAGGTTTATCATCAAGACGACCTTCACGTTTATAGTATTTGTAGCGATCAAATAATTCACTCGCAATAATACTGCCAATCATAATTTCAAGTGATCCAGAAAAATAACTAGTATCAATAATCACTATTTTACCACGTTCCACTTCATTACATAATTCAGTAATCGTGTTCTCTCCTGCTATAGCATCAAAAACCCCGCGTGCTCGCAATTGACCATGATCTAATTCTAAATCAAGCAACGACACGAGTTTACGTTTAACAACTGCAATAGTGTCCTCATGAAATGCGACGCCCTCAATGCGTTTTTCCTCAAGAATGCATTTGATCCACTCGTCACCAAACCGTTTATGATACGCATACAAACACTGTCGTTGTGGTTCAGAAAGAGCAATCGCCCCACTAAAATGTTCTGGTTTAAGTTTACTTAAATTTAATTTAAGCGTGCGTGTGCCAACCGGCGGACTATACGGAGTATAATAGACTACATGTTGTTTAGAAGGATGATCTTTAAGACCCAATCCTGTACGGCCATAATATTCATCATGCGGATCAAGCACCACCATTCCCGCATATTCTTTACCAACAACATCCCACAATAAACACGACATCAAATTACTTTTCCCTTTACCTGTGCTTGCTGCAATCAGCATATGATGTGACAACACGTCTTTACCTGCAAGAGCAACAGAAAAATCTAACGCCTGACTACCGCTGCGTAAAGACCCTAAAAACAGAGGAGACTGCGGACGGGTAATAAAAGATAAATCATCTTTGACAATATTTCGCACTGAAGAAAAGAAGGGAGGAAGCATTTTACACAACGCAGCAGAAGAAATAGATCCTTTTGATTCAATAACTAACAGGGGTTTAAGTGATGCTACCTGATAATTTCGTAACGCTGGATCAAGAAGGGAAAATTGTTCCTCTTCTAAATTCATTCCTGCAACCATTTCAAGATTTTGTTGGGAAATTTGGCTGCCATACGAAAGATCATATACTTGCAAGATAAACTTCTTGCCTTCATGTTCAATGACACACAACTCCCCTAATTCAACCCTCTCGCCTGCTTTAACCCGCATCAAAATCGTTGAAAAGTTACCCCATACCACCTGCCCTTTAATCATAGCTATTTCCAGAGACGAATGGGTTTTTAATGATTTGGGTTGAGAAAGGATTACAATTCCAAACAAAAATCTTTATAAACAGACCCTATTTCTAAGCTCAATATGGAAGCAATTGTCATGCATTTTCGTCAAGGACGACATCATCAAAACACTCATCAAATGATTCTGCATATTGCACAATCAGCTGACGAAGCAAAACGCGTTGTAGGAAAACAAGTCGTGTGGACCTCACCCGCTGGCAAAGAGCTCAAAGGCACCATTTCCGCCCTTCACGGTCGCAATGGCAATGTTCGAGCTATTTTTGCAGAAGCTGGTTTACCTGGTCAAGCTCTCGGTCAGAAAGTTAAAATTTTATAATTTTTTAAATACTTTTTTCAACTAGATTCTAAATCTTATTTTTGGTTTTTCCCCTACACAAATTTACTCAATAAGAATATTCTCCCTAATTCCAGAAAAATTAAGAGATTTACTACAAACTTACTTACGTGTAAAATCTTGTATCTTATCAAAAAAAGCATGAATTCCTGCACGTGCTTTATTGATATGATCCCGAAGCACTTTAAGTTGGGCAGAAATCTCATCTGGTGTTCCTTCTATTTTATGATGATGAATATGATCCAAAAAATAAACACGTACTGCTTCAAGTTCCGCAAGCATATGTGATAACTCTGCTCGATCTTGCGGATGCGCATGAAATTTACTTGGCATGGTACGCATTTGACGCCACGCTTGATCAAAATCATGGAGAAATTGCTTAAAATGAGTTTGGAGCTGTTGCTTATGATGACCTTGATTATCCTGTGCAACTAAATGAAGCATCTGCAACGCCTCATCCATACTCTTCTGAGCATTAACTAAATGCCCCAACACTCCTGCTGCCTCGTGAGTTTTATGTTTCTTATGTTTCTCATGTTCTTCATGTTTTTTATGCTCAGCATGCTCTTTTTCATGACGTTCATGTTCTTCATGCACTTGATGCTCAGCATGTTCTTTTGCATGCTTTTTCTTCTCACTTTGTGTTTCAAACCACTTCGCTACCCCTTCCTGTCGTTTTGCAAGCTCAGCATCACGTGTTGCTTTGTCAGGACCTTCCACAACAAAGAGTTTGAGAATATACCAAATAATCGCAATAACCACAATTGCTTCCGAATAATAAATAAATTCAGCTAAAGATCCAACTAAAGGTGACGCAAATGCAACCCCTGTTGAAGGCGATCCCAGTAATACATTTGCCATCGCAGTTAAAATCCATAATAACAAGAAACACAACACTATTTTCATAAACACCGTGCCGCGTGTCTCATCTTTCTTATCAGCAGGATATTTCCACGCCAACATAAACAAACCCACAATCGGAGCGCCAACCAGTAAAAATGCAATGGCTGTTGTCCAACCCGTTCCTGCAGCCAAAACAACTGGATCTGGCATAAAATACATACTAATAATAGTTAATGCAAGTGAAATTAACGTCGCATGACTTCTGCTAAAAAACATCATCGGCGCTTTGCCATCTTTACCACCTAGACCCGTGATAACTGCAAAGAAAAGGATAAACGTGACTAAGCCAAACAAAATGCGTGTAAACCAAATCAGCGTATTGCCGGTCAAACCTAACGCCGTAGGGTTGCCTACCATCAAAATTTTTTGACCAATACCACTTAAAATTCCCGACATCCCAGAACCGGTAGATGTTGGCGATGTTGGAGCTGGTAACTGCGCCATAACAAAAGGCACTGCTAGCATCAGAATAAGTACAAATACAACCCAGCCTCTTTTCATGAGAACAAAGGAAGAAAAATGAGTATATAAGATTTCCTAAATTTAACAGATGAGTTCAACACTACGAAGTCGCAGCTGCTTTTGGATTCTCTTCTTCTTTTGGTATCTCTTCTTCCAACCGTCCCCACACTTTCAGATAACTCAAATCTTTCTGATACTTCTTAAACACCACCAGCAGAGATCGTAACGCCGTGTTGATTTTGACTTCTTGTTTTTCCACCGCAGCTAAGTCGACTTTGATGAGCACATTATAAACATAAGAAATAATTTGTGTAGCCATGCTCTCAATGTCAGCCTTAGTCATTTGTAACGTGGTATTATCATATGCTCTGATTGTTTGACCATCACCCTCAAAGATCTTTTTTAACGGGTCTTTCATTGGGCCTTCATTATGGTATATAAAAGACCCGAGACATAGATGAAGAATTTTAAAACATCTCACAATGGTATTACCTAAAACAACATCTTTCATCTTAACAAAAGTTTTCTTAATCTCTTCATGAGCCGCAAGAATAGCCGCTTCCTGCGTCTCAATTGCATCGAGATCTTTCTTGACAAGTAATCCTGTTTGTTGAAGTGCAGCGATAGCTCGTTTTGCTTCTGATTCCTGAACACGTGTCACACGATTCACTCGCCCAACTAACTCACGTTCCGCTGCATTTAATTCATTGATAAACCGTTCTCGAACATTACTCATCTGTCGAAAATCAAACCGAGTGTTTTGATTATCCACTGCATTCTCGAATGGCGTTACAAATTGAGTTTTTAGAAATTTTTTCACATTCTCAACCATCTTATATTCTTTCATCTCTTCAATATATTCAGATAAAAGTCGCTTCTGTTCACGATCGAGTTCTTTTGCTGCAGCTTTCGCTGCCTTTTTGGTAGCTTTCTTTTTAGCAACACCAGCCGGAGAAGTAGTATCTACGGGAGTAGAAACAGGGATAGGTTTAAACAAACGTCTAACTAACGGTACCTTACCAAAAACTGCACGCAAAAATCCCATCATCAACCTCTTATAGCACCCAATGAGTAAAAAGAACTATATAAGATTTATGGGAGTTACCCTCGAACATCTTTCACCTCACGGCGAGGGAAGAACTTAAACCAGACTTTATGTTCAGGAAGATGATGTTCAAACTTCCTGTAAATCACAAGTAATTCACGTACATTTGTATTGATATCTTTTTCGATTTGTGCTGCCTTTTGAACCAAACCTAGTACCCCCTCCTCTTTTGAAAAAGTATCCACTATCACCAAACAATCAGTCACCAACGTACTAAAATAAGTGGGATCTTCTCCACGGCGAGGCTTAGCTACTTTTTTACCAGCATTTCCTTTTTGAACTAAAACTTTCTCACTCCATGTTCTGACATGACGAAAAGGATCAGCATTTAACACTATGTCTTGAATATGACGTAAAATCGTCTCTAACTCTGCATGCTTCTCCAGAATCAACCGTTCATAAGTCTCGATCTTCAAACGATCTGCTTTATCTAAAAGACCGGCATCATGTAATTGATTCTCCAGCAGCGTAGATGTTTCATATTGACGAGAACGATTTCTCCTCGAACGAGAACTCTCTACTTTTTGTATTACTTCCCGAATTTTACCAACAATACCTTTCTCACCTAACGCCGCGGCAAGCTGATCAACATCCACAATAGGAATATCAGAATCAGCACAATTACGAATAGGAATCAGAAAAACAGAACAATACGCCTCAAAATGACGAACCGCAGTGAGTATTTCCTGCTCAGTAAGATAGAGGCTCAACGTAAGTTTCAACTCTCGAGACAGCGTTGCAGACGCACGAACAGCCGTTTCTCGCTGCAATCTAGAAGATGCACCACCTAAAGCACTTTCACCAACACCACCCTTCCATCTTTCTCTTTCAGGTATTTTTCTAAACAATCCCATGGCATCACTTCAAGACAATTAAGCAGAACCACCAGAATGCTTTACCCCATTTAAAATTGATACTAATCCTTGGATATTAATATTTGCCCTTTCCTCAGCAGTAGCCAGATCACGAAGAGAATTATCTCTTATGTATTTTAATTCATCAATTAACTCACTCAATTCTTTATTTGGAGAGGTAGAAATACCCAATCTAGGTTTAAACGCTTTTTCAAACCATTTTTTACTTTTATCAATATGAGTGAGGATACCACCTAACTGCTGCCGAAGTTCTTCATGAACACGAAGTATCTCCTGGAGTGGAACTTCTGCTCGGTCATGAATCTCCTGCGTAATCGCCCCATCTTCTAATAATTTTTGTAATAATTGTTGTGCTGATTCTTCTTGTCGAGCAGTACTGCGAGTCAATCTTCCAGATAAAAAAAATCCTCGGTCTACTGCTCGATGAGCTTTTTTCACTTCATCTAAAAGTTTTTTGAGATATTCATTTCCCGGTTTAAAATTAATATATGTAACACGACCAGTTCTTTCAACTGGATTAAAGACAGCCAAATTTTCATCACTCAAAAGATCATAAATTTCCTTTAGCAGCTTGGTCATCTTCACTTCTTCAAGATACTCATTCAAAAGATTCTTCTCTTCTCTGTCTTCTCCTTCCCCAAGATCTTCCTCTGCACTTTCAATAGCTTCAACTTCTTCATCACTTGCCCCTTGAGCTTTCGCTTTTGCCGCAGCATCTTTATCCAACGGATTGATACCTCTTCTCTTAAACAAACTACCTATACCCTCTTTAGCTTTATCAAACGCTGCAGGAATATTATGGTCTTCATGTATTCCCCCTTTCGCGTGCGTGCTAAACGCAGAGCCAATGGATACCAAAGCGAGAATAACCAAACCAGCCCCAGTTAATCCAGAGAATACAGTACCCTCTAAAAATTGAGCAAGCTCAGCAGAATCACCACTTGCTGCGCCAAAAGTTCTACGTACCCAGAACCACATAACCACAATCGTAACCATAATTGCTGCACGAACCCAAGGATGCTCATCAAAGAACCAATATAACAACCCCAACATGATAAATGGCAGCACCACTAACGCTGTTGAAAACAACGTAACATATTCTGTTGCCGCAACAAAAATAACATTCATGGGCATCAACACCCAACTTAAACTCACGATTGCAAACGCAATAATAAACGCATATCCAGGAGGAATACCTACTTTCTCAGAAATACCATACGCAGCAACACCAAGAATACCCAAAATAACAAGAATGACCAGACCAACTTGAGGAATGACTGGTTTATCTAAAAGACCAATATCAACAAGCCAATTCAGAGTAAGAAAATTATCCGCATTAGACGCAGAGAGACCAAGAGCATGCGCAACCCACGTAAAAGGATCAGTTGGATCACCAACCGCTGCTAAAACAGAGGGAACAAACAGCGAACCAACTAGCAGTAAGAGTAATACTAAAGATACACTACGCTTTATCATCTATCTGTCCTCTTTATAGTAACAAAAAGATTCTTTTAGGGTATTTAAACTTTTAGGGAAAGAGAAAATGGTGTTAGAAACAAATGAACCGTAAAAAGAAACTGCTACCCACACAAATATATCATGAAACCATGCGAGATCAGAGTATGCCCATAAAGTAATTGAATTTACAAGAAGAAATACGTAATGTTAATGAAAATAATCAATAAAAATAATTCTTAAATAATAAACAAAATAAAACCTACGCTGTAGCTTCTAAAAACTTTTTCAAGTCAGCCTCAAGACTAATTACCAGCTTATCAGCCTCTTTCTCTGCTGTTTCTGTTTTCTCAATCAGCCTTTCCCCATCCTCAGTTCTAAAACTAGCCCACAATTTAACAAGTCTTTCTATAACCCCATCAAATTGTAATTTCAAGGTTATGGCTGCGTTATCTGCATTAGGATAGGTAAGTTTACCACCAACATGTTGAGTTTTCGTTTGAACATCAGCCACTCGAGCATAATCAGCAGAAGTCTTACCTTTTAATACTTTAATCAATCTGAGTAATTCATCCCACTCTTTTCTAATATGTTTTTCATATTCTGTATGTAACGCGTTAAGATTATCTTTGACTTTTTTATGTTCAACAAGAATTAATCTTTCTTTGGCTTTCAAATCTGAAGACTGTTTAGAGGTTAGAATACCCTCCGCATCTTCAATAAACGCAAACCCAGTACTTTCCTGACGTCGAGTAATCTGTTCTAAACTATCAAGTCGATCAAGAGCTTGACCAAGAGTGCTCTCCAATTGACTAAATGGATCTTCTAACTCTTTTGGATCCCAAACCTGTAAATTAGTACCAGCTGTTGCTTTGCTATATTCTTGATTCAGAGTAGCAATTCCTTTTTGTAATCCCTCTTTTACTGCTCCCCAAGCATGCTGTAATTGTTGAATATAAACTACTTCATCATTTTCGAGAATTTGTTCTTTGACCAATCTCACTTCTGCACGTTGAGCATCATCTCTTGCTGCTCTCACTCTCTTCTCTAATTTTTTATTCTCGACCACTAATGCAGCATGTCCTGCCTCCCCAGCAACCCCATGCCCCGCAGCAGCCCCACCATGTCCGCCTGCAGCTCCTGCTTCTCTTGGTCCACGCATCGCATTCCCAAACCCTTCTTTGGCTTTCTTTAATCGATCCATAATGGAACCAGCATCTGCATTCACACCCGGTTTACTATGTGAGCCCAGTGCTGCCAAAAATGAACCTAATGCTACAAAGACCATCACGGTAACTATCCATCCGGAAAATAAAGTATCTTTAATAGTAGTATACGCAGGACCAGTTAGCCCCGTAGAACTTCCCACAGACGCAGCACCATTAAAGATAGAACGAGATTGTAACCATAACACAATAATAAGGAGGATAATAAAGAACCGAGCCCACGGCATTTCATCTAAAAACCAATACGCAATCCCTAAAAGCACCAAAGGTAACGCAATCAAGATAAACGAAAATAAAGTAACATATTCTGCACCCGCAACAAAAATAATTGTGCGAGGCATAAGAACTGCACTTAACGCAACGACAAAAAACGCAATCATGAAACAATACCCTTGCGGGATTCCCACTTTAAAAGAAAGACCATACGCCGCAACACCAAGAATGAGCAACATTAACAATATGACAAAACCCATTGGGGCATCAACGGGAGCATCGAGCAACCCTATTTTTTGCAACCAAGTAAGCTGTAAAAATTCTTGAAACGCATTCGGAGTGCCAGCAGCAGCAGGAGTAGTACCAAGAGGACAACCCGTTAAAAATAATGATAAAGCTAAAAGAGTAATTACCAAAAACGTTGAAACACGTTGAGTCATCTATACACCTCTAATTAAATCAAAATGAAAGAAACAAGGTATTTAAAGATTTCGACGACCCAATACAGCTAAGAAAACTATTTAGACGGCCCAGTACCTGCTAAATTTTTAAGATATTCCTGAACTTTCAAAAAATCAAAATCTAATCTTGCTGCCATTTTCCGATATAATGCAGGCATATTCTGCTCTCCTCTCACAAAAGGAGCTGTTGCAAAATCTAACATAGTGCTACATAACGCAGAAAGATCCTTTTCTTGCCCTTTATCAACATAAAAAAATGTTGAATGGGGATAAAGCAGAGTTAATTGCTCTGCAAGATCATGAGCCTCTTGCCCAAACCCTGAACGAATAACAACAACACCAAAAGACCCATTATAAAGTAAAGGACTAGATTCCCCCGTAAGCCGAGCCAAAGCAGCACCCTTACTTTGTGCAGGAACTGCCCGTGCTGTGGCAATAATTTGTCTTACTCTCTGACCTCGTTCACCTAAAGAATTAAGCAAAACTTCATCCAGAGCAGTATCAGAAGAAAGTATCGAAGAAGCAAGAGCAGCATGATCAAACCCACCTAAATAATGATCTAATTTAGTATTACGAAAAAGAGCTGGTAAAGGAGCAGTTTGACGATGACCAAAACCCTTTCTTCCCTCAGCTTGATGCATATAAATATCAAAAACACCTAAAAAACGATTCTCGGTAGGACTAGCATGTTTTCGTGCAACAGAATATGATTTATCCGTTGGTCCTTTTCCAAAATCCTGACCAAACCAACGATCAACAACGCCTTCAAACGCAGGAACACTCTCACTAATAACGACTGGATCAAGAAGAACATGTCGAGAACCATCGCCTTTCCAAGCATCATAAGCTCTTTGAAAACTTGACTTAAGCAACGCTTGTTGACCTTCATTATCTTCTACAACCCCGCTGCGAAATTGAATATAGGAAACCATGTTTTACTCGCAAGTGATAACTATTTTAAATAGATTTCGTCTAAAAAAACAAAACACAAAGAACAACCAATTTTTCGGCAAAAATTTATAAATTATAGCCACTATAGCTGCTATATGAACACCACAATCCAACTTAGTAAAGAAACAAAAGACCTCATTAATACATTTGGAACTAAGGAAGACACATATGACACTATTCTAAGAAAAATGTATGATCTTGCTGTAAAAGAACAGTTACGCGATTTCTTATTTTCTCAAAAAAATACTATCTCTCTTGAAGAAGCACGAAAACGACATAAAGAACGATGGCAAGAATAGAGATCGTTGAAAGCCTATTTGAAGAAATAGAGAAGAAATTCAAACGAGATGCATCGAAGGTATTCGACTTAATTGAAGAGATAGGAGACAACCCACATAAAGGAAAAGTATTATGTTCGGTAGCGGGCATTCTCATTAAAGAAATCAAATATAACGGCTTTCGTTTCTATTTTATTGTTGATGGTTTCAAATTGAAATGCCTTAATGAAAAAGAACTAATTGAGCTCCTAATTATGTTCGTAAGAATGTCAGATAAAAAAGCACAACAGAGAGTAATAGAAGAGATTAAACAGGTTTTGACTACAATTGGAAGTAGTGGATTTAAATAGAAATTTTACCACCCATCCCGAAATCTTTATAAATAACCCCCATTGACAACCCGCTATGACACATATTTTGCAAGTCAACCCATCTCGCTTAAACAGCCGCGTCGCAGCGGAACTCAAAAAACAACAGCTTGTCAAACCGACAACCTGGTCTGCTTTTGTTAAAACTGGTCATCACAAAGAACGAACCCCTGATAGCCCAGACTGGTGGTACTTCCGTTCAGCAGCAATTTTACGTGCAATTGCAAAACTTGGTCCAGTTGGTACCGAAAAACTTCGCACCAAATATGGTGGCAAGAAAAACCGTGGCCATAAACCAGGCAAAACTTACAAAGCATCCGGTTCAATCATTCGTCACATTCTTCAACAACTTGAAAAAGCGCAACTCATCAAACAAGCAGATAAAGGAGTACATAAAGGTCGCATTTTGACACCAAAAGGCACTTCTCTTGTTGATAAAATTGCAGTGCAAATCGCAAAAGAAGAACACAAAGAACAAAAGCAATAGGCAAGTCGTATGGCAACAAACAAACATCCCTCTCGTAAAAAACGCTTAATCAAACTTGGTACACAAACCAAATGGGCTCCTTTCTGGACCGTCTTTAAGATTAACGGAAAAGGACAAAAAGTCCACCCGTCTCGCCACACCGCAATCAAACGCAACTGGCGCAGAACTAAAACGAAAGCATAAATACATACCATGGCAACCAGCAAACCTACTCTTGAACGCGTATACAATGTTCCTCTACGTAAAGAATATCAAAAATCTCCTCGTTGGAGACGAACCAAAAAAGCAGTTAACGCACTTCGAGAATTTCTTCAAAAGCATATGAAATCAGAAGACGTTAAAGTAGGTAAAGAAGTAAATGAATTACTCTGGCAACATGGTATTCGTAATCCTCCTCATCACATCAAAGTAACCGTTACGAAAGATGACAAAGGTGTTGTACGAGCAGAATTATTTGGACTAAAAAAAGAAGAACCAAAAGCGAAAGCTCCTGCTAAAAAAACGCCAGTCAAAAAAGCAGCTCAAGTAAAAGAAGCAGTAACCGAGCAATGAATTTAATTTAGTTAATGAAGAGTGGGTCGGTGTGTAAACCATGACACAAGTCCCATTCAACAAAGCTTTTTCTGTAAGTAAAATCGCTGATCCCGATATCAATTTCTTAGGAAAACCAGTAGATGCAAAATCAGGAATGGGAAAAATATACTATCAGGGAAATATCGGGCACAAGGTAATAGTAATTCAAAAAGATACACCTATGCAGACCCCCTCGCCAGGAACAAAGCTCGAAGTCAAAGTCGATCTTGTAACACCTATAGCTTCATTACTCAAGATAGACGATAACCCTGTAGTCCTTGATCACCAATCGACCTACTGGTTTCAACAATCAATACGAGAAGCATTCACAAACGCTGCCGCGCAAGTATCACCAGCAACACCAAAAAAAGTTCATGATTTTTATTTTACCTTTGACCTGCAACAACAATTGTGCGGTGTTCTAAAACAAGAGTTTATTCCAGGCTATACTTTGCGTGAATATGTCAATGATTTTGACTTTGCGTTAAAATATCTTTTTCTATGTACGCCCCATTCCCTTGCTCGAAGATATGTCTCAACCTCTGCAAAAATTTTCCTCTCACTCATCGAAAAATTAGAACGACTTCATCAAAACGGCATAGTTCATCACGACATTAAACCAGATAACATAGTTATTGCATCAAGTACCTCTGCGCCAACTAATTCCTCAACAGACGCAGTACAGGCGCATCTTATCGACTTTGGAATTGCAACAATACCTCCCCGGCTCTATTCACCTTGCCCAGAAATAGGACTCACTTCAGAATTATATGCCATTATGAGATCCTCACTAAAACAAAAAGGCACCAAACCTCAAGAATTACAAGAGATAGGGTCCTATGGCTATACTGCCCCAGAACTTGCGCGTGCGCAAAGCATCGGCACAGATTTATCTGACTATTTTAGTTTAGGCATCACGGTATGGGAAACATTCATGAGAACACAAGCATTTCCTGCAAGGGATTATCAACCCATGCAACAATTCGATGCATCAAAAACACAAACCCTACTAGATCGTATTGAGACAATTCACTATCTTTCTCAAACTGGAAAACTGGCGCTACAATCCGCCATTAGCTACTCGGTTGTAGAAGACCCGAGCAAAAGAAACAAAGAGGGATTTAGACA
The DNA here is from genome assembly GCA_016188115.1 of Candidatus Woesearchaeota archaeon. Lineage (NCBI taxonomy): Archaea > Nanobdellati > Candidatus Woesearchaeota > Candidatus Woesearchaeota archaeon. The sequence continues at coordinate 932,484 of JACPIK010000002.1, forward strand.
AGCATTAGAAATATTGGCAACATGCCCCACAAATCTACATTAATTGTCTAACCTTTTTGTTAACCAATATGAAACAACAGCACCATTTTTACTAAAGTAGTTAAAGTGGACTAAAGTATTAAAAATACACTAGATTCAACAGAGTCAAAGTCAATATACAAAAATATAACTAAATCATAAATCTATAACATAACATTCACAAATTACAAAAAAAAAATGCAAAATTAAAATTTTAAAAAATGAATTCTCTCACTCCCAAACGCCAAATTTTTATCAAAAAAGCTGAAACAGGAACATTCGGCAAATCACCACAGCAACGTTCAACCACAGAACTCTGTACCTATGGTATTATCAACCTTGATAAACCAAAAGGACCAACAAGCCACCAAGTCTCAGACATGGTGCAAAAAATACTTCATATCACCAAAGCTGGTCATTCTGGAACTCTTGACCCCCAAGTAACTGGCGTGCAACCCGTAGGCATTGGTCGCGCCACCAGAATAACTGAATTCCTTCTCACTGCACCAAAAGAATACATCTGCCTTATGCACTTGCATAAACTCATTGAACCAGAAATACTCCATCAAACTCTTGAAAAGTTTAAAGGTAAAATCGAACAACTCCCCCCTATCAAAAGCGCAGTAAAACGCCAATTACGCACTCGAGAGATTTATGAACTCGAAGTTCTTGAAATCAAAGACCAAGACGTATTATACCGCGTTAAATGCCAAGCGGGAACCTACATTCGAAAAATTTGCCACGATATCGGTCAGGAATTAGGATGTGGCGCCCACATGGTCCAACTACGTCGTACGCAAGCTGGCCCTTTTACTGAAAAAGATAGTCTAGTTACACTCAACGATCTAGAAGACGCATATTTCTTTTATCAAGAAAATGGAAATGATACCTTCCTTCGATATTGCATCCAACCTATTGAAAACGCGCTGACCCATATCGCCAAATGCTGGATCTTCGACACAACTATTGAAAGTGTTACCCATGGACGTGATGTCGCCGTTCCCGGCATTAGCAAATTAGAAAATTTCCGCAAAGCAGAAACTGTCGCCGTACTTACCTTGCAAGGCGAGCTTGTTTGCATCGGCGAAGCTTTAATGTCTGCCGTAGAAGTAAATACTAAAGAAAAAGGCATCGCCATTAAAGTGCAAAAAGTCTTTATGGAACCAGTGATCAAACCAAAAGAAGAAAAAACTGAATAGTTACAGACTACCCAAAAACGGAGTTAAATCTTTATAATTAGTACTAATCTTTTTCATCACTTTCTTCATTAAAAGATTGAACAACCTCAAATACATCTGGAAAATATCCTTCAATTACTCTCACAAATTCCTCGAATGTAGTATATTTATACGCAGCAAACCCAAATTCTCCTGCTGCCTCAACATTAGAAGAGGTATCATCAAAGAAAAGAACTTTTTCTTCAGAATCATACCCTAACGTATTGAGTTTGGAAAAAACGTGTTCATAGAAAGCAGAATGGGGCTTAGCAACACCTAAATCACAAGAAGAAAACATTCCATCAAACAGTTCACTAAAATTCATCTCATGACGCAAATAATCAGCCCGATATTTCTCTTGATTCGTAACTAAAAAACATTTAACACCTAAAGAACGTAATAGACCAACCAAGCGAAGAAGTTCCTGATGAGGATTATTTTCAGCATGAAACCAAAATTCTAAAAATTCATCCACCGTACCATCAAAATTCCAACCAGCAAGATAGGGAGCAATAACTTTTTTCAAATCAGCCTTTCCCACAACACAATCAAGAAATGGACCTTTGAAAAATGGAAGCATTTTCTCTTCTTCAATACCATACTTTTCACTATATGGAATACTAAACCGTTTTTTGGTAATCACCACACCATCAACATCAAAAAGGATACATTTCGTATTCATTAAATCACCATGAGAAGTAGATAGATTATTCTTTTATAAAAATTTAGTAACTTTCAGCCCTGTCCTGATTGTAATGAGTGTCAAACACAAACCAATAAAGCTAAAGAAAAAGTCAAAGAAAAACGTGAAGATTATTTATTTGATTTCACCATTTATTCTACTTCAATTTATTCTACTTCAATTTATTTTACTTCAATTACTTTTCCTTTTGGTCCAGGATTAAGAATAATCGAATGCCCCAACTTCTCAATCACCCCAGCCGTCTCATGTAAATGCCCGCACACCACCACTTTAGGATTAATTCTCTCAATAAATTTGCGATAATCTTTATTTCCCACATGGCGATCATACAAATAATCTACTTTAAGACCAAACGGTGGACCATGTGTAAAGAAAATAATTTTTCTCCCGTTATACAAACTATACCACTCTCTCGCTACTGCCCTAAACACAGCATCTTCCTGCGCAAAACCGCCGCCACCATATCCCAATAACACAAAACCATCAAGCTCCAGCGCTTTCCGATCCAAATTAACACAATAAGGATAAAATTCAACTGCCGAAGATAATAACGCCCCGCCTTCTTCATGATTACCAGGAATAACATAAAATGGTTTTTCAAGATCATTAAATGCTTTAAGAACAACTTGTAATCCCCTGCCAAAAGTAGAAATATCTCCTGCGCAAAGAACAAAATCAATATCAGGTTTCGCCGCGCGTTCAACCAAGCAAGCGAGCATTTCCCGATCCTGATGAATATCAGTAAACGTAAGAAATTTCATAGAAAAAAAGAAAATAAGAATTCAAATGAATTCTTCTTATTCTGCATCAGCAGAAACTTGTTGATCTACAGCTTCAGGAGCGCGAACGGGCTCATCAACGATTGGTTCTTCACCATCGATAGGAGCATCTTTAAGTTCAAGAACTCGTACAGAAACTTCTTTTGTTAAGTAAATTTTACTTAAGCGTTTTTTAAGAGCAGATTGAAGTTTGCGAGTAACCAAATTAGCAATAAATCCATCAAACGTAGATCGAGCAAGTTCTTCAGTATAGAAAGCAACAATTTCACGACGCAATGCGCTGCGAACAGAACGTTGAACACGATGAGCCACAACTGTGAAACTCTTAAGGACAACATCTTGACCACTGCGAGTTTTGATAGTCATAACATCATCAAGACGTGAACTATTTTTTCGCACAACTCGTTTTACATAAGTTGGAGAAAGGATATAACCAATGGTTGCAGTTCGCAATTGAGTGCCATCGGCGCGGGTAATCTTGAACATAACGTCATAACTTTGATCTTTAACATTACCAGTAAGTTCCTTAAGGTTGATCATAACACTGCGCCCTACAGCTTGTTCAGGATTCTCAATATAGGTTTCACCTACTTCGCGTTGACCAAAAATTTTAGGGGAAATAATTCTATACCAAACTTTACGTTTGATTTTCTTAGCACTTGATTCTTTTTTCACATTTTCCTTTGCCATAATGAAATGCACCTTTGATGATTATTTTTAATTATTTTTTTTAATTATTTTCTTAACAAAATTATCTTTGACAACAACCCAATATTCTTGGAAGTTGACCATAGTTCCTAAGTAGATATAGTCGTAGATCAATAGTCTATTTAAAAAGCTTTTGGCAAATCAAGTAGGACAAAGTAAGGTCGAGTAAAATCAGATAAACTAACTATATACTTCTTAGAGAGAATAAAGAGAGAATAAAGAAAGAGAAAGTGAGAAGAGTGAAAGACACAAAACTCGAAAAGAACATAAAGAGAGAAGAAATCAGAACTTTATGTGCCGCATGCTTCTTGCCGTAGGAAATATCCAAACCTACCCCCTTCTAGAATCAATGAAACTCATTGCTAACGATCAAACCCAGCAGCACGAGTGGCATCAAATCTATCCACAAGGTACATACACTCATCATGATGGATGGGGGTATGCAGCATACATCAAAGAAAAATCTAAAAGAGAACCCACAGAAGAAGAAGAATCAACAAAAAGCGAAGATGAAGGCGAATGGTCACACGCCAAATCAATTTTTCCTTTTCCTAATGATTATGCTCTTAAAAACGTACCAAGTTCCCCCTCCATCATCCTGCTTCATGTAAGACGAAAAAGCCAAGGGGAAATCTCCACCAAAAACACCCACCCTTTCCAAATTAATCACCAACAACAAAAAATATTTTTTGCCCATAATGGACAAATTCCGCATCAAATAACCCATAATACTCAATTTATCGCCCAAGGAACTACCGATTCAGAACAGCTCTTATACTCCATTTGTAGTGAAGACGATTTTGACACCAACCCGCAAAACGCAGTGACCAGAATATTGCATCAATATCCTTCCTCACATGGTACAAATATTATTTTAACTACTAAAAAACAAAGTATTATTGCTCTCGCCCATTCTCATTATCCAAAGTATTATACTATGTATCTTGCCACAAACGAAAATCAAACTATCATCTGCTCCGAACAACTTCACTTGCTGCCCAATATGATTTGGCAAGAAATCACACCGGGACACATCTGTACACTTAACCACGAAAACCATGAAATATCCATTACACCCCTAGAAACTATATCCCCTATATGCCAAAAAATATAAAAACAGCCTCTTCTTTAACAAAAATGATAGATGATGGATATAAAAATTTACGTAAGCCCAAACTGCACTTGGTCTAAAAAGACCACAGAATGGCTTCAAAAAAACAAATTTTCTTTTCAAGAACTTGACGTGATGGAAAGCGACAAATATCGTGACGAACTACTTGAAAAATCAAATCAAATGAGCACGCCCGTTGTAGATGTGAACGGACAAATTGTCATAGGATTTAATGAATCACAACTCATGCAAGCTGTAGGAAAAGTGAAATAGATGAAAATATACGTTAGTCATTCTCGTTCTTTTAATTTTCTAGAAGAATGGTATCTCCCTCTCAGAAAAACACTAGCCGAAAAACATGAATTAATCCTCCCTCATCAAGAAGGAAAACGAGAACTAAACTCAAAACAAACCATTAAAACATCTGACCTAATCCTCGCTGAAGTCACCTATCCTAGCACAGGTATGGGTATCGAATTAGGCTGGGCTGACTATTGTAACATCCCCATTATAGTATTTTACAAAAAAGGAAAGAACCCCTCCCCCTCAATCTTTGAGTTAAACAAAATAAAAATCAGGGAATATAACTCACAAGAAGAATTGCAAAAAGAACTACAAGAAGAAGTTGAAAAGATCAAACAGTCAAAAAAAGAACTTTAAATTAAAAAAATTCTTATACAAAAACCATTACACCAAAATAATCCTACTTGACTAGTCTTACTCGACGATTCTTCCTGTTCTTATAATTTTAAGATTATACTTCTCGCTAAATTCATATTCATAAGAAAAATCAACCAACAAAGGAGTACGATAAGAAGTAGCGGCCCCAATATCGTAAACACAAAGCACAGTCGTCTCTTTTTGATCAGGTTTTAGTTTTAGTGTAACACTTTCAGGATCTGGTGAATCAGGCAAGACACAACGCAACGCATCATTGCCAATGCGAGCTCCTTGAATTTTGAGAGATAACAATTCACCCGGACCACGGTTCGCAACCGTCATACGAAATTCAATTTGCGGACCAAATTGACCATACGAAATTTGCTCCATCTTCACAACACCTACGGGTGCGCCTTGTCCACTAAATGAACTTGGGTCATCACCAATTTTACAACCGCTTCCCGTCTCAAAATCATATCCTGAAGAAGAACCAATACATACCGTGGGATTGAAAGTAAATGTAGAATCAAACTTTGCTTTAATTCGATAAGGGATATCACGAAAACTCTCACCAGTTTGAGTTTGAAGATACCCAATGTCGCCTTCTAACGCAATATCATACGGTTCGGGGATAGGACTAAATTGATTTACACCCTCAATTGGTCCTGAGAGAGGATACTCTTTATTATACACATTCACAAAAGTTTCATCTATCTGAGTGTATGTTACAACAACGTGATTGAGCGGATATGCAGCATTATTCACAAACTGAAACGGAACATAAAGAGGTCTTCCCTCATAGACTTTTTCTTGAGGAAGAGGATTGGTAATATCGGGAGAAAGTATCCCCTGACGAAAATTTCGTTGAACTGAAGAACCAGTATCCGTACCACACGATGTAAGTACTGTAAGAACCAATACACAAAGACAAAGTCCGACAATAAGAAGATATGATTGTGATCTCATGATCAAGACACCCCAGGTGATGCAGGTAGAGATGTTTCGAGAGATGGCACTTCTTTTAACTCCACTGCGATTTTATCAGTAATGATATAATCATATATTACATTTGCTAAAAATGTTTTGGTCTTACCATCTCCGCTCACATCAACAAAACCGGAAGGAATAGTCAAAAAGCAGCGTTTTGCAAATAAAATATTCCCCGTTAATTTTTTAGTATACTCTTCTGGAAAATCCAGTGAACTTCCCTCAAGACAATTTGCATCACCTTCTTTAATGCTAAATCCATCTTCACGTAACGTGGTTAATTCATAACTATGAACGGACCGCACCTGCCCTTTCCCTATATTCTCTAAAGAGACCCATGCCAGAACTGGCTGTCCCGCAACGATTAACGGATTTCCCCGTAACGTGCCAAATTCAACATTAAGTCGGGCAAACTCAGCGGGAGCCTGAGATAGAGTCTCTACTTTTGAATGATAATGATCCTGCATCACTTGATCTTTGTATCGTTTGCGTTCCTCTTCACTTGCAAAAAATGTTCGCTTCACCCACGATGTTGTTTTAAGACCATTAATCTGCGCGCTAAATTCTAGTTCATATTTCCCAAGAGGTGTATCTGGAGCAAGAGTGCAAGTAAAAGGAATTTCCTTCACTTCATCACGAAATCCAATAGGTTCGTTACCTTTACCAAAAAGACTAATCGTTTGTTCTTTATCTTCTGTTCCCCGCTTCAAATGACAAGACGCTTTCACACTAAGAGGTTGTTCTCGTGGATTGTCAATAATAAGTACACCTGAAAAAGTTTTAGAAAACGGATCATTTTCTGTATCAATCTTAAACGTAGCTTTCGTCACTTTATCAAAATTCGTTGCCGTAGAACTACGTGCAGCCATTTTTTCTTCTTCTTTGATTTTTTTCTGCTCTTCTTCACAAACTTCTTGTATCCCATAAACTCCTTGAGCAACTTGTTGTTTGCAAAAACTTCTTATCTGCGAATCCTCTTGACGCTGCGCAACGCACGAAGCAACATTTTGAGGATCATTAACCATACAAACAATGTTTGACCAAGCAGGCTGCTCACCTTGAGGGATATTTTTTTCCACATTCTTTCGCGCAGCTTCTAATTGCGCAACTCCAGGCAGAAGCGAATTTTTTTCATACCCAAACCCCGCAATCATTGGCGTAATGAGTGTAAAAATCAAAAATAGACCTGCAATAACCCGACCAATTCCAATAAAAGATTCAAACCATTTTCCTTTAATTGCCCCATCTGGAATGGTAAATAACCCATACAACGTCCACCAAGGAATATCATTAATCAATGTTGATAAGATCGGTGTAACCGTAAGTTCTAATTTAATAGTCATGAAATGAAGTAGTCCTGCATCGACAAAGTAAAATAAAACGGGAACAAACCCCACTAATTCGGGCGTAATACTTTCCCATTTGGCAAAAAAAGCAATAATAAGACTAACACCAACAAAAGTTCCCAGAAACACACCTAAAAATGCTGGACTATAATTGCTATCATATACATAATACCAAATAAAGAAGAATAGAATCGGCATTAACACTGCTAGACGTTTCCCTTGGCACCTCAATGCCAATGCCCAAATACCACATGCCAACAGAATTATCGAAGATGTAAGAATAAATCCATCTGCCCCAATATTATTTACCCGTGCCAGATAATGTATCAAACCCCAGACAATCAAGAAAATAGTAAGCCATTTAGCAGTACCAAAAGAAGACTCAGAAGAACGAGAAGAAGAGTCATCTTTCTTTGAAGAAGCTTTCCCCTGTTGTTTAGTTTGCTTTTCTTCTGCCTTTGCTTCACGTTCTTCAGCATCCGCAACCCTACCTAAATTTCGAGCAACACCACCTACATCAGGAGTACGTGGTTCACGGTCAAATAAAGAACGCCTAAAATATCCTTCCATCATCTACCTCTTTTAATCAATATAACAGAAAACGACTATAAAAACATTCCTACCAGTTAACAAAAAAAGAGAACAAACCACCATAAAAAATCTAAAAAACTCAAAAGAACTTAACTAATCTTTGACCAACTCAATAACCATACGTCGTACTTCCACGCTACGACGAGGTTTTAATTTAACTGCATTATTTCCTTGTTCAATATCATCGCTAATATCAAAACTATATGACCGTTCATTTGATTCAAACTGGTTAATATGACCATTGACAAGAAGATCCATCTTTTTGGTCTCAACAACATCCACAAAGAACATTGTCACATGAACCTTTCGATCTCCTCGTTCTACAGCATTAAAATCTTCATTTGATAATTCAAAATAATAGGTAGGATAATCAATTTCTTTCAAATGTGATTCCAAAACAATGTGTGATAACAAATAAGATCCTCTCTCAGCACGAAACACTACTTCATTCTCCCCCGCATTCACCGTTGCAGAACCAAACTCAATAGGAACCATTGCAACTTCACAATCAGGAACAGCGTTGTAAACTTCTCGACCATTAACCATAACACTCAACCTTCCGACTTGAGTGTAAATGCAATCAGGTTGAAATTTAAGAACAAGACGTTCAAGAGCTGCTTTCTCAGTATCAGAGACTAAAAAGGAATGACGTGAAAATTGAGCATCAAGTTGAGTCACATCTGCAAGCACTTTAACCGCATCAAGAGTAACTTTGTGTGTTCGCCAGAACGCTGCACCAACTGATCCTGAACGAAACGTAAGAGTATTATCTGCTGTGAGCATTGATTTAGCAAGACTTACGGGAGCAACATTTCCTACTTTGAGTTCTCCCTCAAACACGCGTTCACCATTAAGTAAAATTTCCAAAGGCCCTTTGGATTCACGCACCGTAAACCCAAGTAAAACCCGATCAGTAGTAGAAGGATTATCTAAAGCAAACCGAAGTTGAGCTTCATCATTCGTAAAAATTCCTTTTTTAGTTAAAAGGGTTCCACGTTCCTCAAGCACTCGACTCTCAGTACTCGTAAAAAGATTAACTACTGGAAGCGGATGTTCAACTACTCGTTGAGAAAGATAATCAATGCGACCAGGAGTTACATCCAGTAAACGATCACCGATCGCCACACCTGCAGAATTGTTACTGCCAGTACCCGTAGGTGTTCCTAATAATTCAGCACGATCAGCAGGAGGAATTAAAATTACAAAACCAATAATCAGCGCGGCAATCACAACTAATAGAACCGCAGCTCCACCAGCTGCACCCTGTTGACCTCTTTTAGTAAGCATATCTATCAGGAAATGGTAGCCGATTCTTCTATATAAAGTATTCTGTTGTGCAACAGTGAAGAAAAGAAAAAACAGAATCAGCAAAAGACAAATCGGAAGAGAATATATGATTGAAGTATAAAGAAAAAGCCCCAAAGAGTTTAAAAAAAGACATCAGTCAAAAGAACCATGAGTCAGTTAATCAATCTTGCAGCATTATGGTATGCCCCTTATGCCTATTTTTCAAATGTAAGTATTCCCCATTTTGTCGTTAGAAGTATTGATAATGTTAATTTTTACGCATTAAAAGAAGCAGGATTTCGAGGAGCAGTATTTGATAAAGATAATACCCTTACCAGACCCTATCAACATCAGATTCATCCTTCAATAGAAGAAAGACTAAAAGAAGCCAGAATGGTCTTTCCAAACTCCATTTTAATTGATTCAAACTCAGCAGGCACCCGTGATGACCCAGAATATCAAGAAGCGAGAAAAATTGAAGAAGCCACAGGTCTTCCCGTATTGCGTCACATCCATAAAAAACCTGCAGGAGGTGCAGCAGTTGCCCAACAGTTAGGCATCCAAATCAAAGATCTATCTTATTTTTGTATGTTTGGTGATCGCACCCTTACTGATATAGCATTTGGCAATCGGTATGGCATGCTCACAGTTCTTGTTGATCCTTTTACTGAACAAGGCGATTTGAAAGCAGCAGCAACCGTACGACGAGGAGAACGAAACCGCCTAGAAGCCCGGTTAAGACGCGGCGAACAAGCACCATCCCACCCCCTCTACAAACCTGATCTTTGTCGTAATGTTATATTCTATGGAAGAAAAGTGCCCCCTCAACTTGAGTCTAACTAAATTTATATAGAAATCATTCCCTCATCCAAACCATGGACATTCTCCAACATGATTTCAAAAAAGGCATAGTAACCATACGCATCAACAACCTTGATGACTTATGGTACCTACATGGCATTCTTGAAACTGGCGACCTCGTGCGTGGCAAAATGACCCGCAAAGTCAAAATTGGCGATAGTGAAAACGCTACAGTAACAAAGAAAACTCTTACTCTTACCATCCAAGCAGAAACCATTGAATTTGGTGCCACGGCAACCAGTCTGCGCATTAATGGAAAAATCAAAGAAGGCCCAGATGATTTACCTAAAGAAAGTTATCAAGCTATCTCTCTAGAAGAAGGCAGTGAAGCCACCATCACAAAACCTCGCTGGCTTTCCTATCAGCAGCAACAACTCGAAGAATCAGCTCAAAAAAAATATCTCTATCTTTTCTGCCTATTTGATCGAGAAGAAGCACTCTTTGCCATCACTAAAAAGTATGGATTTGAAACTCTAAGTACCATTCAAGGCGATGTTGCCAAAAAAGAAAACGCACAGCCTGTGAGCAAAGATTTCTACCAAGAAATAATCAAAAATATTGAAGAATACTCTCAACGCTACCAACCCCAACACATCATTCTTGCGTCACCCGCATTCTATAAAGAAGACCTCGCTGCGCGCATCACTCTTCCCTCAATCAAATCTAAACTTGTTCTCGCAACGTGTTATGATGTAACTCAAGCCGCGTTAAATGATATCATTAAACAACCAGAACTTACTGCAGTGCTCAAAAACAGCCGAGCGCATCAAGAACAAATTCTAGTAGACCAACTGCTTAAAGAGATTAATACCCAAGGCAAAGCCAGTTATGGATGGAAACTAGTACTAGACAGTATCAATCAAGGAGCAGCGCAAGACCTCCTTATCACAGAACAATATTTACGCACACGCAAAGAAAAAAATACGTTTCAAGAATTAGAAGACGCCATGAGTGTTGTTGAAAAAACCGGAGGAAAAATTCATATCATCTCCTCTCAACATGACGCTGGAACAAAATTAGATGGCTTAGGTGGAATTGCCGCCATTTTACGTTACAAAACATACTAAAAAACTAATTCTAAGTCAACTAGAAATGAAAGAAAAAAGCATATAGAGTATAAATTGAAACATAAGTATTGCAAAACTAAATTTAATTTTTTAAAGACGACAAAAAAAGTATCTGATGTGTTACTCTTAATTTTAGTGCAGAACCGCAACCTTTTAATAGTAGTCACAATTACTAGTTAGTGAGTACCAAAAATTTACTCTCGTAAAATAGTCACGAAAAATGAGGAGAAATCCACATTCCAAAAAAGAGTAAGTTTAGCAAAAAAGGGGGTTTGAAAATGATTGTGAAAGATGAATTACTAAATAAACTTCGCCGTTACTTCGATCTTAATTTATATGAAGTAAAATTATGGACAGCGCTTCTCTCTCGCGGTGTATCAACTGCAGGAGAACTCTCAGACATTGCTGATGTTCCTCGATCTCGTAGTTACGATGTTTTAGAATCACTTGAGAAAAAAGGCTTTGTCATTATGAAAATTGGCAAACCAATCAAATACATTGCAATTCCACCAAGTGAAGTCGTTGACCGTGTTAAGAAGAACATGACTGTCGAAGCAGCTGAGAAAATTAAACGCCTTGAAACCGTTAAAGGTTCACCTCTTCTAGGAGAACTTGAAACACTTCATACTCAAGGTATTGCTCTTGTTGAACCAGCTGAAATGAGTGGCTGCTTACGTGGACGCAACAATTTGTATAATCATCTTGATCTTTTAATTAAAGACTCAAAGAAAAGTGTCAACATTATGACTTCTGACACGGGTTTCATGCGTAAAACAGAAGGTCTTAAAGCAAGTCTTGAAAAAGCACGAAAACGTGGCGTTACTGTACGTATCTCTGCTCCTATTACCAAAGACAACAAAAAGTTTGTTGACATGCTCAAAGGTATTGCTGACGTTCGTCATAACGACAAAGTTAATTCTCGTTTTGTTACCGTTGATGGCAAAGACATGGTTTTCATGACCCTTGACGACAAAGATGTCCATCCATCTTACGATCTAGGAGTCTGGGTAAAAACCCCATACTTCACCGGAGCTATGGACAACGTCTTTAACCGCCTCTGGAACGACAGCAAACAAGGATAAATTCTTGTTTTTGTATTTTTTTTGAGTTTTATTTTTTATAATTTCTTTCTTTATTCACAAACAATTTTATAATCGAACCTCCTCCATTAAACCATGCGACAACGTGTCCAATGTATCATTCTCGAAGACAAAAAGATTCTCCTCGTCAAAGATAGAGATGCAGCACATTACTATCCTCCCGGTGGCGGCATAGAAACCAACGAAACGCACCAAGAAGCAATACAACGCGAACTCAAAGAGGAACTCAATGTCGACACCATAAAAACAGAATTTCACTCTAGCTATCAGTCAACAAACGAAATACGAAAGCATCCACAAACAGAACATAACTATCTTGTTGAAATCAAAGGCACACCAACACCCTCAAGTGAAATTGAGGAGATAAAATGGTTTTCATGGGAAGAGATAGAAAAAAAGATGGCCCCTTTTCCTAAAAACCTCTACACCAAATTATTCATGAAACTCAGAGAAGAAAAAATGATCTAAAATGAAAATAAAATTCCTTATTTAACTCCCTCATACTCCACTTCTTTCCCTTTCACATCCTCAAAGAACATCCCATCTTGATACACAATATTGCCATTGACCACAGTCATTACCACAGCACCTTTCGTAATCATCCCTTCAAAAGGAGTCCAACCGCATCGACTATGCTGCGTTTCACGTAAAATAATCTCTTCTTTAGAAAGATCAACAATACATAAATCCGCAAATCCATCCTCTTTAATCACACCACGATCTTTAATACCAAACTTTTTAGCAGGGTTAATCACACATAAACGCACCACATCGCGTAATTCCAATCGTCCATCAGAAACCGCCTGTAACAACAACGGCAACATTGTCTGAACACCAGGAACGCCACATGGTGCTTCCATCACATTTTTTTGCTTTTCTTCATGTGTGTGCGGCGCATGATCTGTTGCAATCATATCAACCAGACCTTCACGAATTCCTTCCCAAAGAGCCAACTGGTCCGCATTATAACGTAGAGGTGGATTCATCTTCCCATACGCACCATGAGAACAAAAAAATTCCTCATTCAAAAACAAGTGATGAGGAGAGACTTCACATGTAATCAGGGGTGTCTTAAACAACCGCAATAGTGCCAACTCCTCTTTAGTAGAAAGATGAGCAATATGAAACGATTTTGCGAAATGACGTGCCACAAGTGCTGATTCCGCAACACTTACTGCTGCGCATAAATTATCACGCATCTTATGATGTAATTGACCCTCACGATATTTAGCCGCAAAATAACGCAACAACCCTTCATTTTCTGCATGAACAACCACAGGACGTTTCGCATTTTGTAAAATAATCGCAAACACCCCTAAATCATCAGTCAAATAATTTCCCGTACTGCTTCCTAAATACACTTTGATACCTGCAACATCATCAAATTCCGCAAGATCATTAGCATTTTCTTCACAACCAAGAATATAAAACCCATAATTGACAATTGATTTTGCTTTTGCCAAGTTCCGTTTTTCTTCCAAGCGTTCGCGTGTCGTGGTGGGAGTAGAATTATTGGGCATGTCTAGAAAAGTAGTCACTCCGCCTGCTGCTGCCGCTTTTGAACCAGAAAGAAAATCTTCTTTATGTGTCGCACCAGGCTCGCGAAAATGCACATGAACATCAATTAATCCAGGTAATATATGTTTCCCAGAACAATCAACAACTTTTTCCCATGCACGAGGCAAAATTCCCAGAGAAATATCTACTACTTTATCTTCATGAATTCGCACATCTGCGCGAATAAAATCACCAGCAACAGAACTATACACCATCCCGCTATGCAGAAGGACATCCATACTTAGAATGTATAGTTAATGGTATAAAAAGATTTATATGGTACAAGTAAAAACAGAGTAACTTAAGAAACTTCATGGAAAACTGTTCTTGTGATAATTTTGATCAGGAAGAATTTAATCAATTTGTAATTCGTAACCAAGTTATTGGATTCAAAGAACAACCAATTACCCTTAAATCAGGAAGAGTATCACATTGGTATGTAAACTGGCGAACAATTGCCTCTGACGTACATTCTTTATTATATGTAGCCAAACAAATTATTGCCTTTACAAAAAAACTCAATCTTAACCCTGACCAATTTTATGGAGTCCCAGAAGGAGCAACACCATTAGGAGTTTTAACACAAGTTGAATGGGCAAAAAAGCATAATCTTACCCAAGGATCACACCCCTTGATGATTGGAAGAGCAAAGCCAAAAGAACATGGCGATCCAAAAGATAGATATTTCGTGGGAAAACCAGGATTAAAAATTATTGTTATTGAGGATGTAACAACGACTGGGGGTTCATTAATTAACACCATTAAGCAACTAACAGAAAGCGGATTATGTATTATTGCCGCATATGGTTTAACCAACCGCAATGAAAAACGTGACGACGGAAAAACTGTTGAAGAAGCAATCAAAGAGTTGGGAATACCTTATTTCGCATTAAGTAATGCCCTCACAGTATTGCCCCTCGTTGCCAAAACACAAAGAATCAATCCAGAGATTCTTCTAAAAGTAGAAAAAGAGTTTGAAAATTCTAATATTAAATTAGAACTAGGTTCTTCTATTCCAAATTCTCAAAATGCAATAAAACACAACATAGGTGAAAAGAAAATGACATTAACATTCCAAGAACAACAAGCCCGACAACGCCTCTGCCTTCCTCTCGACGGACTCGAAACACTTGAAGCTGTTAGAGAACGCGTCGAAGAATTACATGATTACATAGGTCTGTTCAAAGTTGGCAAAGCATCTTTTAGCCGCTTTGGACCAGAAGTAGTTCGTCTCGTCCAAGAATATGGAGCTAATGTCTTTCTCGATCTGAAGTATCACGATATTCCTGCAACTGTTGAAGACGCAAGCAAAGCAGCAGCAAGTTTAGGAGTATACATGTTCAATGTTCACGCAGAAGGCGGGAAAAAAATGATGCAAGCAGCAATGAAAGGGGCAATAGCAGGAACTCCTGCAGGAGCGCAGCGACCCTATGTCATTGGCGTCACCGTTCTTACAAGTATTGATGAAGAAACCATGAACAATGAATTAAATATTGCTGGAAGTCTCAACCAAGAAGTTCTTCGACGAGCTCAACTCACCCACCAAGCAGGTCTTGATGGTATCGTCTGCTCAGCACAAGATCTAACCTATATCAAACCTCACTTGCCATCAGACTTCATGTACATCACTCCAGGAATCCAAGGAGTCAACACTTCCGCAGGATCAGATCAAGCTCGTGTCGCCACTCCTTCAGGAGCAGTCGCTGCAGGCTCATCAATACTCGTTGTAGGAAGAGCAATCACTGCACCAAAAACACCAGCAGAACGACAGCAAGCAGCCTATGAAATCTTAAAAGATATGGCAACGCAAATCGAAAAATAAGCCAGAAAATACCCAAACCATTTATTCTGTTTTTTATTTCTAATCTTACTCTTTCTCTTCATGTCGTTTCATATAAAAGAAACCACCCACAACGCTAACCAGAATCACTAGTATAGCATAATCACTAAACTCAGGAATATCAACACTTGCTGCAACAGCAGAGGTATTGTATTTCTTAATTCCCCAATCAAAACTTGTTGAAACACGATAACGCGCACCACCAAGATACAATGAAGTCTCATTAAGAAGAAGAGTGCGAAGGGTATGCGTAGCTGCATCCTCATAAGGAACAATAGTCTTATTCCAATCCGAATCTTCCACGCCACTCCCATTAAACTTCTTAACATGCCAATACGAACCAGTTAAATTGGCAAAATCTCCGCCTACATAGATGGATTTATTATTATCAATTGCCACAGCAAACGCCTCATCGGTATAAGCAGATTGTACCACATAAGAATAGTTTATTGACCACAATAACGCACCAGAAGAGTCATATTTTCGAATTAACCAATCCGTTCCACTACCCTGACCTGTTCCGTCCAATGAAGTATTCGCAAGAGCAAAACCACTTCCTACTACTACCACTGACCCCTCAGAATCGACTGCAATATCATAAGCATTATCAGTAGCATTCCTAGAACTATCATAACTCACACTCCAGCTAGAGTTATACACACCCGCGTTACTATATTTACGAACTAACCAATCAATCCCGCTACCTCCACTTGGAATACCAAAGAAATCAAAAGGAGCATTAAATAAATGAACTGAACTCCCCGCAACATAGGCATTACCCGTAGCATCTAAAGCAATGCCATAAGCTACATCCGATCCATTATAATGTGAAGAATAATTAACATCCCAATTCTTAATACCAGTTGTAGCATATCGTTCAAGATGCCAATCTTTTTGAGAATAACTAGCATTAAGTGCGGTCCCATAACCTATTGCCCACACATTATTGGTCGAATCTACTGCAACATCATATGCTTTGGAACCACCACTATTCGAACTTTCATAATACGAACTTGACCAGGTCATATTTCGATTTCCGGAAGTATTAAACCGTTCTAGATGAAAACGACCAGCACCACCGTCCGTAGTATCATTAGTCCAAACCCCCACCACATATAAATTTCCCAGCGAATCAAAATCAAGAGAATAAGGCGTATCAGAAAGGTTGATACCTCCATCTAAGTAAATATTCCAATTTGTAGTATCTTCTGTGCCCGCAGATGTAAATTTTTTAATCCACCAATCCGTCTTTGCTGAAAGCTCATCCCCACCAATTAAACCCATCCCATCCCCTACCACAAAAATATTACCAGAACTATCAGCGCTAAGACCATAAGCATAATCAGAAGGTACCGTCAGAGTCGAGAGCCCGCTACGATTTCCCGTAAAATTTTTATTCCAATTAGTGACAACTTCTACTGCCGTTGTCGCAGTATATTTCTTAATCCACCAATCAGTCCCACTAGTAGGATCGGCAGAAAGGTTCGTTCCAGATCCAACTACGTAGAGATTAGTACTATTTAACAACAAAGAGTAAGCATATGCATTAGGACCAGATCCTGCTAATTGGGGATTTTGAACTGTTTTATTCCAAGTATTATCTTCAATACCATTGCTATCTAATTTTTTAATGTGCCAACTAACATATCCAGTAGAATTAGTAGTATATCCTCCCACATAAATATTATCACTATTATCTACCACCACAGAGTACGCAACATCGGCAGCATTTTGAAGCTGAAGAGAATAATTAAACGACCATAATAATGTACCTGCAGAAGTATATTTACGAACTAACCAATCATCACCACTACCTAAAAGCCCAAACTGACCAGGCGTTTGATTCACTATAGCGACAGCAGAGCCAACAACAATAATATTTCCTGTCGAATCTAATGCGATATCATAAGCATAATCGCTAGAGTTAGAATCACTACTATAACTCACATTCCAAGTTGAATTTATATTACCGGTATTAGTAAACTTAAGCACCCGCCAATCCTCTTTACTGCCCCCTGTTAATAACCCAAAATTATCAAATGGGGGCTCACCAAATAGATATCCCTCCGTTCCTGCAACATAGAGATTATTATTTCCATCCAATGCTGCTGCATAGGCGACATCTTGGCTAGTATTTACAGAAGTATGATTATAATCCCAAGTTTTGACACCGTTAGTATTATACTTTTCTAAATGCCAATCACCCTGTGAACCTGTATATGTGTTATTGATACTATATCCATCACCTATGACCCAAACATTATCAGTTGAATCAACAACAACATCACGCGCAGTAGAAGACGAGGAGCTATCATAAAATGAAATATTCCAGGTATTATTACCCTCCCCAGATGAGTTATACCGTTTGATATTCCAACGACTTACTGCACCACTAGAATTTACCCAATTTCCTACAGCATAAAGATTACCCGCTGAATCAGTATCAATAGCATTAACCTGCTCCGAAGCATTAAAACCACCATCTATGTAGATATCCCACAACTGGCTGGTCCCCGCTGCATTAAATTTTTTAATCCACCAGTCAGAAGAACCACTATTCCACTGATTTTCCAACCCTGCACCATACCCTGCTACAAAAATATTACCAGAACTATCTGCCGTGATGTCATACGCTTCATCAGTAGCTATTGTTAAAGAATCATAACCCGTTAAATTACTGTTAAAGGTCTTATTCCAACCTGAAACAATTTCATCACCCTCTGCTGCTAAAACTAATATTGCAAAAAGACTTAGAAAAATAAGTAAAGGTGTCCATTTCTTAAGAGAAAAACTTTCTTTTTTAAGAGAGATAGATTTGCTCTTTAAGTACCTAGATCTAGACTTTGGAAACACCATCTTTTGTAGGTTTTAATGTTACTGCAGGTTTATAACTCTTTTGTTAGATCATTTAGAAAAACATGACAAACATGACAGAACATCCCTCATTTTTGCTCATTTTTGTCAACAACTTTAAATAAACCTCTGCTTGTTAATCTATATCATGGATAAATCTAGCAAAAACAACATCCTGAAATCTGCTAGTGTTAACTTTTTCTTTAGCTTCTAGGCTTCGCTTGCCCCGATAATAACTTTCTTCATACGCCTGGCGTGAAACCCAATCTGCGTTGAAAACAAAACTCGGGAATTCTTAGACCTCGCTACCAAGTCAGCAGACTATAAACGGAGAAAAAATGACCTATGCAATTTCAAATAATCCAATAGTAAATGAAAGAAGACGAGAAGGATATCAAGTTCCAGGAAAAGTAGAGGAAATTACACAAAGACGTGCGGGAGATATCACAGATAGAATGCAACAAGGAACAGCCGTCGGCAACTGTTCACTTAAAGAAGCAAATAGGTGTTACGCACTACGTGAATCAGGTTTATGCTATCTTGATCGCGAAAGTAGAGGACATGCCCAAGTAACAAGTAACGACGATTGTCGCATCTATCAACGCGTCCAAGAAGTTCTAGTTCAAATCAAGCAATCACATGCAAGACGATAACAAGCTCAAACCAGAACCGGGAATTAACTTTATAAATCACCCTCCACTCTTCAAACAGATGGACCTCTCCAGCACCATTGCCAAACTTCATCCGTTTGAACGAGCAGTCCTTCCAGTTCTCAAAACTCATCAAAAGCTAGCACACATTATCGAACATTCAGGCTTGCAAGAAATTGAAGTGATACGCGGTTTACAATGGTTGGAAAATAAAGAAGCGCTCAAAATTATCACCGACAAATACAAAGTAGTCATTCTTGATAAAAATGGCATAGCTGCTCAACAACATGGTCTGCCAGAGAAACGACTCTTACAAGTCCTCACAGACCAATTCCAATCCCTGCAGCAACTCCAAGACAAAACCTCTCTTGACACACAAGAATGTAACGCAGTTATCGGATTACTTAAACAACAACAAGCTATTGAAATTGAGAAGAAAGATCAGCTCTACATTAAAATCACAGTAAATGGGAAAACTTTGCAAAAACAAAAATCTCCTGCAGAACTTCTCCTCACCAAACAATTTCCCCTTCCCTATGACTCATTGACTAAGCAGGAACAAACTGTACTCGAAGAGTTGCGTAAGCGAAAAGAGATCCTACATACAGACGAACAAAAAAACATTACCGTTACCCTTACCACTATCGGAAAACAACTTGCCAACGCAGATTTAGGTGCAGAAGTAATTAACCGTCTCACGCCAGCCATGCTTAAAGACGGTTCATGGAAAAAGAAAAATTTTCGCGCTTATGATGTTGAAATTAACGTCCCTAAAACTGGCGTAGGTCGCAGACATTTTGATAATGATGCATTACAATATATCAAACGTATCTGGTTAGACATGGGCTTTAAAGAGATGACGGGAAATTATGTACAATCAGCATTTTGGGATCTTGACGCATTATTCGTGCCGCAAGACCATCCTGCTCGTGAAATGCAAGATACTTTTTATCTTGAAGGAAAAGCGAAACTCCCACCAATCTGGACTAAAATCAAAGAGGTACATGAAAATGGTGCAAATACAGGAAGCATTGGCTGGCGATATACTTTCTCTCAAGATGAAGCGCAAAAAATTCTCCTGCGAACACATACAACTGTACTCTCGGCGCAAACTCTTTCCAAACTTAAAAAAGAAGATTTACCTGCAAAATTTTTCGCTGTAGGAAAAGTCTTTCGCAATGAAGCATTAGATTGGAAACATCTTTTCGAATTTTATCAAGTTGATGGGATTGTCATTGACCCCAATGCTAACTTAAAACATCTCAAGGGCTACTTAAGCCGCTTCTATAAGAAAATGGGCTACACAAAAGTTCGCATGCGACCTGCCCACTTCCCTTACACAGAACCATCCATGGAAGTAGATGTATATCATCCTGGTCGTAAACAGTGGATTGAATTAGGAGGCGCAGGCATTTTCCGCCCTGAAGTAGTCAAACCATTACTCGGTTTTGAATGTCCAGTTCTCGCCTGGGGACAAGGCATGGGACGCATCATCATGGAATATTGGAACATTACTGATATTCGCGATCTTTACAAAAATGACTTAAAACAATTACGAGAGGCAAAACTATGGCTGCGGTAAAAAAACAAGTGACTCAGACCCCAACATCTAAAGTTCAAGACAAATCAACTCAACCAAAAGGGTACTTTCAAACGTGGTGGAATGTTATTAGCGACCCCATGAATTTTTATGAAAAAATTCCACAAAGTATGGGATATAAGCAACCAACGATCTTTGCGCTCAAAACACAAGCAATCGTCTTAGTAACTCTATACTTTTTCCTCTTAGTGATTGGATTCTTTTTTCTTGCATTACTGAGTGGAACAAGTACTAATTTAATAGGTCTATTTGGAGGCATCGGAATTGGAATTATTCTTCTTATTGCCATCGCTGCGTTTCCATTGTTAATAGTATTTACCTGGGGAATGCTTTATGTTTGGTCTGCTATCACTCACCTCTTTGTTCTCCTCTTTGGTGGAAAACAAGGATTTAAAGAAACGTATATTGTCAATTGTTATTCAATGGCGCCAAGTGTTATTGCATTAATTCCCCTTGTAGGATATGCTGCAAGCGCATATAGCTTAATTTTACAAGGAATGGGTGTCCATAAACGCCATCAACTTAGTGTTGGCAAAAGTGTTGCAGTGGTACTCGTACCCGTATTTATCTTCAGTACTATCTTCCTCATTATTTATTTTGCCTTCCTTGCCTCAGCTCTCATCACACCATAATAACTAATAATAAAACCATAAACTAAACTAATTAAACAATAATACCACAAACCATGCCAACCGTAACTCTGAATAAACCAGTCTTTGAACAACTCGTCGGAAAGAAATTGCCTCTCGAAGAGCTCAAAGATCGCATTAGTATGTTAGGAACTGATCTTGAAAGTATTGAAGGGGATGAAATTCAAGTGGAAATTTTCCCTAACCGCCCCGATATGCTTTCAGAACAAGGGTTCGCCAGAGCATTTAGCAGTTTCATTGGCGTAAAAACAGGATTGCGAAACTACAATGTTAAAAAAAGCGGACTCAAAGTAATTGTTGACAAATCCGTAACCATGCGCCCATACACTGCCTGTGCCATTGTTAAAAATCTCCACTTTGATGATGAACGTATCCGTGAAATTATGCAGGTCCAGGAAAAACTTGCCACCACGCATGGACGTAATCGTAAAAAATCAGCGTACGGTATTTATCCTCTTGAGAGTATTAATTTTCCTATTAGTTACATCGCCAAAGATCCCTCGCAAGTGACATTTCGACCATTAGGTTTTGACACAGAGATCATTGCCGCGCAAGTTCCAGAACTTCATCCTAAGGGAAAAGCATACTTGCATCTCACACAAGGTTGGAAAAAATATCCTTTCTTTATTGATGCTAAAAGTAATATTATGTGCATGTTACCATTCACCAACTCACATGATACGGGCAAGGTAACTACCAAAACAAAAGAAGTCTTTGTTGAATGTACCGGAAACGACCTTACCAATGTTCAATTTGCATTGAATATGATAACAACCACTCTTGCAGACATGGGAGGAGAAGTATATTCTCTGGACATAGTCTATCCTGATAAAACCATCATAACTCCAAACCTCACGCCAACAAAAATGCCTTTCGATCTCGCCTACATCAACAAATGGTTAGGACTCACTCTAAACGAAAAACAAGCTAAAGAGATGCTCGAAAAAATGGGTTATGGCTACGAAAAAGCAAGCACCGCATCATCAAAAGCGACTGTTCTCATTCCGGCCTATCGTGCTGACATTCTTCATCAAGTTGATCTTGCTGAAGACATTGCCATTGCGTATGGTTACGAAAATTTCCCAGAGGAAATTCCTAATGTTTCAACCATTGGTGAAGAAGATCCATTAGAAAAATTCATCAATGTGCTGCGTGAACTCTTTGTAGGAGGCAGTTTCATCGAAATCAAAAATTACCACCTCTTACAAAAAGAACAATGTAATGAATGGATGCTTCAAGAAAACGGTGGAATCACACTCAAAAATGCTGTAGGAGAACATAATACTTTGCGCCATAGTATTATTCCTAGTCTGCTTAAAACACTCAGTGAAAATCAGCATAACGAATACCCTCAGAACATCTTTGAAACCGGACATATTTTCTACCCAGCGCCAACCGAAACAGGAGTGCAAGAAGTAGAAACATTCGGCGTCGCTATCTGTCAGGACAAAGCTGATTTTACTCAAATTCGTCAACAACTAGATCTTCTCTTCACTCTTTTGGGATTAGAAATCAAAATCAAAGAGACTGCCCATCCAAGTTTCATTAAAGGTCGTGTGGGCGAGATCTATCTTGGAAAAGAAAAAGTTGGCATCATAGGAGAAATTCATCCGCAAGTACTAGAGAATTGGAAAATTGTAACACCCGTAGTTGCATTTGAAATT
This sequence comes from Candidatus Woesearchaeota archaeon, assembly GCA_016188115.1. Taxonomy (NCBI): domain Archaea; kingdom Nanobdellati; phylum Candidatus Woesearchaeota; species Candidatus Woesearchaeota archaeon. The sequence goes on from JACPIK010000002.1 coordinate 955,733, forward strand.
AATGTGGAAAGTTTGTTTAATGCAGTGAAAAAGTAATTACCCTCTCTGTAATGGAATAACTATTTCATTTAATCTGCCTTCTTTTTCAAGTTGCTCATATTCTCGTGAATTCACCAAACCTGCATCATGCCAAATTTTAGATATTGTTCTACGTGGTCTATCTAATCCTTCTGCTGCTGCAACTGCATTTGCTCGATATGTATGATAAGAAGTGAGAATCTCTTCGCGATCAGTTGAAGAATATCCCCTTGTTTGAGTGATGGCTTGATCCAACAAACCCCGACGCAATAAAAGTCGATGAAATGAAGGATCAATCATTTTTAGCTCTGCTTTCGTTAAATCTGGCCAAGCACCATATGCTTGAGCAAAAATAGTCAACGGTTCATCGTAGGTTGTATACATCTTATACTCTTTCGCGCAATCAACAAGCCCTAATCTTCTCCATGCACTCACGACAGCTTCACGACGAACCCCTTGCTCCACCGCAAGTTCTAAAACAGAAAGAGGAGCATTGTAAATATCTTTAAAATGGTTTTTTTCTGCAAAATCTCGGCATTGATCATGAGTAATAGAAGAAGTAGTACGTGCCGCAAAACCCAGTTTTAGCCATAATTCACGAATATGTCTTCGATCATAAGGAAGAAGATGACTAGCCAAAACAGGTCTTCCTTGAACAAGGTAATAAGTAACAATGACTGACTGTATTTGATGAGGAGTCAATCCTCGTTCACGCGGCAAAACCAAATCTAATTCCTTACGTTCCAACAGCGCATCATGAAGACCACGATCAAGATCGCGAAAGTTGCGGCGCGTTAAATCTGTTCTTTGACCATACATTTGCTCAAAAACACCAAGAGCACTCTCCCCAAGACGTTGCCAGCGACGTCTTCTGGTGGGAATATGAACTCTTCCTTCGCTAAAATAAACCCGTGTTATCGATTGAGGAATGACAATGCCGTTCTCTCGTTCTAAAGCATCTGCAATATGATCTAATCTGTGTAAAAGTCTTTGGAAATCTAGTTGAGCCATATTTCCATCTAATAGAAGAGAAACGTATTCTCTGCCCTGCTCGTTTCCATCTCCCCTTGTTAAGAGAGTAAAAAGAAGTTCGCGTGAAGAATCTTTGAGGGGCAAGTGTTCAAGCTGTCTTTGTAAAAGAACCATTTCCTCCACAGAAGATTGCGCAGGAGCAGCAGCCACTTTTTCTAAGAAAGATGCGCCTTCCGCCGTTACGGGATGATTTAACCGTTGTGCTCGAAACGTATCGATACTCTCTGCGCCATCATCTCTATCTAAAGAATATAAAAGTGCAAGAGCCTTCTCAGGATCAGTTCCAGCTAAATGCAGAATTCGTTTCTCTTGAGAAGGAGCTAATTGTGACGCTTTAACTAAAAGACGAATATTCTCCAAAGAACAATTAGACAAAAATGAATCGTAGTCATTCATGGGAATCAGGAATAATGAAAGGAATAACGACTAACCATACTTTTTATAAAAAAGAAAATTAAAATAAAAAAGAAAGAATGCTTTCCAACCTATTCTTTCTTCTTAGGAGCTGCTTTCTTCGCAGCAGGTTTAGCTTCTTTGATAGGTGCTTTCTCTTCTGCAGCAGACTTCTGTGTACCTTTACGTTGTTGTAAAACGCGAGCAGGAGTTGCTCGAGGTTTTGAAGTACCAACAGTAATACCAAGACCACTAAACGCTTTTACGACTTGTTCATGAGACGCCTTTGCTCCAAGTGAAAGAGTTTGACCAAGAGGTTCTAAGTGAAGAATGTTTACTTTGCGACGTCGAGTTTGACCATCAACAACAACAAAACGATCATCAACAGTTTCAACAATAACACAGTGCTTACCTGCATCACGTCCTGCAATTTTCATGCAAACGCGTCCAACTTCAAAAAGTGCCATTATGCTTCACCTCGTTTGCTTGATGCAGTACTGCGAGCTTTCGCGCGTAATGTTTCACGCATAGCTTTAGAAGAAAGCACTCCACCGTAAGGACGTTCAGGTCGCTTATGTGATTTAGGCATATTACGTGTGCGTGTTGCACTCGCATGAGGAACACCAGCTAAAACTGTCCCATATACTTTACATACTTTTTTAGCAGGTTTTGACTCTCGATAATGAATAACTGTTTTACCGCCAGGAGTTTTAACTTTAATCTTATTAAAACGCCCTGATTTATATTGACCTCGTGGCATGTGTGTTCACCTATAGTTGTTTATTTTGTTTTTTAATCTAACTAACAACCAGAGAAAAAGAGAGTCCCATTGATGAGTCATTCTTGATCGCCGTTGCCGTATCGATACCCTCCATGAAGGAGATAGTACGAAAGAACATGGGGTTTTTATAAAGGTTTTGCAAATTTAAACAGAAATAATAATAATAATAATAATAATCTAATACACATTGAACACTTTTCTCAATCCAATACTCAAGATTAACGAAAGAATTACATAAATCCCTAACCAGCCAGGATACCAACCAAAAATGTTAAACGTGCTTCCTAAAGGTTGAAGTTTAGCATACTCAATACTTATTGACTTAATGTCAGATTTTGCAAACATAGTTACTGCAGGAGCATAAGTATGTTCATCAGAAACAACTAAAATTTCTTTAGATTGAGTTTGTTCTCCCACCCGCACAGTAAGATTATGTAACCCTTGCGAACTTTTAAGATTCCATCGTGCAAGACCCGCATCTTCACCTGCAACAATAGGCACAGATGCATTCCCCATGACTTGAGTGCCATTAGCAACCAGCAACATTGTCTCTCCTCCAACACCCGGAGCAAATTGAGCCAACACCGTATACGTTTGATCTGGAACAATTGGTTCATACGCAAGCGCGCCGGCCATCCATGTAAAAATGATCAATGCAGGAATCATAGTCGCAATCATCACCATTGGCTTAAACGACGCCTGAAACATGTAATCTTTGTTAAGCGACATAAGTTCTTTGTGAATACTCATCATCTTCTCAGGATTTTCTTTACCCGCTGCACGCAACTCCTTCTGCAACTCTTTCTGACGATCTTTAATCTCTTTAAGACGAACCTGATTTGTGAGATACTTATACACATACGTTGCGTACACAGAATACACAACAGCAATAATAAAAATAGTCCAAAACGAACCAATGGTTCGTAAGAGTGGTTGAAATATAGGATTAAAAACTGGGTCTAAAAATGACATAATCACAACTCACGTCTTTGTATTTATAAAATTGTTGGTGGATGAGACTACGATTAACGAGATTGGCGACCTTGTTCTATCGCCTCTCGTAATCCTCTAACATCTCGAGCAGTTTGATCATTATAAAGAGTAAACGTCGTTGCCAAAACACCCAAAGCTTCGCCATATTCTGCTTCAGCAGACGCACGCGTATGAGTACGAAATCCTGAATTTGGGAGTACTACTGCTTGGACAATTCCACTATCTGCACCATCCAATATCTTTAACTCTAAATCCGTACTTTCTGCCTGTGGTCTTTGTAAAGCAGAATTATGATAAAACACAAGTTGAGCCACAACATATCCCCCTCTAGAAGAGCAAGGATCATTCAATTTTTCCATTAAACCAGTTTTCGCATTAAAATGAAATGGAATATCATGAAAAAACATCCCATTTTCATACTGATGAGGGACCTGATACGCAATGTCTCGCAAAGAAGAAAATGCTTTTGCACTAGAACGAACTGTCCCTCGTAATAAATCTAAATTTGAATCAACCTCTGCAGGTGTTGGAGTAATCGATTCAAGCGGTAAAGGGACAAATAAACTTCCTGTCCGAGCATAACGAGTAACATCAGGAAGTGTCGGCATTCGCAGAGTAGTATCATCAGACATAAAAAGAAAACCAAACAAGTCCTATTAAAAGATTGCGGTGATAGAAACAAAATAGAAGATCTAATCCACCCGATCACTAGGAAGAACAACACCTAATTTCCTGCATAACCGCCTAAAATTTGACCGTTCATGATCTAAAGAACGAACCGTCTGAGCAACATTCCCTTCAAAAGATGCAAGACGAATCTGGATGATTTGACCCAAAATACGATCTGATAATGTTCCAATTCTTTCTTGAATTTGATTAAGAGTCATTGTAGGTGGAATACTTTGAACAAACGAATCTTGGGAAACAGACTCTGCAACTACAGGTTTGTACGATAAAAAATCAGTTGGCGCAAGAACAGATTCCCGACTCCACGCCACAGCGCCATAAATTGTATTCTCTAACTCACGAATATTTCCTGGCCACTCTTGACTTAATAGCCAAGGATACATTGAATCAGCAAACCGTATTGACTTTTCTTCTTGCTGATTTGCCTTCGCAAGAAAATGATCTGCGAGCAAACAAATATCATCACCGCGTTCACGTAAAGCTGGAAGAAACAGATAAACTTGTCGAAGACGATAATACAAATCTTGTCGAAAAGTACCCTTTCGAACATAATCCTCCAATGGTCGACTCGATGCTGCAACAAAACGAACATCAAACGGAACTGGTTTGCTATAATCTCCCCCAACGGGAACAATTGCATGCTCTTGAATTGCTCTTAATAACTTGACCTGAACCTGAGGACTCATCTCAGCAATCTCATCCAAAAATAAAGTTCCCCCTTCAGCTTGAGTAAAGAGCCCATTACGTTGTTCAACACCAGTTGCTACTCTATTTTTAACGCCAAATAAGTGTGATTCAAGTAAATCACCCTCACCAAGTTCGGCGACACTGACCCCAACAAACGGTTTCTCACGGCGTTTTCCCTGCATATGCAGTGCCTTTGCAACCAGTTCTTTACCAGTACCACTTTCTCCTACGATGTAGACCGTCACTTTACTTGAAGCAACTCGATCTATCCCATCATAGACTATCTTCATTGCATCACTCTCACCGATCATACCATAATGAAACGCAGAATTAACCATAAAAAATGAATGTTTGATAACGACTTTTAAGCTTTATTAAAGAAAAACGCAAAAAAAGAAAGATGACAAACACCAAAAAGAGAATTTAAAAAAAACTATTTTTACTTTATCTTTTACTCCATCATCTTCTTAAGAGCAGGATGCATGTCCATCATGTGTTGTTTGGCAATTTCTTCGTACAACTTATACACGATCATAACCGCAAGCAAAATACCTGTCCCATTTGATAACGCACCAGTAAGATCAGCAAACGCAGCTAAAATTCCAATCGATGCCCCACCAACAATCGTTAATGGCCAGATATATCGTTCCAAAATTTTCTCAAGAACACGTTCATCTCGGCGAAATCCAGGAATTTGTAATCCTGAAGCCATAATTTGACGAGCTTGACTACCAGCATCCATATTTGCCGTTTGCACCCAAAATATACTAAAGATAATTGCACCAGCAACCATCAACACAATATAGACAGCAGCTTGACCCAATTGTGAAAGAGTAAAACTCCCCTGAATTAAACTTGCAACAAGATTAGGCGGACTAATCCAATACACAATTCCACTTGCAGGACTCTGCCCTGCAAACGTACCTAAAATAGGATATCCCCAGCTTTCTAACAAACGAGCAAACAATTGTACATTGGCGAGTAATGCCGCAATTAAAATGACTGGAATGTTGGAAGTATACAAAAAGTTAAGTGGCCAACGCATACCATAACCACGTACTTTGCCAAATGTAAGAGGAATCTCTACTTTCATTGCTTGCGCATAGACACACACCGCAAACACAATTAATGTTGATACAACAGCAGCGAGCTGCAACATTGCGCCAGTAACATTACCTTGAGAGATAAACTGAACAAACGCAGGAATGGCCCCTGCTGCCACATCTGGATTGGTTGGTGAAGGCAGAAAATTGAATGCTCGAATAAAAATTTGTTGCGCAACGCCTGCTGCAATAAACAAACTTAAACCAGAACCAAAACCCCATTTTGAAACAACTTCATCCATAAACATAATGAGTAATCCGCCAATAATTAACTGAATAATGAGTAAGATTTCAAACTGCAAAAATAACGATGAAGTCATTGCAACACCGCTAGCAATCTCTCCCCCAACAGGAGTTGGGGCAAGACCACCCATGAAAACATAAATCATAGCTTCGAAAATAATGAAAAATACCGACATAATTTTCTGCAAACCTTGAAAACTACGTCGTCCTTCATGACTAGATAAATCAAATTTGAGAATACCAGTCCCATTAAGTAACTGCAACACAATTGAAGCAGTCACAATCGGACCAATACCCAAAGAAATGATGCTTCCAAATGAAGCGCCAAGAATAATTGACAAAAATTCAAACTGTTGCAATGCGTTTTCTCCCAAACCAAAAAGAGGAACTAACCCTAACAGAAAAAAGAGCACCAGTGTAACTAACGTCCACTTTAATTTATCACCAAAAGGCAGTTTTTTTTGCGCTGGACCCGCAACTTCAGGAAAAATAGAATACACTTTCTCTAGGAATGTCATTGTTCACACCAAATATCAGATTAATTCTAAGTATCTTCACATAAGCGCCTAAAAATAATCAAACACGCTTTCTCTGCAAAGACTAGGAATTATTCTTCCTCTTTTATTCTGCTGCAGGAGCAGTGGATATAACTTCCCCACCTGCTTCACTTACACGTTCTGTTGCTTTTGCACTTGCATGCTCAACCGTCACTTTCATCTTACAAGATGCAGTTCCAGTTCCCAACAGTTTTGTATAGCCTAATGAAGAAAGATCAACTATATAAAGTTCACCTTGCTTGGTGATTTTTCCTTCACGTGCAAGACGAGCAACTCGAGAAGAGAGTACACCTACATTAATAGAACGATCTGGAATTTGACCACGACGAGGTAAAAATCCACGTGAACCTAATTTGTAACGCATTCCTGCTTTTTTCTGACCAGCTTTTTTACCAGTACCCGCATTACCGCGTCCACCACGAGATCCAGCTCCACGGCGTTTTTTAGGATGACCACCACCGTGAGTACGATGTGAGCCTCGATAATGTCCAACTTTTTTACGTCTGCGTACTACCATTTTAAAGCATCCTCATGATAAGATCATTAATTTTTTCTCCTCTATATCCCAATGCGCCACCAGCAACGAAAGCAACTTTGATACCCTTGCGACCAAACCCTTTACGAGGAGGATTAAGACGAAAATAGGGTTTGTATTCTTTTCCGCTAACAGTAAGCACTTTATAAGAGTATAATTCTTTAGCATCAGTTTTACGAGAGATAAATGCTTGACCGCGTACGCGAACAAGTTCAGCAAATGTTTCTGGACTAATTTCCCCCCAAGTAACATAATCTTTAACTTTAGTAATCATACCTTGGTAAATTGCAGTATTAGGAACTACTGCGCAAAAGTTTTTTCGAGTTAGACGCAACATGGAAAGAGTTCGAAAAATAGGTTCTGGCATATCAACAAAACCACGAACAAGAACAACGACTAATTGTCCTGCTTTAGAAGCATTTTTTGAAGCATTTGAGATGCCCTCTGGAGTAGAAGCTTTTTTTGCAACTGGTGCGCTAGTCTTAGCACTTGCTTTGGTTGCAGGTACAGATGTTGATTGAGTGCGTGATGCCATAGTAATTATCTCGTATGTTTATTCTAATTTGTAGTTATTGTAATTATTTTTTTATTATTCTTTAACTCTTCCTTCAATGATACCTAATTTTGCAACATCTGCAGGTTGGATTTTAACCTCTGAGAGTTTGTGAAGAGCATCAAGAAGAGCTTTAAGTAAATTGAGTTTTGTTTTGGTTTGACCAGAGGTTTTACTCCAGACGTCTCGAACACCAGCAAGAGAAAGAACTTTTGCACACTCTTTCTCAACACATAAACCTGTACCACGAGGAGCAGGGATTAATGTAATTCGAACTGAGCCGCAACGACCAGTTACTTGGAAAGGAATAGAGTTAGCTTCGCGAGCATCAGTTGCCCAACTACCACATCCACGACGGATACGAATTAAGTTAAGTCGAGCTTGACGTTTTGCTTTATCACGAGAAGGAACGGTTTCTTTACTTTTACCCATACCTACACCAACATATCCATTGCGATTACCAACAACAGCGCACGTTGTAAACTGGATTTTGTTACCTTCTTTAGTTTTCTTTTGAGTCTGACGGAAAATACGACGTTGACCACCGCCAAACTTACCTTTAGCTTGACCAATTAAAAGGAGATCTTCAGTGACATCTGGAAGTAACGTATCAACAATCTCAGATTCGAGGATTCTTTGACCGTTATCAAAAATTTGATCGATATCGGTAATTTTACCTTCTTTAACATTTTTGCCCAATTCAGTGACCGGTTTCCATTCTGCGCGTGGTGCTGCATCACGTGAAGCGGCGTCGTCACGACTACGATTGTCGCGGCGTGTTCGTTTTTTTTGAGATGATTCTTCTTTACCCATTCTTATTGACCTTGAATTTTTTGTTTTACTGTTTTAACAGCAGCAGAGATATTTTCAGGCTTTGCTGTGTTTTTTAAATATTGCGAAAATTGATGAGTATATGCTGCTGCTTTTGGAGCAAGGGCATGCCCGTAATTTTCAATATGTTTTCCACTAAGACGTTCTTCAGAAGGAAAAATCCCTTCTTCAGTATTAGGCACTTCTAATCCCCCATCTAAAACTCCTTTTAAGAAGGCATACACTCGCCCTTTGTGGAGAGGAGAAAGTAAACCAGTATCAAGAATGGCGTAGGAGCATCCTGCAGCCAAAGCTCGTTTAGCAACTAAAACACCAGTAAGATATGCAGCAGGAATATTTTTGCAAGAATATTTCCAACCCATTTTACGAAGTTCAAATGAGCTAACCCCTGTAACGACAATATCTCCTTGACCTGTAAAATTGAGAACTTGCGCAATCACTTGTTGATTTGTGAAACGCACTACTACTCGTGGTTTTCCACTTAAAAGTAGATGAAGACGTTTCTTATAATTAGTACGTCCTTCTCGTTTACGACGGAAATGAATTGTTTTTGGATGAGTCATTTTAGTTTTCTCGATATTTAATTTGATTTTGTTAATTATTTGACTTTCTTAATTTTGTTTTTTAATTTGGTTTTTAGTTAAACACTTATTTTATACTGATCTTAAACTTATTTTTGTTTCTCTGAAGTTTCCTGTTTCTTTTGTAGAGCTAGGCTACGTTCAGTGATATAAAGTTTAATGTGACGACGATTCCTGAAATAACCGCCCTTACACTTTCGGTAAAGAGCTTGATACGTTTTAGGAGTGATAATCACTTTCTCACGTAATTCACGCAAGAATACACGTTGAGTACGAATACGTGCCATCCAACGGTCTTTTCGTGTAACTCTTGAGTACGCAGCGCCTTTACGAGTACCGTGACCTTTCTGACGACCTTTTCGTTTCTGTTCAGCAATATGACGAGCACGACCACGAGATTGAAGACTAGGCGTTGCTGCATAAATTTTACCAACAGCTACAAGTCCACGAATATCTGAACGAGTAATTGCTTTGGAAACATCTTCTAGTGCATCAGTTCGGATACGAACTTTGTCAAGACCTACTTTAAGGACTTCTGCGGCTAATCGTTTTTTGCTCGTCATGGGATTCACACATTATAGTTATTGTTTATATGGTATTTTATTGTTCAGCAACATCAGAAGAGCTCTGTTGAGCTTTCTTTGCTTTTGCAGTTTGTTTTTTCTCTTCGGAAGATGTTTTTTTCTCTTCTGCTCGACGGCGATTCTCTTGTTCTTGCCTGCTTTTTTTACTAGTACGAACAGTGCGAGCACTATGCCGAGTTGAAACCATACTCTTAATCTTTTCGATTAAACTCGTTGGATTTTTAATATTTAAAAGAGCAATATTTTTTTGTTGAGCAAGAGTAACTAAAGCAAGGCGTTTTTTTGCACCCAGTTTTGCTGCAAGTACAGCACCTTCATGAGCTGGTTTGATAGCTACTAATTGAGCTGGAGTGGCAACAATAACAGGAGTTAATCCCGATTGATGTAAACCTCGAACAGCGGCAGGAGCACCATATCCAGGAGTTGGACGAGCAGGACGACCACTATGCATTTGACGGACTTTAGAATGACGACCATGCATATTACGCCAACGTAATTTAATACGTTTAACAAAACGTGATTCTTTAACAACGAAAGCAGGCTTACGAGCATTCGATTTTGAACGTACAGCTAATAATTGTTTTGTTTGTGTCATGATTATGCACTCTTACCTGCTTTTTCAGTCATATAACATCCATCTTGGAAAATACGTCGATCACGATTAGTAATTCGACAGAGCTGTTCAATACGACCAGCCATTAAACCTGCAAGTTCTTTATCGCAGCTTGTAACAGTAATTTCAGTTCCTTCAATCTTAACAGTAGCTCCTTTAACAAGGTTAGCACGACGAGGAACAGCTTCACCAAGGAAATTTTTAACCACAAATTCTTGACCCACTACTGCTACATTCATAGGAAAGTGACCAGAGCAAATTTTAAGTTTGTAAACAAACGGTTCAACTACGCCTTTAACCATATTAGCAACATGTGATTCAAATGAACCTACTACGGTCTTCTCTCTTTTTGTTCCTTTAACTGCAGAGACCACAATCATTGCACTTTCAACTCGTACTGCTACGCGAGGATGACGTAAGTCACGTGAAACTTCTCCTTTAGGTCCTTTAAGAGTTAACACACTATTAACTATAGTAGCATTGACGCCTTTTTCCAGTGGAATTTGTCGAGTAATATCTTCTTTCATTTTAATGACTCAATTTAGTAACAGTATGCAAGTAACTTGCCACCTGTACTCTGTTCTTTTGCTTTGAAATGAGTTACAATGCCTTGTGGAGTGGAAACAACGAGGATTCCAAAATCTTTTGCAGGCAAATAACGTTTTTCCCATTTTTCAAAACCATTTGATTTTGTTGAAAAACGAGGTTTGATAACACCACATTTATTGATATTACCAAGCAATAAGATTTTAAGAGCGCCACCGCGACCGTCTTCAATTTCTTCAAATGAGCCAATATAATTGTGCTCACTCATAAGTGTAAGGATTCTTTTAATTAAAGACGATGCAGGTTTAATAACAACCTCACGTTTTCCAACGCGTTCAGCATTGATAACCTTTGAGAGGGCCGCTGCAAGAGGATCATTGAGCATTTTGATTCACCTAATTATATTTCTTGAACCCAAGTTCAAGTGCCATTTCACGAAAGCATTGACGACACAAGTTGAGTCCATATTTGTTGATGTGACCGCCAAGACGTCCACAATTTTTACAGTGACGAAGAGCTTTACCACAAGATCGTTTACGAAGGGAGTTAAACTTAAGGTATTTCGCCTTCTTAACTGGCTTAGCATCCAGTTGCGTAAACATTTTCCGATGATCGCTTGTTGTCATTGTAATCTCCTAATTGTTATATTATTATTTTCTTACTGCTATTTTCTTACTGTTCTTCTTGAACTTTAATTCCTAAACCTTGCACAAATGCAATTGCTTCTTGTTTAGTGATGATATGTTTCTTTCCAACTAAGGAAGTATGAATTTTCCGTTTTTTAACACTATAACCTGGGCGTTCTAAAGTTACTGCAACTTCTAACCCCATGATTTTAAGTTCAGGATCATACTCTAATCCTTCAATGTCAATATATTCAGGCACACCAAATGAAAAACTTCCTTGAGCATCAAAATTTCGAGCTAACAAAGTATTTTCTTTTGCAACAACGAGACGTTTCAGTAATTCTTTTGCACCCTTACGTACAGTTACTTTACACCCAATTGCCAAACCAGGACGTAGGCCCCAACCAGGAATACGTTTGGAAGTTGTTGTTTTGACAGGTTTAAGTGGAGATAGTTTCTCAAGTAATTTAAGACCTTTTTTAAGATGATCTTCATTCTTTCCTGCCCCAACATTAAGAGTCAATTTAGTAATACGAATCTCCCTCATGGGGTTCAAATCGCGAGTCATTGTTGCTTTTGCCATAGTCTTATGCTACCACCTTAAAAAGTGGTTTCGTTTTTCCTACAACGAAAAGGTATTGTTTTGAAGTGCGTACTTCATTATTCTCTGAATCAGCATATACTGCTTGCGTCTCTTTAAGTGAACGAACAGTTCCTTGAGAACCTGCATGCTTACCTTGGGCAAGGAAAATGTGAACGCCCTCACCTAAAGCGATTGATTCTGTAATTTTTTGATCCGGAAGAGAGATAACAACACTATCACCGATATTAATTTTAGCTGAGCTTGGAACAGTTCGACCATCATGTAAACGAAGCATTACACTGCCACCTTTAACAACACTCTTTCCAAGAACTTTGCATACTTTAGTAGTACTCTCTGCAACAGGAATAGAAAGGAGAACTAATCGACCTTTCTCATCAACACTCATACGATAATATTTTTGAAGAGAGGGAATAGTTAATACATCAAAAAGACCAACCAAATGCCTATGATCTTGACGACGACGTCCATCAACTAAAACTTCATTTGCATGAAGCAATTTAGTTACTTCAGACATAGTAGTTGCAAGTTTTAACATATCCCGAAGTATTACACCTAAAGGTAACCCCATATTTTGAGGATGCGCACCAGGATGAGGACGAAGGGTAAATGTTCGGTGCTTACGAGCAATAACCCAAGCTCGAGGCGATGCAATGCGTTTTAAGTGATTTTTCATTTTGAATCGTTTTAGTGTTTGTTTTAATTATTTTTGATTATTCTTAACTATTTTTTTACCGTAGTGGCTTTCTTAACCACTGTTTTTACTGGCTTTGATTGTGACTGAGGAATTACAGTTTTAGTTTTAGCAGCTTCGAGTTTTTCTTTTCGTCGTTTATCTTTCAAATCTAATTCTACTATGACTAAATTTGAAGGTTCAAGAGCTACTTGAACTTTTGAGCCATCCCGTTTAACAACATCAAGACCGCTAAGATAGACTTTGCTAAAGTGAAGAGAGACGCGTTCTACTTGCGCTTCTCGTTTTTTAAATTGACCACGTAAAACACGCACTTTGTCTCCTTTACGGATTTGTGTGCTTCGCACACCATGTTTTGCTCGTAAATCCTTGGAAAGATGAACATGAACAAATTTTTGACGAACATGTAAAGGTGCAGCATAGCGGAACTTACGTTGCTTACGAGCTTGAATACTTTTGTTCCAGGATGTTGAAAATTTTAATTGAGTCATAGTTCACCTGTATACGCTTATACCACCATACTTGCAACTTTTGCAACAGCAGGCCAGCGTTCAGCAACTTCTTTTGCGATAGGACCTTTAAAGATAGTTCCTTTTGGATTTCCTTTATCATCTTTTAAGACAATAGCAGCATTGTCCTCAAAACAAATACGAGTTCCATCAGGACGACGATACTCTTTCTTTTGACGAACAATGATAGCAGGAACGACAGTTTTACGCATTTCTAATTTACCTTTCTTAACGGAAGCAAGTACAAAGTCACCAACTCCACAAACTGGAATTCGACCAATACTTGTTTTTTGCCCTTTAACGGAAACAATTTTGAGTACTTTTGCACCAGAGTTATCACAGGTGTTAACCCACGCTTGCGAAGGAATTGCTCGCACAACACGACCTTTTAATGCTTTCATGGTGAAATTTTACACTCCTAATTGTTTTTTGTTTGAATTTTTTATTTTTACTTATTGATATTTTTTATCTATTGATGAATCAATGAGTCTAATCATCAACTCATGATTTATTCTTTACGATCTTTCTTGACAACTTTTTCTGCTTTCTTTTGCTTTTCTTTAAGTTCTTTCACTTGTTGCTGTTGTTCTTGTTGAGCAAGAGTTGACGCAGCAACGGAACCATGTCGTAATACTTGGATGATAACATGATGCTTTGTTTTACTTAAAGGGCGAGTTCGTGCAACACGAACTTGATCACCAACTTGAGCATTAATACTTGCAGGATTATGAACACGAATACGAGATCGTTTAGTAGTAAAACGTTCATACTTTGGCACTGAAATTGAATTGTGCCACTCGATTGTTGCTGAGCGATTAGTATCTTTTTTGATAACAACTCCTGTAAGGAATTCTTTTTTTACGTTAATTTCTCCGTAAAAAGGGCACTTTTTATCGTACTGATCAGACTTCACTGGAGCCTTGATGCCAAACACATTTTGTTTCATTTTGTTGAATTCCCCCCATAAAGGCAGGTTGTTTTTGATTGTTTTTTTGTATTTTTTTAACTGTAATTTTTTACTCTTTCATTCGCTCTTCAGGACGACGGATTAAGTCAACCCCTTTGAGAGTTTGTTTTTGATCAACTAAACTCAATTCGATGTTTTTTTTAAAAACTCGAAGAGATTTTGTTAACTTTGTAACACATAAAGTATGCTTGGTTTCATCGATAATTCGACCTTGCCATTGACAACCACTATTCAAGTCGTGAATGAGTACATTCTGACCGATTAGTTCGCCTTTGTATACCATAGCTACCGTAATTGTGTTTCCTACACCAAAAACAATTGTTTTGATGCTTGATGATGTTTAATTTTGATGATGATTAGTTTTAAGCTTGACATCAAACTATTTCAATGGTCTCGTCGGGAAAACCGAGTTCGATGAGTGCTTTTTTGATACGAATTTTATGATCGCCTTGAAGTTCGATTTGACCGGTTTTCGCAGTCCCCCCGCAGGCGAATTTGGATTTGAGCTTCTTGAAGAGGTCGTCAACATTTACTTCCTTTTGAATCCCGGAAACGACTGTATACTTCTTTCCAAATTTTCGTTTTTCAATTTTGACCGTGATCTTTTGTTGTTCACGAGCAATTGCTTCACAGACACAAAGGTCCGAAGGCAATCCACATTGGTTACATACACCGACCATGTTTATTTGTTAGAGGAAACCTCTTCTTCTTTCATTGATAGGAATGTGTATGCCCGAGCAATATTTTTCTTTAATTGTCGTAATCGTCCAGGATTTTGAGTGTTTGCTCCTGAAGCGACCTGAGTATTAAGTTTTAAGAGTTCCTTTTTAAATTCTTCGAGACGAGCACGAATCTCTGTTACTGAGAGAGAGGAAATTTCTTTAGTAGTTCTCATGCTTCTTCACCTTTTAATTCAGCATTTTCATTTGCATTTTCAGGGGAAGCTGATGCTTTAGTATTGGTTGTTTTACGAGGTGGAGCTTTTTTGTCAGCTTTATCAGTTTTTTCTGAAGATGTTTTCTTTTTTGCAGGAGCTCTTTTTTTAGGAGAAGCTTTTTTAGCTTGATCCTCGTCTAAAGCACCTGCTGCTTCAGTGATTGCTTCTATTTGTTCCACTGGTTCAGGTAAAATATCAATATGATCAGGAAGTATAAGATCCCGAGGCATAATGGAAACTTTAATGCCAATAACTCCTGTTTTAAGGACTGCACTAGCACGAGCATGTCGAACACCAACTACTGCTACATCTCCGCATTTTTTCAAATAACCTTGATAAAAACGCCAACTTTTTGCACGAGCACCAGGAATTTTACCAGAGATGATAATTTCAACTCCAAGAGCACCAGCACCAAGCACATTTTGCATGACTTTATGACCAATACCTTTGAAACGAGCTGAACCAAACCGCTCTAATGAGGAAGCAATACGTTCTGCAACGATTACTGGATCAAGGAAAATATCTTTTACTTCTGTAATTTCAATTTGAGGATTTTCAAGTTTAAACTCTTGTTTAAGCATCTTAGTCAAATCGCGAATATTTCCACCTTTGGAACCAACAATGACGCTTGGTCGACTTGCGTGAACAATTATTTTTTCACCTAACGGAATTTTCTTAAGAGTTACTTGGGAAATACCTGCATTTTTAAGGCGCTCACGAACGAATTTCTTTATGTAAAACTCTTTTGTTTTCTGTGCGATGAATTCTCTCTCAATCATTGTTGTACACCTTCACTTGCTGCTTTAGGAGCAGCTGCCTTTTTGGAGGTTTTAGGAGTAGCTGACTTTGAACTTGCTTTTGGAGCAGATTTCATCTCTGCTACGACAACTTCTAAATGAGTTCGACGACCTGCGTGACGGTGACGACCAGCCATAGGCGGAATCGAAGCTTTATGGGAAATTAATTTAACAATTTTAAGACTTTGAGTATTGAGACCTTTAAACTGAGCATTTTTTTGCGCACCAAGTATAACTCGTAAAAATTCTTTAGCTGCTTTTTGAGGAAAACGACCAGGGCCAATACCAGGTTTATGACCTAAATCAAATACATGGCGTCGGTAAGGAACAGGAGTGCGCAAAGCAACAACTTCTTGGAGTGTTCGTGTTGCAAATTCTACGCTTCGATAACGCAAGAAGCGACCAATTTCTGTACTCTGACGAGAGGAAATAGGAAGGTTAAATGATTTTGCGCTTGCGCATTTACTTGCATCCAATTCGATGGTTTTTGCCATGTGTTATTTTTTGTCGATCGTAATGTATCGAGTTTACCTCGCTGAAACAGATTTACTTGAGCGCGTTGCGCCAATACCTGCTGCACTGTGTGCAACAACTCTTCGTGAATGGGAAAATTCACTTACGTAATGTCCAAGCATTTCTGCAGTAATGGAAACAGGAATGAATTCTTTCCCATTATATACTTTAAGTGTTCTACCTACCATCTTTGGAAGGATAATCATGTCACGACAATGAGTTTTGATATTATCTTTGCCTGCATCAAGAGAGGCAAGTAATTTCTTTTGTTCTGGAGTAAATCCACGCTTAAGTGTGCGACGATGACGAGCATTAATCATTCCTGCAAAAGTGGTTAGATCTAGCTTAACAATTTGATCTTCCGTAAGTCCTTTCCACATGAATCCTTTTGCCATTTTGTTTGCACCTTAAGTTTGAATTATTATTCGATTTAATTTTTAATTATTCCAGTTTGTTCATTTCTTACACAAGAAAACAAACTTCGATTTGTTTTCTGCGCAGAAATGAGCTAGTTTGCTCATTTCTTGCGTCCTGTTCGTCGAGGAGCAATCTTACCAACTTTACGTCCAGGTGGAGCACCACGAGGTGATTGAGTAGGTCGTCCTTTAATGTGAGAGCATTTACCACCAAATGGATGGTCTACTGCGTTCATTGAAATACCACATACTTTTGGATAGAGTTTATTGCGTGCACGCATTTTCTTATAGCGATTACCTGCTTTAAGGAAGGGCTTGTCAGGTCGACCAGCACCAGCTAAAGCACCAACTGCAGCACGACAAGTCGGTAAAAATAATTTTTCTTTACGTGAAGGAAGAAGAACTCGAACACCTTCTTGTCCACGAGAAACAATACGAGCAAAAGCACCACTTGCACGAACTAATTTTCCGCCATCTCCCGGACGTAGTTCAATATTATGAATAAGAGTACCCTCAGGGATATCTTTTAGTAAAAGGATGTTCCCAGCACTAACTTGTGCATCTTGACCTGCTTGAACTATATCCCCTACTTTGATACCATCTGGAGCAAAAGCAAGAGTAGAATTCAAATTAGTAGCTGAATTAAAAGCAACCCTCATAAGAGGAGAACTGTGACCTGCGCAATGAACTAATTCGACAACTTGACCAGCACCTTCACCGTCATACAATTTAACTGCTCCCTCAAATTTAAAACTAGCAGATCGATATGTTGGTGAGCCGCGTCCTCGGCGTTGTTGAACTAAGTTTTTACCCATTTTTAATACCTAAATTAATCCCAAGTCAGAACTAATATCTGACGCTGGCGTCGAAGGATGTAAACGAACAACAGCTCGTTTTTCTCCTCGAATGGAATTTTGAATGTTAACTTTTAATACTTTAACTTTAAAGAGCATTTCTACTGCAACTTTTACATCTAACTTGGTAGCTCTTGAATGAACCACAAATGAAAGTTTGTTATCAAACTCAATTTGTCGAATGCATTTCTCTGTGGAAAGAGGATGATGCAACACTTGATGAGGATCAAAGCCAGCTTCGCGCAATGATGCAAAACGATCCGATTGAGTTTGTGTTTGAGTAGTAGTTGCCATGGTTTAGATAAATAAACGTTTCTTTTCTAATATTTCAAGTGCAGAAGCAGTCCAGAGAGTAACTCGTCCAGGTAATGCTCCAGGTGCAAGTAAATTAACATTAAGGGAATTTGCACAAACAATGTCAAGACCAGCAATATTGCGTGCTGCATGAAGCAGAGGGCATTTTTCACCAACAACTACGAGAACGCCTTTTTTACGTTTATAAGGGCGGCTACGCAATTTACCAACGCCTGCACGAATTTTTTTCACTCCACTGCGTTCAAGTTCTTCGCTAAAACCAAGAGCAGTAAGTGCACTAACAACATCTTTTGTTTTGGAAATTGATTCAAATGAGGTTTCAATAACAAATGGGTAACCTGTAGGAACTTTGTGACCCCGTTTAGTTACTACTGCCAAATCCATAGTTGCTGCAATAGCGGAGCGAATAGCTTTACGTCGTTCTTTAACATTAATTTGTTCAACGAGATCTTTCTGAGCTTTAGGAGGATGAGCACGATGACCGCCACGTACATGAGGAGCATATGCTGCCACCCAATTCATTCTCATACCTCGTCGAGACATGATTTTACGATTATCACGTGAGATGCCAAAACCGTATGAGCCACGATAATTACGACGGCGTTTACTTAACTTTGAAGAATGACGAAGACCAGCTAAAGGAGAACCACCTATAGGTTGACGTTGTGCACTTGCATATGCAGCAACAGCCCGTTGAATTAAATCAGGACGGAATTCTTCATTAAATTGAACTGGTAAGTCGTGATGACCTACTTCTTTTTTCTCTTTGTTAAGGATAGCGATTTTCATGATTAATGAGAGATGTGAACAATCTCAGGTACCTCTTTCGTAAAACCTTTTGCCCGAATTGGTCGCGTAAGAAGCACAGGACGCTTTGCAGAGCCAAAAACAGAGCCTTTGATAAGAACATATGTTTGTTTAAGAATGCCGTAATGAGCAATACCACCCGCAGGAGTAATTGCTGCACCATCAGAACCAATCTTAAGAATATGTTTATTATAATCAGTACGGGAATGATACCCCATTTTTCCTGATTGAGGAACAGTAAATTCAACACGTTTAGGTGACCAAGAACCTAACGTAGCAATACCACGTTTGGTTTTTTCCGCTTTATGTTGTCGAATAGGAACACCATATCGTTTAACAGTACCTTGAAACCCTTTTCCTTTAGTAGTACCATGGACATCAGCAAGAGTTCCTACTTCAAAGACATCTTCAACTTTAAGTTCTTTACCAAGAATATCTTTAGCATACGCTAGTTTTTCAGATACAGCACCACCAAGAGCAACTTCAAGAACTTTAGGTTTTTTAGCTTCAACAGTGATTAAAGAAGGTTGAGTATGCACCAAAAGACGTACATCACTAAATTCTTTAATGGAATCGAATGAGTGAGATTTATTTTTTGGTAAAGGAAGAACACGAGCTAAATCTTTGTGTAATTTAGGAGAAAGAACGCAACCAATTTTACGTACACCAGTCCCCCATCTTCCGTAAAATACTACTCCTGCAACAACCATAGGAGGACATTCAATAATAGTAGTAGGCATGGAAATACGTTCGCCTTTTGTCATTGATTTCGCACGAGCATCATTAATCATGACATGAGTCATACCTACTTTGTAACCGATAAAACCTAATGGTTTAAGTTTAGTCTCAACAGCCCAAGAACGAACGCGCACTAATGTGTGGCGTGATCTCTTACGAGGCCAGAACTGCATACTTCCGCGACGAGGATGATGATTTTTTGGCATTTTAAGTTAAACCTATTAATTGAGCATAAGCTCTTGGTTCCCAACCAGATATCACAAAGATATCGCATGCAAACAGCCTATACATGGTGCCATCCCAGAAACTGCGATGGTTACCTTTTCAGGCCAGCACACCCATCATATTGAACCGATCTAGTCGGTCAGTGTACGATAAGCGTTGAAAGTGGTTTGTTGGGAAAAGCGGTTATTTATAAATGTTTCTACATTCAAGAATGTAAAAAAGATTAAAACTAGAAAGATAGATCAGGGGTTTGAAGAAGCCTATGCGGTGCTTTTGCAAGTTTGCCACCTTTCCCATTACGACTATCCCACTCGTCTGCAAGATACCAAAACACTTCTCGCGCGTGACCAAACTTATTCAAAAGTGTAAGTTCTTGGGCAGTTACTTTTATCTCACCCGAACTAGCTTGAACTTTTGAAAAATAAAAACCGATATAACTTGAAAACGCAAGATAAGAAATTCGTTCTACAAAAATATTCACATCACTATGTAGCCCGATATCCCCATTTACTAGACGATCAGGAAGATGAAGCCGTGCAGTAATAATATCTTCATTGCCAACTTGCTCTCGTCCTCTTCCATCAAAAGAGAGTGAACCATATCGAGAATCAAGAAAGTGAGCAAGACGCGGTTGCGTTAAAGTATACAATTGAGTAGTACATCTAACTGCAGTTGAGTACAAATCATCAATACTCGCAGTAGCTGCCCGATCAGGAAAATGGGTAATAAACATACTTATGCGGCGCTAATAGGCCATTTAAAAAAGTTGTGACGTAAAAGTGAACGGACAAGAAGGACTTGACAAATCTACTGAGCCAAAATATTATATAACAGGTTTGGTTTATGTTTATTGATGGAAGCAGTTGATAAAAGATATTTCATGCGAATCGCAGCACTAATCTTTGGTTGGATCGTCACCGAACTCCTATTTCAAACAGTTATTCTTAAATCTGGAGTGTTCGAAGGGGTTCTTTGGTTAATCCTAAATATAGTAATTCGAGTCGGGATTATGGTTGCTATCGGTATTTTAACTTTATTTTATATAAAGAAAAAAATGGATAATATTAGCTACTAAGAATTTACTTTTTCAACTCCCTAACCTTCTCCAACACCGCCTGTGCATGCCCTTTCACTTCCACCGGACTCCAGACGTGACGCACGATTCCTTTCGGATCAATCAAAAATGTTGAGCGAACCACACCCATATACTCTCTTCCCATAAATTTCTTCTTAGCCCACACGCCATATAATTCTGCAAGTTGCTTTTCTGTATCAGAAAGCAATGTAATTGACAATGCATGTTTCTCAATGAACTTACAATGTGACTTCCCATTATCCGGACTCACACCCCAAATTAATGCACTTTCTTTCTCTAATTCCCTATTCAATTTGGTGAAATCGATTGCTTCAATCGTACAACCAGGCGTATCATCTTTAGGATAAAAATAGAACACGAGCCATTTGCCTTTGGCATCTTTAAGTGATGTGAGCTTACCAGTTTGGTCAGGAACAGAAAAATCGACAGCTTTGGAATTAAGAGTAGGTATTGGCATGTTAAGATCAATACAAAAGAAGTTTTTATAGTTATTGTTAATTGTGACATCTCAACGAACAAATAGATGAAGTTTTGTATGGTCTAAAAAATAAAATACTTTTCCACAAGACTAACCTACAACCCTAATCGTGGCAGAGGAAATGGAACTTTGGGAAAATCACTAGGGATACCCGAATGCGGCTTAAGCATGGATTCTAATTTCCCAGTCTCTTTTCGAAATGCATCATGGCCAGAACCTATAAAATCGACGCGACAACGCGCTTGGACACCGCACCCACAATCATGAGTTTTATAATGAATACTTCCCACCCACATCGAATTCCATTCCACACCATCAAAATGTTCGTGACAATAAAGACACATTAACCATTGTGCTTCTTTAGGGAGTTGTGGCATTCACATAAAATTGACCCCAAACTTTATATAATTTCTGCGATAAAAAAGGGATATGTATCTTTTTTCTAACAGTATAGGTCATTTTATTTTTGATGAAAAAGGGAATTGGGTAGAAGAAATACTCTGCCAAGACACCAATCCTGCCTACAAAGAATCACTGCAAAAGTTAGAATCGAAATATAAATCCCTCAAAGCTATTCCACCGGAAAAAGCACCATTTGCTCTTTCACATCTACATAACAGTAGATATTATTCTTTATTTCGTGAAAGCAACAAAGAATTCAGTGCGCAAGCACTGCGAGATAGCGTTGGAACAGACTCATTATTAGTGCAAACCGTAAGTGCTATCGAAGAAATCGACAAGGTTACAAATCTTCTCACCAAACGACTACGCGAATGGCATGCACTGACTCTACCTGAAATTGGAGAACTAATCTCTAACCATGAACATTTCACGCAATTAGTAGCGCAACACTCGCGTCAAGAGCTCATCGATCAAAAAAAGATTACCAAAACTCTTGGAGCGCCACTTCTAGACATCGATCTTGCGCAAATTATCTTACTCGCATCTCAAATTTCAAATCTTTATACCCTACGACAACAATATGAATTTTACCTTAAAGAAACCATGAAAACCCACTGCCCAAATCTACTTGAACTTGCAGGAGCAACGATTGGCGCAAAATTAATAGTAATGGCTAAAGGTCTCAAAAATCTTGCGCTCTTACCAGCATCAACCATTCAACTCTTTGGAGCAGAAAAAGCCCTCTTTCGCCACATCGCAACTGGTGCAAGATCACCAAAATATGGCATTATTATCAATCATCCATTAGTGCAAAATACCAAAAAAGACGACAAAGGAAAAGCCGCACGTTTACTTGCTGACAAACTTTCATTATGCGCCCGTCTAGATTATTTCAAAGGTGAATTCAAAGCACCTGCGTTTAAAGCAGAGTTAGAAGAAAAATTTAAACATGAGTAAGATCAAACCAACAACCACGAGGAGTAAGAAGAATAGTGAAACAGAACTACTTGCCACACTAATGGAATTGCAGCGACGCAACTTAGTTCTCTCCGAATGGGCACAAGAAAATACTCTCAAACAACGTGCAATTCAAATGCAAGAAGAAGTTGAAGAACTTCTCACAGAAATAAATCGTGCTCAACCTAATACACAACGTATCAAAGATGAGTTAGGAGACGTATTATGGGATTGTCTTGGCACAATTTCGCGTGCAGAACATGAAGGACTTTTCAAAATGCAGGAAGTCCTAGCACATATTCACACAAAATTTGCCGAGAGAAAACCATTCCTTATTGAAAATAGAAAAGTAAGTCGAGAGGAAGAATCACGAGTTTGGCACGAGGCAAAAGCAAAACAAAAATTAGAGCAAGGAGAATAGGAAATGGCCACTGAGAAAAAAACCTACATGGGACAAAAACAGCCTAAATTCAAAAAATTTAGTATGGACACCAGTGACATCCCGGAGAATAAAGTACGTGCCCCCTCTGCTACAACAAAAAATGCGTCTCTCAACCCCTATGAAAAATCTCGAGTAACCGGACAATCTCCAACTCCTTTTCGAGCTCGACAAGAGACGCCAACATCGACAATAAAACCAGTATCGCAAACCAAACCCTCAAATCAGTTTGTCAAACCACTCCCATTCATTCAAAATCGTATGCCCGATCAACCACAAGAAAATAAAGAGTCATCCAACATAGGATTTAGATCAAGAGACAGCGCAACAAGCAAAGTCACTCCCCATAAAGTTTTTGAACTTTATGAAAGTGGACGCTATCTTTATACTAAAAGCATCCTTCCAGGATTTGCGCCATTTGACGAAAAACTAATACGACAAAGCGATGGTGAATATCGTGAGCTTGACCCACGCCGTAGCAAATTAGGTGCTGCTGTTGCGAAAGGGGCAACCAACATTGGTATTCGCAAAAATGATGTTGTACTTTATCTTGGAATTAGTCACGGATACACGGCTTCATTTGTCAGTGACATGGTAGGAAAAGAAGGAATCGTTTTTGGTGTTGATCCTGCCCCTCGTGTTATTCGTGATGCAATATTTCTATCACAAAAAAGAACCAACATCATTCCCCTTCTTGCTGATGCTAATCACCCCGAAGAATATATTGGAAAAATATGTCAAGCAGACATTGTCTTTCAAGATATTGCCCAACGCAATCAGGCTGACATCTTCATTAATAATTGTAATATCTTTCTCAAACCAGGAGGCTATGGCTTACTTGCCGTGAAAGCGCGCAGCATTGATATTCGACGTAAACCCAAAGATCTCTTTAACGAAATTCGACTTCAGTTAGAAAAAATCTTTACCGTCATTGACTTTCGCATTCTTGAACCATTTGAAAAAGATCATTGTATGATCATTGTAAAGAAGTAAGAAAAAACACTAAAAACAAACAAATTTAAACACGCAAAATATACTTCTTCCATGCAAAAAGAGGCTCAACACCAGATAGAACAGTACGCAAAACAAATTCTCCCCACGTTTTCCAAACAACTTCAACATCTTATCAACATTCGTTCGGAAAGTCAAGATCCAGCCCAACGTAAAAATCTCCCAAAAATTCTGCAAGCAATAGGCAAGATCATGCAAGAGATGGACATAAAATACCAGATCATCCCAAATCATGGCTATCCTATTCTCATCGCTACCATCCCTGCAAAAAAGAGCAATCAAACTATCACACTCTACAATCATCTTGATGTCCAACCCGCAGACGCCAAGGATTGGCAACTACAAAAATACGCAATGAAACACCCCTTCGATGCCAAAGAAAAAAATGGTATAATCAGAGGACGAGGAGCTACGGATGATAAAGGTCCAGCACTCACAGCACTCCATGCTCTTAACGCACTCCAAAAATTGAACTTGCCTCATCCAACGATCCAAATTATCTATGAAACAGAAGAAGAAAGTGGGAGTAATCATTTCACAGCATTTCTGCAAGAAAATAAAAAACTGCTCAAAAAACCTAACGCCATACTTGTAACAGACACTATCTTTGAAGGTGACCACCCCTCAATTACCTGCAGTTTACGTGGACTCGCAAAAACAGAAATCATTGTCCCATTAAAATCGGAACACAAAAAAAGTGATAACCCGCCTTTCGAAGTAATTGACATCATCGGAGGGGATCAGCGAAAAGAAGGTGTTGCTACCAAAATCCCACCTCAAGCCACCGTGAAGGTACGATCAGACAACCCCAGTTACTTCGTACACTATGCCAAAAAAAATTATCCTCGCTTTAAGATCACACAACACGAAAATCTCGTCACCATCACAGCAAAAGTGGGAACCAAAGATATTCACTCTGGTGTGTTTGGAGGAATTGTAAGAAACCCTCTAACCACTCTTTGCCATATAGCCGGTTCATATGCCACAACACAATTGCAAATCCCCCCCGCACAGCAAAATTCACTCACTCAGCTCTGCACTTTCATTGCCAAAACAGTTGAATTCAAGACTGGAAAAATCAAAATCGCACAGTTCTACAAAGACACACCACAGATTACCCCTAAACTTCGTTCCCATCTTCAAGCAACTGCCAAAGCTGTTAATCTCTTTCATGATCTTCAGCATGAAGGCATTGATCTTACACAACTCTATACCAAAGATGGAGTCGAAGCGCGCATACGTGCATGGTATCAGCCAACTTTAGAGTTACATGGTTTTGTGATTGATAAAGAAAAACAACATGTACGTCTCAAAGTGACCTCACGTCTCGTTGGAAAACAAAATCCACACAAAATTCTTCAGCTCATTGAACAACACACCCGCACCATCATCTCCCAAGCTCACTGTACACACCACATGGGAACACCCGCTATTATGACAGAAGTGGAAAACTCCTACATCAATATTGCTGCCAAAACCTGCACCAAACACTTTGGTAAAAAAACATTATTTGTTGGAGGAGGAGGAACGATCGGCTCCATGCCGCCATTTGCCAACACCTTCCCTAACACCCCCATTGTATTTCTCGCATTAAGCAAAATGTCTGATGGATATCATGCCCCTAATGAATGTTACGAACTTGCGCAGGCAGCAAAAGGGATGAATGTAATAGCACACTATTTACATGAGATCGCCACAAAAGGATTATAAACTTCTTTTTCTTCATGTAAAATATGTCACTTCTCAACGAAGCTGGATATCTCTATGTTCTCTCCAAAGATCTGATGAGTGTAAATAAAAAAATCCGCAAACATGCACAAAAAGCGCGTGAACATTTTGATGACCACACTAAAGCTACACGTCATGAAGACAAACAAAAACATTACGTAAAACATACTGACGCCACCGCAAAAGTACGTAAATTGGCAGAAAAACATAATGAAATTCTACGAAAAATACAACGTCACCAAGTTGCCTTTGCGCATTCTTTAAGAGATGAAACCAAATTAACATAGAAAACAACATTGCCTATCGACAAAAATCAAGAAATTTAATTCTCTTTCTTCGGCTTGACATGAATAATGTTGACAGGACATACATCTGCTGCTTCTTGATTCGTCGCACGATCTTCTTCAGTAGAAATATCTAATTGCCAATGATCTTCTTTAAGAAGAGCATCTTTGGAATCTTTAATTCCTTTGACTTCCTTTGAACCTTTGAGATGAGCAAGACCTTCCTGATCCATCTCCCAAAATTGTGGCGCGATTGCTGCGCATGCACCGCAGCTAATACAATCCTTTTTCAGATGGAATACTATATTTTTCGCCATATCAAAGAGACGAACAGGGGTTTCTTTAAGAAGTTTATGGTGTCTTTAGGTAAAAAAGATCGACAAGATAAGAAAGAGAACCAACAGCTCCGTAGAAAAGGTCTACCAAAAAGCTTATAACGCAAAAAAAGCTACCTTCCCAAATGCAAAAAAGAGACAGTTTTGTGGTTATAATACTTATTCTCTTTTCATTAGTTCTCCTCACAAGTTGTAATAAAGTGCCGGGTGGAAGCACCCCTCAAGATACAGCGGGTCTACTCAAACAAGTACAATCAGGAACACAAGGGGTCGCATTAACCGTGCTTGCTAATTTTCCTCCTGCAACAATCTATGATGATAATGAGCTCATCTCTATTGTTGAAATTCAAAATCGAGGAAATTTTAATCTTGAACCCAGTGACTGTTTTGTCCAAGTAACCGGATTTGATCCAAATATTATTCGCGGAGGATTTGGCATTCCACGATCCTGTGGGGAGAGCCTTGGAACACTTGAAGGAAAAAGTATTTACAATGTTCAAGGAAGCATAAACCAAGTTGAGTTCAACGCGCCTTCAATTACACTTCCTACCGATGTTATTGAATATACTCCTACTCTTAATTATGTTACATGTTATAACTACGAAACAAAAGCAAGCCCTGTAGTCTGTGTAGACCCCCTTTTCTATCAAGTCACACCTGAACAAAAAACCTGTCGTCCAGCCAATGTAGGCATGGGTGGTGGTCAAGGTGCCCCAGTAGCAATTAATAGTGTCAATGTAGATATGGTTGGCAAAAATCGTGCCGTCTTTGAGATTAGTATTTCAAACCAAGGAGGAGGTCAAGTTCTTAGCCCCTCAACAGGAATCCAAAATTGCGGCCAAGGGATTCTAGAACGAAATGATCTTAACTTTGTTAATTTTGACGTGTCCATCGCCGGACAAAGTCCTATTGAATGTAAACCGAAAGATCGCACCGTTCGTCTTTACAATAATCAAGCAAAAATCATCTGCACATTCAATATTCCAGGAACTATTGCCTACCAAACTCCTCTTCAGATCACATTACAATACAGTTATATGCAATCACAAACACGCCCTGTCCGCATTGTAGCAACCCCTAAATAAGCAGTAATAAATAAAATAAATCGAAGTACAGATCAATCAACCTTCTTTAGTCCAGTAAACTTTAAATACGCTATCCTCTTCATTCCACCTAAAAAGAGTAAAGAGGGTTGATGATGAAACGCGCAATTATAACAGTACTTTTCGTTCTAAGCATGCTTATTGTCTCTTGTGGAACTTCTGATCCGCAAGCGCAAACAGGCAGCGTATTTAAAGGAGGATCGCAAGGCGTCCTTGCCCACTTCGAGCCATTTGGTGTCGAAGAAAGCGGTATTCAATCAATATTTGATTCTGAAGCATTCCCTATTGAAGTTACCGTAAATAACAAAGGGGAATATAAAATTCAACCAGCAGACATTGATGTAGAACTTCTTGGACCTTCAACGGAAGAATTTCAAGGAATTGCATCTCGCACTCTTGCAAATCAAGATGAACTTGAAGAAATTTCTGATCTCTCACCTGAAGGCGGAGAAGAAACCATTGCATTTGCATCAGATGCAAGATTTAACGGAGAAGTTACCAATTATCTTGATCGTGATTGGTTTGCAAATTTAGAATATAATTACAAAACCTACCTTGTTATTCCTGAAGTGTGCCTTAAAGAAGACCTCACTGATGATCGTGTATGTAATGTTAACGAGAAAAAATCGTTCTTTGTATCTGGATCACCCATTACCGTTGAATCTGTAGAACAAGACACTGCAGGAAAAGGAGTTATGGCTCTTAAAATCAAAATCAAGAATACCGGTACTGGTGACGTAACCAAAGTTGGCAGCGAATTTGACGAAACCCGTGAAGAACTTGCATTTTCCATTGATGACGCTGATTGGGAATGTAAATCTGCAGGAAAAGTCAACGAAGCCCGCCTCTACAACGGTCAAGCAGAATTATTGTGTAAACTCAAAAACCCTCTTGACGCAGACGAACTTTCTACTAAACAAGTACGCTTAACCTTTGACTTTCGCTACCGCGAATTGGTTAAACAAAGTTTGAGAATCAAAGAAAGCGCAAATTAGGATTTTGATTTACTTTTTATTTTTTTAATCTTTTTTATACGCAATGTTTGCATCTTTTCTTTCAGAAACGTAACGGTAAGTTCTACTACCTCTTTTTCTTTTCCATGATAAATGTGATCCGCACCGTTCACAATCTCAAAACGACTCAGCTTGTTCAAAAAAGGGACTAATGTGTGTGCTACATCCAGAGAAATAAGAGTGTCCCGATCACCATAAATAAGGAGAACGGGGCAAGAAATCTTTTGCAAAGCAGCACAAGAATTATATTTCATACCATCAACAACAAATTCCGACTTTAACTCAAATGAGCCATATCGATTTGTAATCTTTTTAAGACCGGTCTTTTTCCAAGAATCATCAAGCATAAATCCCTCTCGCTGACAAGTTTTGAAGTTCACCACTGGCGATTGAGCTACGATCGAACTTATTCTTGTATCGGTTGGTGCATAAACTAAACAAGTCATGGCTCCTAATGAATGTCCAACTAAACTCATTCGAGAAGAATCGACACAAGATAGAGACCCTAAATAGTCTAGCGCTGCGCGAATTATTGTACATTGAAGAGAGATAGTCATGTCACTTTTGGAAATAGCACTACACTTATCTGGAAAATCATAAAAATCAAATAATAAAATAATAAATTTCTGTTCAGCCAATGTTTTAGCTAGTGCTACATTTCTCTCTTCTCGTATCCCACCAGAAAATCCAGGAACATACAAAACCGCAGGAAATGGACCTTTTCCAGCAGGAGTATAAAGAATACCACCAATCGTATGAGAACCAAACGGAAAAGATACCGGAGTCTGTTTCATAATCCAAAGAAATAACCCAGAATTAAAAATGTTACCTCAGACAAAACTCTATTTCATTCCCGCCAACATCACGCTTGCCAGCAATGCCTCAAGCTGCAAATATTCATCGCTGCCTTCAACCATGCGAAACTCAATCTCACCACATTTGTCAACCAGCTCAACTTTCTTGCGATCAGGAATCGCTAAATGCCAAATTTCTTTGTGAATCTGTTTAATTACATCTGTGCCAGATAACCCATACTCCAGCATCAACTCCAACAATTTTTTACGCGCTTCTGTAAAATTGCCAGCAATCGCAGTTGCTAAAATAGCATTCACTTCTTTAGGTTTAGCCACACTTGCCATGGAATAAATCAGTTCTGGCGTAAGCGATTTTCCCAGCACAGCACAACTCTGCATCACATTCTCTAAGCGGCGACAATCGCCATCACTCACATCAAAGAGAGCTTTTTTAGTATCAGCAGTTAACACAAGCCCTTCATTTTTAGCAACAGTTTCCACAACTTCGATAATCTCTTGCTCTGATAGAGGCTTGAAACGAAATACTGCACAACGGCTCTGAATAGGATCAATAATTTTAGAACTATAATTACAAGATAAAATAAAACGACACGTCTTAGTATAATTTTCCATCGTACGACGCAACGCCTGCTGCGCTTCGCGCGTCAACGCATCACTTTCATCAAGATAAATTATTTTGAATGGGACATTACCAATTGCTTTGGTACGAGCAAAATCTTTCACTTTGACACGAACTACATCAATACCACGTTCATCCGACGCGTTTAATTCCAACGTGTTCTCGCGCCAGCTATCACCAAAAAGTTCGTGTGCAATCACTAACGCCATTGTAGTCTTACCAACGCCAGCAGGACCAGAGAACAACAAATGAGGCATATTACCTGATTTGACTAGAGCTGATACTTTCTCAACAATATCTTTTTGCCCACGAATCTGCGCAAACGTATGCGGTCGATATTTCTCAGTCCAGATAGTAGAATCCATACAACACGCAAACGACAGACAGTTTAAAAGAATTGTGGAAAGGGAAAAGTAGTTCTCATAAAAAGCAACTCAAAACCATCCCGTAATCCAGTGCCAAATCGTTCCCCAAGAAATATCAAACAAAAACACCACCACAAGCATAACCAAAAATGCGATAATCGCAACCTTAACGAGAAATGAAAATATTCTGCCAAAGAAATACAGCAAAATAATCAAAATAATAATACCTACTAACGAAAATGGATCCATAGAAGTCTAAAAATGAGATCTCTATTTATTTCTTTGTCTCCCCTTGAGGTTCCCTTCGATTTTCCGACTGTTGTCCTTCTTTACAGGCTCATTCATCAGATGGACAATTTGTGTCGGGAACGCAATTACGATTCCTGCTTTATTCAATGCCGTATACACTTTCTCTGTCATCTCAATTTTCTTCGCATGCTCTTGATCCCAATGAGGAATCCAAAATGTTAAGCGAAATTTAAGTGCAAAATCCCCCATCTCCATAAATTGGACTTGCGGTACGGGATCTTTAAGCACGCCCAATGTCTTCGACACGACATCAAAGATTGTTTTACGCACTTTTGCAGGATCACTGCCATATTCTACACCAAACATAACTTTAACTCGAACTTTTGTATCAGGTCTAGCATAGTTACGAACACGTGAATTCGCTAAATACCCATTAGGAATATAGATTACTTCATTATCAAATGTAACCATTTTTGTACTGCGTAAACCAATGTCAATAATTGTGCCCAAATCTCCACTTTCAAGACGTACTTTATCTCCAATGTGATACGTCTCATCAAGCAGGAGACTAACACCTCCAAAGAGATTCTTCAACGAATCTTGCAGAGCAAGACCAAGAATAACTCCGCTAATACCTACCCCTGCAAGGTAAGGCGTAATGTCAATATGCCAAATATGTAAAATCCACAAAAATCCTATGAGAATAAAGATAACTTTTGTAACTTTGTGAAGAAGAGGCAGCAAAACCTCATCAATTTTGGTTTCCGTTTTAAGAGCAAGTTGATGACCCCAAGTTTGCACAATCGTGTCTAACAATCGTGACAAGAAAAAGAGAAAAAAGATTGCAAGCAAAGCATCCGTAACTAAAAGTACCCAACTCAACACACCAACATGACGTAACGCCAGTTCAAAACCAGAAGTAAACAGGAAAAGGAAAATCGGCCGTCTAGTCTTCTCAACAAACAAATCATCGAAAAGAGTTTCTGTTTTCTTTGCAAACACTTTTAGATACAACGCAAAGCCCCAAAACACAAGATTAGCCAGCAGTGCAAACGTAAGAATAATCAAAACACCAAAAACATAGGGATTTGTAAGAAATGTACCATAAGGCAACGTACCTACCCATGCTAAAACAGTATCCATCATAGAATATATCAAAAAGAAGATAAAAGAAGAAATTTAAATAAGTTGTGGTGTCAGATTCTTGAAAAACACTTATTCTGCGCCGCCGTCATCAACATTACCAGTTGGAACAGCATTACGAGAAATAACCAGAACATCTCCTACAGCTTTAACCAATTGATGAGGAACGATAACGCCTTTTGCATTTCCTAAAACTCGGCTTAAGAATGAATTCTTCGTTGCACGGATACGCCAGCCAGAAATTTTATTGCCTTGAACAAGACCATCTTCGATATCTCCGAAATAGTCACCAGCATCAGTAAACACCTTAAGATCGTACGTCTCACTCACCCTCTTCATCTTTAACATAATAATCACCTCAAACTAATAGCATGATGAGAGAACCTGACGTTTAAATAGTTTTTGCTGCTGGAGACTTTACTAAAAGGTTAGCATCACAAGAAATAGAGCAGTACTCTATTTCTGTGCAGAAATGAAGCTAGCTTCATTTCTTGCATCAGGTGAGGGTTGAGTAAATAACCCTCGAAAGAGGTCGGGGGGACCACCCCTAGGGGGTCGACCGGTACAGCGAAGAACACGACAAAAACTCCGAAAGATGCTACCTGAAAACAAGCAACGACTTGTTTTCTGTACAGAAATGTGACCAGAATCACATTTCTTGTAACCTAAGTAAAGGCAGGAGAGGAGTACTAATAAGGGGTGAGAGAAGTTAATAAGAACCAGAAAAGAATGAAAATACGTGCCTAATCTCACCCAAACCAAAGTAATAGCTGGCAAGAATGTTACAATCACTTTTATCTTTAAAAAATACAAAGCCCACCACCTTACAGCTGATCTTGAAGAACTTAAAGTACTTCAACAAAAACAAGGTGCTCAGCGAATTGGCAAAGTACTTAATAATGCACTCGAAAAAGAAGAACTAGATCTTCGTTGGCTTAATGTTAAAAATTGGGTTCCTATCCCTTATCAGAATTTTATTGAACATGTCACCAGTTTCTTTCCCAAAGTACTCTTCAATATCATCGAACAAAACCCCTATTTCATTGTAGGGGAACAATTAGTAATGGAATTTAGAATTATACACATCAAAGATCGAGGGTATTACCATGAACACAAAGTCGCTGAAAAGAAAAGTGACGAAGGATCAGACATAGAACACGCTTTGTTTGATATCTCTGGATTATGGCTACTGCAAACTATCGCAGCACCATGGTTTTATCTTAAGAAAATTGATTTTGAATACATTTATCGATATTACCTCCACGAACTTACTCATCACTATGATTTCTCAAACCAGCAGGTAGCCAGAATTCAAGCCGCTCAAAAAGCCAAAGAACCAAAAATACTAGGTCCAAAGCTTCTCTATGGCCAAGCAGAATTCGTAAAGAAGTACACTCGTTACTGTACTGTTCCAGCAGTTCCTTTCATCTATCAATCTATTTTCAATTTACGAATTGAGGGTATCGCTGACTTCAACGTACGACGTGTATCTGGGACTTTTAATATTGAACGAAGTGCACTCAAAGAGTATAATGAGAATTTGATTAATCTCACATTAAAAACAAAAGTACAAGACGCCGAAAGTTTCTATGGAGATAAAGTTGCATATAATCTCACTGCTGGAGGAGAACTAACCAGTGGAAGACAAATGTGCCTATGTATTATGCTCGCAATAGCCAGAATAACAAATATACCCTACAAGCTTCAAGTCGTGATGTGGACCAGAAAAAGACCGTACGAAAACGCCAACAAAGCAAATTGGAACGAACTACTTTCCACCTACAAAACCATCTATGTTACAAATGTTTCTACACAACTCATTGACACTGCCATCGCAAAAATTCAATCTCTCACACCCGAAGGATTTATTGAAGAATATGAAAAAGCCTGTCAAGTTCTTGGTATAACAAAAGAAGAATATAAAGTCATGACCACAAAGCGCATGTTAGGATTACGCCAGCTTGCCATTGATAATTATCTTACACAACGAAAAGCATTGAGAAAGAGAAAAGGATTTGAATAAAAAGAAATGAAAGAAAATTTATTGAATTCCCCGTTCATCAAGATATAATTTTCGTGTAAGAGCGCGAATTTTCTGTCGTAAACTCAACTCTTCCTTTTCGAGTCTATGTAGTTCAGCAATTACTGCTTTATTGTTAGCTCTGGCAACTGGCATCATTCGTGGACCTACCCTTTGAGGAAAACGATATTTCGTTTCACACTGTTTAATTTCTACCAACTTCCCTTCATACTGACGCATTAAATCTTGAAGACCAGCGAGATCATCATGAATTTCCCCAGCTTTTCCCATTTGTTTTTGAAGAACATCTACTCCCTCTTGGAGTTTGCCTAACTCAAACTTTTTTACAGCACCTTTTAAATCATCGCGAGAAAAAAATCCCATCTAATCTTCACCTCTTCTATTCTTCTATCTTAAATATTCTTCTATCTTAAATATTCTTCTATCTTAAATATTCTTCTATCCCAAACAAGTCGCAACTACCATTCTAAATTAACTATCAACCTCCACAACTCTTATAACCTTCTATTCCTCAAACATCCCCATGCCCTACCTTCTCCTAGGAACGTCCCACATCGCGCAACAAAGTATCGATGAGATTAAACACGCAGTAGACTCGTTCCAGCCAGATATCATCGCCGTAGAACTCGACAAAGAACGTGCCCACTCCTTACTCACCAACGCCGAAACGAACATCCCTCTCTCCGCCATACGTGTCATCGGCGTGCGCGGCTATCTCTTTGCCAAGATTGCCCACACCGTTCAACAAAAGCTCGGCAAAAGCATTGGCATTGCGCCAGGAAGCGAAATGAAGACCGCACTCACTCTTGCCAAAGAACAAAAGAAAAATGTTGCTTTAATCGACCAACCTATCCGTATTACTCTCAAAAATTTCTCTAAAACATTAACCTGGAAAGAAAAAGGTCGCTTCGCAATGGATATCATCAAAGGAATTATCTCACCAGAAAAAGAACTCGAAAAATCTGGCTTTAAAGACATCGATTTGCGTAAAGTACCTCAACAAGAATTCATTGAAAAAATGATCGAGCATCTTCGTGTACGTTACCCTTCATTATACAAAGTACTTATCGACGACCGCAACCACTACATGGTTAAAGCATTAGTCAAGATCCTGCGAACACATCCTGAAAAAAAGGTTCTCGTAATCGTGGGAGCAGGACATCTCAAAGGCATGAAAGAACTTTTGCTCAAGATTGAGATCATAACATAATTCTAAATCTATCAATTCAACACTAAAGCTTAAAAGTGAGGGTCTTGCCACTCTTAATATGGAATTACTACATCTTCTCAAGGGCAGTGGATTTGGAATCTATACATTCACACCAATGACGCAAGACCTCGTTCCAGCACTCGAACGAAAAATAGCATTAGGAGATGAACTTACTCCTCGGGAAGTAGAAAAAGCAACATTGGCATTTGGATTAATACCTACTAAAAATGCTGGATATCTCCCTTCTCAAAATTACAAAGAGTGCGGCAGACTAGAAGGTATTAGTCTTGAATTTGAATTTCCTATTAACCAAGATTACAAATATGGCGATTTATATCTCTTTAAATCAACTATTTTTGGAGAAAGTGAACGAATTGCAACTTTTCGAATTCGAACAGTAAACGGGTATAAAGCACCCGATGAACTCGATTTGAGAGTTCAAGAATCTGGAAAAGGTGAAAAAACACCAATACAAGGATTACAACCACTAACACTTATCACACGTTGCCAAGAAGAGATTACCCAATATGGAATAGCTCAAGTTCATCTTCTAAAAAGTATTCTAAGATTGTACCAACATACCAATTCACCTACGCCTCTTTCTCCTGTTGAAGATGAGTTTGGAGAGTTAGATTTAGGAGAAGAACCACCAATAGCAAACATCCGAACAATTTGTTAACAAACCAACACAAAATAGTCCAAATTCTTATAAAAAACAGCCCATTTTAAGCACTTGGTAGTAATGGCAGGAAGCTTACGCAGACTGTTCGTAAAAAGTGATTAGAAACCATGTCGTGAGGTTGAGCATCAATGCGAAACCTCACTTGAATGTAATTTTTGATCAAACTTTTACGAACGTAAAAGTTTGTGAGGAAAGTCCGTCCACCATCAAAAAGCCACTTGCTGCAAAGCAGAGGGGGAAATCCCCTAGCTCTGGACCAGAAACGACACGTCCTACGAACCATGGAATGAGATAGCGACGGACTTGGCGACAAGACCCTAGATAACCTGTCGACGTCTTCGTAGGGACCGATGAAACGGCGAA
Source organism: Candidatus Woesearchaeota archaeon (assembly GCA_016188115.1). Classification (NCBI taxonomy): domain Archaea; kingdom Nanobdellati; phylum Candidatus Woesearchaeota; species Candidatus Woesearchaeota archaeon. Next base: position 991,802 of record JACPIK010000002.1, read on the forward strand.
ACTTTCCCAAAGACCTGATCTTTGGAAAGTCCCAAAGGACTTGTCCTTTGAGGACTTTGGCTGGTGCAAGTGCGTATGCACGCGTTAGTAGAATGCTTCCAATGCCATCGCAAACTCAATGAAGTTTGTTTGGGCATAACACAAGGCGGCTTACGCCATTCTACCACCTTTTTCTTTTCTGCTAACCTTCTCTGCCAAAAGATATATAAAACACCACCCCTACAAACAGAATATGTCAGACCCAGTCCGTATGCCTTCAGGCCAAGGTGGTTTAGTTCGTTACACTGAAGAATCAACAACTAAACTCAAATTTAGTCCCGCAACTATCGTAGCCATTGCTATTTTAATCATGGCGATTATAATCTTACTTAATGTCTTTGGCATGAAAATATTTACCTAAATTCAAGAATTTTCTTAATTAAAGATTTTTGTAATATCAACGACGCCTACTACTGTTTTTCCAAAGTCGCCTACCCCTACACGCACAGCCCCATTTGAACCAACAATATCAGTAGTCAGTGTTCCCTTGGCAAGCACCGCATCATCAGGTTCTTTCACACGATAAAACAAGTTTATCCCGCCAACCTCTAATTGAATATCTCCTTCACCAGTAACATATGCTAAAGAAACCGCATCAAAAGGAGTAACAACGACTGCATTCTCACGAATAGTAAGACTAGGAACTAGCCCTTCCACCACGGTTTGTAATGATGTTTCTTGAGGAACAAGAGCAATAGCCGTATCCTCGACGCGAGTAAAATGAGTTGGAACTGAAGAATCAAGTGTATCAGCATTATCACTAACACGACCACTTTGAGCAGAACCCCGAATCGATTCATCTTCAAAAGTAAACTCTGTAACATCAAGAACCCCTTGTTTAATTTTCATCATGCCTGGTGCTACTTCTACTTGTGATCTTGGATCAGAAGATCGAAATTGCGTGGATGCTTGTTGCATTTGAATATCTCCTTGAATTATTGCGCGACTTCCCACCTCAACATCGACGGGGACTAAAGATGATCCTACTCGTTCTACACGAATAACTCCCCCTTCGAGCAAAAAGATCTTATCCCCTGAATTAACATCAAGAGTTTTGCCTTCATGCGCAAATGTTGAAGCATGAGCAACCGTAAGTTCAAAACCATCAGAACGGGAAATAATACTTGAACCTTCGAGTGAATTAACATTCATATCTATCCCTACAGATCCATGGCGTAAGACCCCCGAACCATATGTTGTTTGCTCATCAAAAGTTGCAGCGCTAAATCCATATTGATCAATAAAATTCTCTGAAAGAGCCTGGGTGGAATCAGCAGAATCGGGAGCAGGAACAATTGGTTCAACATCATCGCCAAATACAAATGAACCAAAAGACAAAAGCAATATACCTAATAATACCACCAATTGTTTAAGATTCATTGTTGTATCTCCCCCGCATTAAATTGACCCGCAAACAGAAATCCCAATGGACGATAATTAATCAAAGAAGAGTTGTCTGTAATTAAAACCAAATAAGTATCATTTCCCAAAAGAGAGATATCATAAGTAACATTTTGCTCAACTAACGAAAGAGCATCAAGTGTGCCGTTATTGACGGCAAGTTGTGAAACAAAAAGTGATGCCGCATCGATCATGGATTTAAAATGAAGCATAAAAGGAGAGGGAGAAAAATCGGAGATTTCTCTTGCCATCTCTCCATGACGTACTTCAACTGGCCAGTTAACTGTAAACAAAACGTGCTCTTCTGCCAAATTTACATCTACAGTAGGTGGATCAAGAGGAGTAACCTCTATTCCTTCAAAAAGAGAATTATAATCTAAGAGAGATGTCGTCTCAACAGAACGAGAATTAGGAGAAGAATCAGAAGTATTTCGAGAGAATGAAGAGGAAGAAGAAGAAGAATTAGAGACAAAATGAATGCAATCAACAACTCGTTTTTGAACCATAAGCTCCAATGTGTCTTCAACCTGCGTAGCATTAGGCATAAGAGAAGTGTCATTATAAAATAAATAATTACTATCAAATAACACATCATCATAATAGGGTCCAACAAGACGATCTTTGCCGCCGTAATAACCCACAGTAATCAGAGAACGCGCAGCAACATCTTCAACACAATTCGAGACAGTTTGCTCAACCAAAGCAGTATCATACGCAAGTTGAACCTGCTGATCAGAGTTAACGGGAGAATGCTTTTGTTGAATCGCCCCAATGAAAATGAACATAACAAGTAAAACAACAAGACCAAGAACCATAAAAACACTGATCTGCCCCTTTTTCTTCATAATACGAATAAGAACAACTAAGTTTATAAAAATAACCTGATTTGTCCCTAGATATGATGCCCGGAATGAACCCTCGACAAATGCAACAGATGATGAAACGCATGGGAATAAACCAAGCTGAGCTTGAAGTAACCCAAGTCATCATGAAACTTGAAAACGGCAAAGAACTTGTTTTTCCAAATCCTTCTGTTTCAAAAATAAATATGATGGGACAACAAACCTATCAATTAACCGGAGAAGTTATAGAACGTGAATCGTCTGCCACGCCAACAATTGCAGAAGACGACATTAAAACAGTCATGGAACAAGCAAAAGTCTCCAGAGAAACAGCGCTTCAAGCAATAAAAGACGCAGAAGGCGATCTAGCCCAAGCAATTATGGACTTAAGTAGTGAGAAAGAGTAAGTGAGCTAATTCATGAATAACTACGCCCCTTATTATCAAAAAGCTCAAGAACAATATCGCATCGCAGCCCATCTTCTCGAAGTTACTTATCCTTTGATGAAAGATACTAAACTGCTCATGGGGATTTGCGCAAACATTCTAAATTGCCTTGAACAATGCTCTACAGCGATTCTAAATTATGAATATCAACAAGGCTTAATCAAAGTTCTTCCAATCACTCTTAATCAAAAAATCTCCATGATCCAAACATTTTCCCCTTCAAAAAATAAAATACCACCAAACATTCTGACTTTAACCAGAGATCTTGCTGAGCTTAAAGAGCTCCACGCCAAAAGCCCAGTTGAATTCTCTCGTAATGGTAAATTTGTCATTTGCAGTAAAGAGTTTGATCTCAAAACTTTAAGCATTGAAGATCTGCGAAAATATCTAGAAATGACTGAAAAATATCTTGCCATTGCCAGCTCAATTTGCCATCATAAGAGCAGTTAAAGCGAAACACATAAAAAGGGCAGTTCCTTTCTTCTCTACTTATCAGGGGTTACTGCCAGCCATGAATGAGAACGAGTATTTACAAGAAGCACGTGAAGAATTAAAACGACTCGAACACATTATTTACGTAAGCCTCAAGTATACCCGTACAGTCGATGTTATTCTCAATGCCCTTAATCGAATGGTAGGAACCTATGACCTTATCGTTGAAGCATTTCTGGAAAAAGCGCGTGAGGAAGGTCGTATTGACGCACTACCAAAAAGTCCCGCTTTACGCGCCAAAAAAGCAGGAGAACTTTTTGAAAACGACATACAACTTCAAAAATATCTCCAATTCTATACCTATCTTAAAACAATTCTTAATCTCCCTCATGAAAAACGTGAAGAATACCGTCGGCATGTAACTCTGATTGTAATTATGGAAAACTCCACAACCGAAATAAAAATTGATAATCTCACCAATGCAGAAAAATATGTGCACGCATTCTTAAACTATGCTTGGATTCAGATCACCGGCAAACCTGAAAAAGATGAAGATGATTTGTAAGTTATGGTTATTACAACTCTCGACTTTTACCGACAAGCAATACAATTTGCAAACGAGCTAGTGACAAAGTTAGAAGGAATAGGTATTCGTGTTGATGAATTTCCCATTGACCACATTTGTTATCGTGTTCCTAGCGTAGAAGAATATGGTGATATGAAAGAATTTCTTGCAAAGCAAGGAACACTTCTTGTTGAGACACCTATTAATGGACGACCGATTTCAACCTATAAACTTACAGCCCCAGTTCAGTATGATAACCCTTCCGGCTTTACCATTCCCTGTATTGAACTCCCTGCTCCCAAAACAGGCAGGACTCATGCGCAAGGTTTTGAACATGCTGAATTTGTGGTACCTTCAGCAGATAGATTTGCTCAAATGTATCCCCAGCATACATTCAAAACAGATAATCCTGGTGGGAATAATCTTACGCTAAGCTTAGATCTTGATTGGTTCGTAGCAAAATTTCATGAACAACCATTAGAAGTAGTAATACAACGTGAATTAGCACAAATTCTAGAAAAAAGACCAACCTAGACAATACCCCACAATAACCTTTTTATAATCCTTTTCTCTACCTAGACAGATGGATTTGAAACAAATCGTTGAACGTAAATCACTTCTCCAACACCCATTTTATCGGCTTTGGCTAGCCGGACGTCTTCCTAAAGAAGCATTGCAAAAATATACTCAACAATATTTTCAACTTGTAGACCATCTACCGCGGTTTATTAGTACGCTTCATTCTCATTGTAATAACGAATATACCCGTAAAATTCTCTTAATTAACCTCATGGAAGAAGAATTGGGCGAAAACAATGGAGGCACATCTCACTCGCAACTCTGGCTTGATTTTGCCCAAGAAATGGGTGTAGGCGACCATGAAATCCACTCCACCATTCTTCTACCTGAAACAAAACAAGTCATTGAACTTATTTATGCCTATTGTCACCATTCTTTAAGTGAAGGTGCAGCGGCACTCTATGCTTACGAATCGCAAGTGCCGCAGATAGCTCAAGAAAAATTAGTTGCCCTTCAACAACACTATGAATTAAGTTCACCGAAAGCCTTACGTTTCTTTGAAGTCCACAAAACTGCCGACATTAAACACGGCAATGTTTGGAAACATTTTGCGCAACAAACCACAAATCCTATGCCAGAAGAAAATGCTGCTCGTGCTGTGTCCGAAGGTTTATGGAAAATGTTTGACGCCATGTATGCTGAATTTGTACCTATGGACATTAAAACAGTTTGTTGAAAATCCCAACAAATTAACAAAGTTTTATTCCAAAAAACCACAAAGATAAAAAAAAACAAGTGTTAATTTCTCGTTAAATTTATTTCTACATTTATTCTTGTCCATCAGTCACATTTATTCGTAACCGATTGGTAAGTTGTGGCCAGAATTCTTTTCCTCCACCAACTGCTTCAATACGTTGAACACGCAAATCATCTGTGGCAGTACAGACGAACGGAGATTCACCCGCAACAGCTTCAAACGCATCAACTTTTGCCGCAGACGGAAAGTCCATACGATCTGGTCGCAAGTATTCACAAATTGGCGTTGAGAAACCTTCAAATTCAGCAACCAACGCTTCTTTGGCATTATCAATGCCCTGTTTTTCTAGAACTGCTCGTACTCGTCGATCTTCTTGTTCAAGCAAGTAAACTTGATATAAATTTTGCGCATTTTGAACAAATTTACTATTTTCAGAAAGTTCCGGCTCATCTTCAAAGAGTGAAAGAATTGTCCCAAACGGATCATCAAGAAAACTCTCCCAACGAGTAGGATTAACCAATACTCCATCAGGACCATAGATCACTGCATTCAAAGCAGCAGAATACCATAACCGCGCGCCAGGCGCAAATTCCTCGATTCCATCACAGCGAACAAAATCAGAGGGATTTTCCGGATTTTGATCAGGACAAACTTGATTCACTTTATCCGCCGGAACATTAAGGGTTTGTAAAAACGAATTCACATCAGCAAGATCACGATTAAGCGACGTAGCAAAAGCAACTTTTTCACCATCATCAACGGTGTATTTCAAAACACATACATTGTTAATACAAGTATTCTCCTCATCAGCAATTAAAGTAGGATTGTTTACTTCGTTAAAACACACCGAACGACCGGCATCTGGCTGTTGCCGACCTGGACCTTGTGCCCGTTGACCAGAGGCTTGGTCCTGAGTGCCACCAAGCAAACCTGGTTTATCACCTTCATCAAGGAAAAGATCACGATACGAACCACACGAAATAGTGTACGGATTTTCACCAGCTACTTCTACCAGCTTTTGTGCTAAAAACCGCGTTCTCGATGTCCAATTCCCTTTAAGACAATAGTGATCAAAAAGTGAATCGCCATTGTTTACACATAAAGGTGTCTTCCCTTGATAGAATTGGTCAATAACACTAAGTTCCTCTCCTTCTTGAGGAGTTTCAAGACTTGTTTCACCTAATGAATTCAGAACAAAACATTGATCTGCATCAGGACAGGACCCTTGCTCTTGATGATTCCAATCATAGAGCATTTTGCTAAAGACCCAATTACCATCAATACAACGATACTCTGCCTCACCGGCAATCCCTTCTTTTGTAAACGTGTCTGTGCGCATATTGGAAATACACGCAAACCCATTCCAACATGACCCTTCAGGACAACAAGAAGACGCCTGCATTAATGTAACACCGAACTCTTGATCGAATTCGCGAGGCGTATGAATATCATTATACTCAGTAGGACTCATTGCTCCTTTAAGTTCTAAAAGAGGCTGACTTACAAAACAATTAACCTCATCTGTAATAATAATTATTGAGACCCATTTGTCATCTGCTTTAGCTTCTTGAGGTAAAGTGCGAATTATTCCTTCTGGCACGTCTGGAGCAGTATCAACTTGTTCACTATCCAGAATTTCTTGAGTAATAAAACCCCATTGGCCTAAAACTTCCCTATTATCTGATTTTTCATTATCAAATGCAATTAAAACATTAACATTATTGATGTCGCAGGTACTTTTAACACTGGCAATATAGTTTGGTGCCGGTCTGCCTTCAAGACGTGGTGCAAGAGCAATTTTCTTTGAGACCAATGCACGTGTCCCTCGTCGTGTTGTTTGAAATACTCTCTCCCCCGTATCTTGCGTAATAGTAGTTATACCTTCAGCATCAAAACCACTAAACTGATCGCCGTCAAGAACATCGGAAAGTTGATACCATCCATCAGGCAACTCTGCATCCCCCTGTAATTGGGTATCATCGCCATCAATAGTGCCATCACAATCATTGTCGATACCATCACCCACTTCCGTTGCACCAGGATTAATCTCCCGAATAGTATCATCACAATCCTGATCCGCAGCATACAGATCGCCATCTATGTCGGAAGTAACTTTACAGGAAATAAAAGATTCGTACTCCTCTGTTGCATCTTCACAACTTGAAAAGTGAGAATTGTCTCCTACTCCTGACATTGCTAAAACGCATCCCTCATCTTTGCTTTGTTTAAATTCGCACTTTGATTCTTGAATAGCGCTAAGACACACAGGAATCGTATAAGCAGGATCAGCACTCACTATGGGATTTACCCCATACTTTGGTCTTGCCCCATGAGAATTCGTCATCGCATGCAAATACGCCACGGGTGAAAATTTACCACTGCATTGATTAGAAAGTTGGGAAAGAACAACACCGTCCTCAGTTTTATCACTGCAACACACCTTGTAATCATAATTTTCACAACGAGATCCTTCGATAGACTGTGTTGGCATCTCTGCATGTGCATTCGTTTGATCAGAAAGACACAACACCAGCGTTTCAACATCAGGTTCACACGACTCTTTAACTTCACACTGAAGTTGAGCGTTCACACTAAGGGAGAGAACCAAAACCAGTACCAGCAGCAATGTTGTGTATATCCTCATAGTTTAATAATTCATATAATTAAATACAATAACAGTAGGCAGTCACATCTCCATCGAATGTACTATCTACATCCCAAAGAAATGTACACCCTTTCTTATCATTATTAACATTACAAAATCCTACATCTTCCTCTTCCCAGACTCTTTCTTTCATGATAGAGCAACCAATAGCAACCTTGCTTTCACGACAATTACTAGAAAATGACTCCCTACCCCCATAATCTTGGTCATCAACACTATTAGGAGGTGCTGGTATCTTTACGATTTCCATACCATCTATTCGTTCTGTTATTAAACCATTTACCCTCTCATCTAACCCATCAATTTGACCAATTGAATGACCGGGATTACTTGGCAAATGACTATCTGCAAAAACAAAAACACCCACGATAGCAATAGCCAATACAACCAATGTCCAAAACTTTCCTTTTGTAATATTTATTTCAAGTTTCATGATATCACCTTCATATTTATTGAGGAGCTGCCGCATCCGCAGCAGGTTCTTGATTTTCAGCAGGAGGTTGAGCAGCAGGTTCTTCTTCTGGAGGAGATTCTGGTACGGGTTCGGCAGGAGGTTGTTCTTGTGACACCTCTGCTTCTTGTTGAGCTTCTGCGTCATCAACATTCTCCAGATCTACCGTTGCTCGTCTGTTAAATCGTTTCTCTAAATGAGCATTATAAAGTAAATTGCGACCAGGCACAACCGTACTGGTATAACGACGCTGGGATGGACTAACTTCCCCTTCCCTCTTAAACGTCATTTCTTTACTTTGAGGATCAGTAGTATACGTAAACCCAGGCAAAGGTTGATCGTGCCAACTGCCATCAGTGCCGCAGAAATACGCTTCAAACACTTCACCTTCCTCGACTTCATTCTCAGTAAGACTCACCACACGACACATATTCTCTGCCTCATTTTGTTGAATTGGCACAACCATCTCAGCAGAGATTTCAGGGATTATAGCTTCTCCGCAAGTATAAAACTCACCTTTCTGATACAAAATATTTTGTTTAACTTGCCGTGCTTCAAGCCAGCCACCTTTACCATACACCGGAGTTGGTTTATCAATTAAAATCTCCATTCTTTCATTACCATCATCACCATCAAGCAAACGTACATAATACAAATTATACTGTGTAGGATGAAGATTAGTGATAGTATAAGGAGGTTCACCAGGCAACGCATAGACACATTTCTCTGATGTACACGCTTGTGTAATGATTCCACCATTATTATAATCTGCAATATAATGATGCTCTCGACCTATATCATCAACATTTGCCATAACATACACTTCTTTAACACCTTCAACATCAGCTTTCGTAATACTTCTTTTCACAAGAGCAGGATTTTCACCAGCAGCAGGAATAGAAAAATAAACATCTGCCGAATAAGAAGAGGGATTTCCATCCCAATTAACAGTTTTACTCGTTACTTTTGCAGAAACAAAACGAGGATCAATACGAATCGATGTAAGAAGATAAGGAGAGGTATCTGTAGAAATTGACGTCCAATCAATTAATATTGGCTCAAAACCAACCCCTTCTCCAGTTATAGTAGCAGAAACTTGATACGTTTTAGGTTCATACCTCCATATACTTATCCCTGATATAACTCTATATTGCACTAATGATGTAGTCTCCCCTGCAGCAATCTTTTGTGAGTTCCAACAACCAGATTCGCCATTGCCTGCAGAATATTCCCCACTATCATCACCACAACACATCACGGGATCAGCAAGAGCACCTTCCTCTGTATTTTCAATCCACGCATGTTCTCCTAAATTTGCATTACAAATCTCATCACCGCGAACTCCCGCAGCACGTTGTACTTGGTCAACATCATCAAGCCACGCAAACGTACGATGAGCTGTGCCAACACAAATTGGATTTTTCACATTACGATCAGTGTCAACAAGACGCGGACTTGTAATTGTAAAAGAAACTGACTCCAAAGTAGGGAGAAATAAGATTTTTTCAACATCAAGCCAATTACCTACCGGAATTTGTACATGCATTGGTGTCACACTACCTGATTCGCTAGACTCTAGAGTAATTCCATTTGTAACATAAGGTAAAATGTTTCCCTGAAAATAAGTGCCGTGTTTACCAGAAATAGTCATGATCAGCTGTGTTTGCTCAGGTACCTCACCTGTAAACGTAAGATAAAAATCAAGCAATTCATACCCAGTAAAATCAAATCCAGCAGGATTAGGACCATAAAATTGTTCATAATTGTCATTCAAACGAATCTGAGTACTGGTTTGCCCCTCAACTTGCTCATCCAAAGGCAAGGAATATACTCCTTCTCCCCGAATACGTGTTTTAACCGTATTCTCAACATGTGAACCATCGATAGAACATTGCGCCCAACTATATCGATTTCCCTCTTTATAACAGAGAAATCCTGCAGATTTAGCAAGATCACTTGCAAGATCAACATTACCTAATTTAAGAGATTCACCCACATTGGAAGCACCACACGCAACAAATGAATCAACATTAGAAACAACATCATAGGGTTCGCTGCCAGGCTTATGTATAGTTAAAATTTTGAATGAGTTAAGTCCTGCTTGCAACCAACACCATTCTCCTTCGCAAAGAGATCCACTTCCCCCTGCAGCACCCACCATCTGTTTGTTAACACAGATAAACGCGTCACTATCCGACCCTACTGTTGCAATACGACCAACATCATCAATACCATTATTTCCACAACAATTGACTGCGCCGACCTCTTGTTGTTCACCAGCATTATCTAACCACGCATAACCATTTTCATCAGATTCGCATTGATCTTTATTTTGATCGCATTTACCGCCGAGATCACAACTCAATTCATTTGAAATCCAAGTATATTCATCACCACTTTTCTCACAAAACCACGCATGAGTCGCTTTCTGAGTATCACCAAAATTAGTATGAATTATATTATCAGGATTTGAAGGATCTTGCTCCTCTGTATAAGGGATAAATTTGCCAACATGCTGCTCATCACAAATATACCAGAGATTTTCTTCCTGCTTGTTAGGAAGACAGACAAATGCTCGTTCTTGACCAGCAGTGCTAAAAGGATATTTTTCAAATGGGCAGAGAGCATTCATTCCTGATTGGATATCATCTACCGAGGGTTTATCAGCTTCTGATGCAATGTAATCATTTCCTATAAAATTTTGAATCATAGAAATTATAGAGTTCCCCCTATCTTGAGGTGCTCCACCCTCAACTGACTGTGCAGCTCCGTCTCCAAAAAAATTTAAACCATTTATTGGCTGCGAATCAACAACTCTTTCTATAGGAATAAACCAACCAGCACAATCATCCCTATATTCTGCCTTTTTCTTATCATCATCATCGTCACTATCATCTGCGTCTATGCCATAATCATATTCTGCAGAGAGAAAGTAACACCCTTCATTCACTTTTTTAGGAAGATTTTGAAAATGACAAATGGCTTGATCCCAAGTATATGTGAAGTCACAAGCCATGGTGGTATCACAATCATTTCCTTCCACACTATCTGCATGATTCGGAAATCTAACATTAAAGTACCCTTCATGAACATTGCTATACGGAATTCCAAATTCAACACTTTCTCCTGGAGTACAACCCTCTTTTGCATCGTCATCAATGCCACCAACGCCTAAAGCCCAAGCGTATTTCAATCCAGTTGCTTCATCAATGTATTCTCTTTCCGGCCAAGCACTTCCCGGTTCAGTTCCAGTAAGCGGCAACGACCCAACAACAGACGTAATCAAAGCCAGAACTAGCACTATCCAAACAATACCTCTTTTTGTGTACATCTAAGAAGAATGGATGGATAGAAGGTATATAAATCTAGCGACTAAGAAAAATGATGTTTTCTCTTATTTCAAAATCTGTGTAGTCAAAAATCTCCACAACATCTCCAAATCCTTAACGCTTCGTAGATCAGTAGGATTACCTGCAAACGTACTCCAAACCATATCAACGCCGTATTTCTTACACACTTTAGCGTTGAATGCAATCCGCATCATCATTCTCGCACGATGAGAAGTATGCAACAACGAAGAAAATGAAAACCCAACTATTCTTTTCTTCTGTTTTGCTAACGGCCCTAACACTTGATCCATGCCTGCTTTAGGATAATGAAGACTATCATGAGGATACAACTCTTCAATTCCTAAAATCAAATCCACTGGAGCTTTTTCAATCGCAAAACGAAGAAGTTCTGGTTTAGGCACGAAATAGATTAACTTTTTCTTTTGTTGATGCGCCTTCTGACAATCTGACAATAAATCTTTGGGCGTAGTAGCTTTACTGACTACCAAATCTCGACCAAGAAAAAGAACCCTCGTAAATCCTAATTTTATACTTTTCTCTTCAAGTTCTTTTGTATACGCAAGCAAAACGTAATTATCCATAAAATGAATAAAAGAGAGGCATTTTATATAATTTTGTAACAGAAAAAACTATCCTTGTTCAATCTCAAATCGCAGAATCGCGGCTATTCCACCTAAATCTCGTAACTGTACTCCCTCGCGTGTTTCAGTCGAAATAACTCTCACCGTAGTCCCTCCCAATTCAGCTTTTTCACTTAATGAAAAAACCATTTCTTCAGGAAGTGCTTCAGATAATAACAGCACATCAACCGCATTCATTTCCAATGCACGTAATGTTTCTTTCTCCCCATATGTGATTTTTTTAGGATTATCACGAAACACCATGAAAAATTCGTTCATCGCTTTCTTTTCATCAGCAATCGCTTCTTCACTTAACAAATCATCACATTTGTCAACAAGTTCTTGGACACCAAATTCATCAGTATATGAAAGGTCTTTCGTTCCTAAAACCTTCTTTTGCAAATCTCCAGTAAGATACTCGTGATTCAAAAAATCATTAATTGTAACGCCAGGACCACCAATAATAATACCCTTAAGATTATTGCCCAATGAAAGAAATTGCTCTTTCATATACTCACAGATTTTTTTGTAATGTTGAACAATCGCATTCTTACGATTTTGATCAAACCGATGAGCAGATTGCCCGCCAGCCCTCATTTTCCCCGGAACTTCAGAATGTGTTTTTTGTAGGATAGTAAACGTCTTACCTTTAAGCAATGCAAGTGTTGCGTCACGGTTATCTAAAACCACTAAGCCATAAACATGATGGTCAAGAAGCATTTCCTCAAGAATATCGGTCACAAACATTTTATCACAGCGATAAATACGCGTATTAAGAGGCATAGGCGGTTCAACTGCCCAAGACCGAAAATCAGTCTTCCCTTCTGCTGCCGCGATATTCCCGCTAAATGCAACTAATCCTTTTTCAGGAGTACGAGGATATTGGCGAAGATGTGTGATCATCTTCTCTAGAGCACCTTGAACATTTTTGCGTGTAGTCGCTGATTTAATGTTTGCCGCAGTGCCTAACTCCTCGCCTAAATGTTGGGTAATTTTTGTGAGTTCATAACCTGCTGGAACATACACCGAAACTAACTCAGTATGTGGAGCACGATGAGTTTTAAGTTCACGAATTAATTTCTTTACTTTGAGCTTATCTTGAGCACTAATAGCCATAGAAGAACAATTCTTGGACGTTTTTATAAAAGTTCTCAAAATCAGAGACCAGTTTCAACCAAACCGCCCCTAACCCATCTCAAACACTTCACAATAACATAACACTACTATGTTGCTCTTCAAAAGGAGTAAAATATTTAAAACCCCGTTATTTAGGACAACTATGCCCTCCCCAATAGAACAAATTCTTACCAGAGACACTGCCCCAAGTATGGACTCAGGTCGAAAGTTCTATGTGTATCCTCCTCTTTTAAATTATAAAGCTATACGCGCAACTCTTCCTGCGCAACGCACTCCTGAACAACTCATAAAAATCGCCGGAGGACAAGAGGCAACTCTAGCCTCATACACTACACAAGCAGGAATACCCTATGTTGTAGCACAAAATGCCCACGGTTTTGTTCTTCCTAAACCTATGAGATTTAACTCAAAATTGACTGACTTGAGTACGTTCTTTTACGATCTAGAACGAATAACTGAAATACAACCGGGACAAGAAGAGATGAATAAACTTTTTATCTCTGGTTTTGCTGACACTACTCCTTTTGATACCAAACGAGCAGGATACACTTTTCGCCCGTTCCATAATAGCTTTACGGTTGTACCAAATGATCAAGGAGGAGCTCCTTTAGTTCATAGTTCAGTTGAACGAACTATCGCTCAAAATCATCGCGCAGCAACAATTCGAGTAACAATGGGTCTTAACCAAGCAGACTTTAGTCCTGCATTTTGTCAAATCCAATATTGGTTGCATAACAAAGGAACCAATATTAATTTCTCATGGTTAGACAACAATAACGATTGGGATTTTGATCTCACACCAAAAAATGTTGCAAACCTCAACGGCCCTATTCCGCACGGATATTTCATGTTTGCTCGAGAGGGATCAGCATTCTCCTCTTGGGGATTTTTAGGTAAACCAACCCACTATGACGGCAGAATCAGTGGATTTGAACCGCTTGGTGCATACTGCCTTGGACGGGAAAATCATGGAAGAGGAGCAGGCATAATTAGTGTTCAAAAAAGCAGTGAGATAAATGAAGAAACAACATCCCGTTTAACAATGAATGGTGCAAGTTATAGAACTGCATGGGGTGACTTACCGCAAATCAGAATACAAGATCTTCTTAAAAAAATGGTAAACATTGTAAGAATGCCTCTTGACCGACACACTACTGATCTTTTTGATCTTGATTTTCAGTATAAATAAACACACAGGTCACAGTTAATGTTACATGTCTTTCTGCACTCGTAAAAAATAACCACAAATACTCACAAGAAGAATTAAGACAAGAGCATAATCATTCCACTCTGGCACTGCCGAAGACCCGCCAATGAGCATAGTACTAGACGTATTAGTATCTCCTTCGCTAGAATTATCCGTTGCCGTAGCAACCACGTGCCATAATTCCCCTGTTTCTGTTTCAGCGGACGTGATAACATTAGTTTGATTTGTAAAGAGAGCATAGATCTGCGAATCAGAAAGAACTCGATTATAAATTGAAAAATCATCAAGAACACCATTAAAAAAATATTTGGGAGAAGATTGCATCCTGTCTGCAATGGTTACAGGAGTGGAAGATGCTGTAACGCCACTAGAGTAAGTAGAGTTCACAATCTTTGTCCCATTTACATAAAGTGCTGCATACGAACCATTATACGTTGCGCTCAAAAAATACCACGCATTAGGCAAATAAGATGAATTAGTGACTAAAACCGTTTGATTGTTATTACTATCATTACGCAACGCCAACACAAAATTATAAGGAGCAATAAACGTAACATCATCAATCCAAATTTGCTGATTATAATCTGTAGCCCACGCATCGGTAATATAAAACCACACATTCACATTTTGACCTGCATAGCTAGAAATGTTTCCCGTAATATTAATGCTATAATTTTTATTGCCGCAAGAAGAGCCGCCACTGCACAACTCCCAATCAATAATCGGGATAGACCAATCGGAACTATAAATTGCCACATTAGCATTTGTAACCGTGCTAAGAGAAGTGGATGACGCCGCGCGATAATAAAAAGATAAGTTAAAAGTCGCAGGGACTGGATTAGGAACAGCCACCTCGTGGAAAAAACCATAACGACAAACTGCTGAAGAATACATATCACTCTGCTCTAAAACATTAAAAGAACTCGGCTCTGCCCCAAAAAAAGAAGAACTATTGGAAAAAATATAAGAAGAATCAAAACCACAACTGCCATTTTTTCTCTTAGTCCAGCCATCTGTCGCATTGTACGCATTCTCATTAGGAATAATATCAGCAACCCCATAACTCAAGTAATAAGACTCATTTGCAATATCATCTTTCCATTTCGAAATAATATATCCCTTGTCAGTAGGATTAACCCAGCTCGTGAGTGTAAACACAGATAAATCCAGCGACGTTGCATCCAGGATAGTAATAGAATCATTGTTGCCATCAAAACGATAAGCACCAAAACCATCAAATCCCCCTGTGCTATTCCAGGTAGCATTAATTACTGACCCATTATTACGATAAGAAGAATAATCTTTAGTAAAAGTCGTAGTACTTCCTCCTTCAAAGGGCATAATCAGAGAAGTAAGTGTATTCGAGTTTTTGTACCATGAATAAATTACTTTAACAGGATCAGAATCTGAATCGCTCGTAACAATGACTGCAGAAATATTTTGATTAGTGTCATTCGTGATAGGATTCGTAGATGTAAGAGAAATTTGTGTAATCAGAGGAGAAGCTGCCATGATAAGCATAGAAAACAGGACGAAACCTACAGTTAAAACTACCCACATCGCCTTTTTTTTCATATTGATTATAGATTAAAAATATAGTTTAAAATACTTTAGGAAACGATCATTGTCAAGATAGAATATTAATTAACGAATAATTAACTAAAAAAGGAAATATAGAAAACTAAGTCTTTACTATCTTAATTTTATGCCCTCGTTCTCGTGCTTCTTCCAAACAAACCTGAAAAATCTCACAATCCAGATTTTCTCGCACCTTCGCTTTATGGTACCCCCTTTTCTCAAGACGTCTCTTCAAAACGGCAAGATCAGGGCACACCATTACAATGCATAAATCAACCATACTAGCAGAAAGTAAATGAGAAATATGAGAATCAATAACCACTTTAAGATGTTCTTTGCTAACCTTCTTAACCAATGCCTCAAACTTTCTTGGATCAATGACATAACAGCGTTTAGATCGATCATACCCTGTTGAAATCTCTTTATAATGCACATGTAAATCTAAACGAAAGTATCCTTTTTTCTCAAACTGCGCAGCTAAAGTAGACTTCCCAGTGCCGGGTGTTCCTGTAATAATAACCAATTTTTGTGTAGAACTTTTTTCTAAATTATTCTTAACCTTTCCTTTCTTGATTTTTTTGGAAGCCATATTAAACCCTATAAACCCTAATGATGATATCAACAATGATGATCAACAGTACATATCTAAATTAAATCTCTCTCAAAACGTAACACATCAAACCGACCCAAACTAAACGCAACACCATTTAATTCTCCTTCTTCTCTTCCTCTTTATGTTTAGGATGATGATGTTTCATAAATCGACTTACCAAATGCTCATGAAACAATGATTCAATAAGCAGAATTGCTAAAAATAACAACACCGCATAGCTTAACAAGACCAGTAAATCCATCCAAATTTGTGTGAACGGAGCTTGAAAGATAAACACTTCACGAACTAATTTTTCACTAATCACAAACGGATTAAACGAAACCACTTCCTCAACCAAAGGGTTAATTGCTTCCAAAGGAAGAATAACACCGGAAACAAATAAACACAAACTTCCTACCGAGATCGACGCGAGGATAGCTGTTTCTTCAGAATTAAACATATATCCTACAACCATGCCGATGAATGTAAATACTGATGCCGCAATAAACAATATCAACGCTACTAAAGGAAATGCCGTGTACGAATCTTGAAGGAAAAATAACGCAATACCTAAAACAACAACAATTTGCACAACAGTCAGAATTAAATTAGTTAAATAGATAGAAGTGATGAAAGTAACTTTACGAATAGGTAAGAAGAAATTACGAAAATATGCTGGACTATTTTTTTCAATCATAACAAGTGTTGTTCCCAACGCCAGAGAACTAAACATAATAACTAAAATCAAAATGGCCGGAAAGAGATAACTCAAATACGTTCCATCAGGACTTATTTTCTCAATACGGGTTCGCAGAGGAGACGTGATTGTTTCTGCTTGAGTAATTTTTTGCGCTGCAAGTTTTGATTCTATTACCACTAGATCAGTAGCAACACTTTCTAGCGCACTAATAGTCTCCTGCATTGAGGTTTTGCTGCTATCAAGATTAGAAGATGTCTGTTGAACTTTTTCTGAAGCAGTGGTGATTTTTTGTTTTGCAAGAGCAATATCTTGCTCAAATTGACTAATAAGCGCTGCAAGCGAACCGGTATCATTTCCTTCAATAAGCAAAACACTGCTATTAACGGCAATACCAGCCTCACCAACCAAAGAGGTAATTCTTGTTTTATCCGAACTAGTAATATTTAACCTATTCACTTGAACCGAAATTTCACCCAGTTTACTGCTTGTCGTTGCCAATTGACTCTTGAGTTGGTCTAAAGATCCAGAATTAGCTTCATGCGGAGTAAAGATAAGATCAACGGTTTTGAGATTTTGCTGTGCTTGGTTTGTCGCACTAGATGCCCCATTCGCTTTTTCTTTGACCATGTTGAGGTCAGCTTTTTCTTGCGTAACAAGTTTGCGAGAATCTTCAACCCTTGTCAAAACTTCTTGGGTTAACTGCTGCGAAATCTCATTTCCCCGTAACTCGAATTTTTTACCCACAGTTTCTTGAATCATCCACACTAAATTAATCCGAGTAGGATCGATATAAAATGTAACTTCTCGAGGGGTATTTGATTCTATTTTAAACGTCTCTGGAAGAGAAATACACGTATGAACATATCCACTTTTTATATCTTCTAAACAAGGCGCAATCTCAGACTCGTATTTAATTACAGTAAAATTTTGCTCTTCAAGCAGATTCGTAAATGCAAGAACATCATCACTAAACGTAGAAGCATAGATCCCTATTTTTACCGCATATTGCTCATCAGTATTGTAAGAAAGACCAAGTAAGAGAATAATTAAGAGGGGAGCAAAAATAACAATCAACGCAGAACTCTTTGCTCGTACTAAGACTTGTAAGTTCTTTTTTGTTAGCAACCAAAGCGTATTCATTCCTTCACTCTCTTTTTTCTATTTTTTTATTTTCTTGATCTATTTTTCAGGACCTATAAATCAACAATGTAATTTTCCTAATATTTATTGTGTTAATTTAGTAAACATATCCCGTAAACTTGGCTGATGAACATCGATATCACTCATCATTAACCCTTCTTCTTTAAGACGGCTAACTAAAAGACCAATCGCCTTCTCATCATCAAGAGGATACAAGACTAATTGGTCACCTTGATCAATAATTTTACTCACGGGTAACTTCTTAACAAGAGCTATAATTTTTTCTTTATCTTTACCAGTCCTGATATTAATAGTAAGATTAGGTTTCAAAAATGGTTTTCGTAAATCATCTATCTCCCCATAACTCTGAAGCGTACCATTCTTGATAATTGCCAATTTTGTGCAAATATTTTCTATACTCTCAAGGTGATGAGAAGCAATAATAACTGTTACTCCCTGCTTGTTTACTTCCTGAATAAGTTTAACCACTTCCCTTTCAGTAACCGGATCAAGATTTGCCGTAGGTTCGTCTAAAAATAATATTTTCGGTTTGTGAATAAGACTGCAGGAAATATCCAAGCGTTTACGCATTCCTCCTGAAAGATGTTCTGCG
Source organism: Candidatus Woesearchaeota archaeon (assembly GCA_016188115.1). Classification (NCBI taxonomy): domain Archaea; kingdom Nanobdellati; phylum Candidatus Woesearchaeota; species Candidatus Woesearchaeota archaeon. The sequence goes on from JACPIK010000002.1 coordinate 1,010,856, forward strand.
AGTTTCTCTCGATCATCATAAAGTCCTGTAAATTGCAATAACGCCTTGGCATTCGTAATCAATGTCTCTTTAGGGATATCATACAAATGTCCAAAATGAAGAATATTTTCTTTAATACTTAGTTTAGAATAGACCGAAGAATGCTGCGGTGTAAAACCAATATGCCGTTTAATCTTAAAGAAATTGTCATGTAAATTTTTTGGTTTTTGATCTACTTTCGAAAAATAAACGACTTCACCTTGTGTAGGCTCAATAAAACCAGAAATCAAATTGAGCAACGTCGTCTTACCACTGCCAGACTGCCCCACAATACCAATGATATCTCCTTCTTGAATATTGAGTGAAACATCATGTAACACTGGCTTCTTAGCGTACTCTTTAGACACCCCTTTTACTTGGATAAATTCCACAACTGGTACGAGACAAAAGACGTTTATAAATGTTATTGAGGGCAAAAATACGAAAAACAGGACCTATTAACGCCCATTGACAAAAATCAGGAAGAAATTATCAAGCCGAATCTGGTTCTGATACTTCACTAATCTGTTCATATAATGTTACCGGTAGAAGTTTAACACCCATTCTTTGAGATTGAAGCTCTTTGTTTAATCTTGCCCTATAACGATCTCTTCCTCTTTCCATAAAATTTGTAATAAGAGAATTAGCCACCCAATGTAACTCATTCACTTTAGGATGATCTAGATTAAGTCTTCCCGTTTGAATTTGACGATCCCTCTCTGTGACAAGAAGTCGTTGCTGAACAGACTCAATGACTCGCGCGGCAACTGCCTGATAAAGTTCCTCTTCACGACCCCATCTTTCCCATGAAGTTGTGAGAGAATGAGAAGTATCGGAATCATGTTTGAAAGAACTTTCTGGTTCTAATAATTTTCTTTTTTGAAAATCTGACCCAACATGATAAACCCCATCACCAATTGCCGCTGCCTCTTCCATGATATTTGCTTCTTCTATGATATTAGGTTCATAACCAAATTGCCAGCCACCCACCCCTGTTCTTGTTCTGATTGTAGAAAGTGACGCTACAAACGTATGCTTTTCTTGATCTAGTTGTAGAGTTCTAAAATAACCTTCCCATACCATCATGGCTTCAAGGCAAGCCACATCAAGACGAAGCGGCGTATGAACAGTCCAACTGCGATCTGGTTCATAACTTCGATCTAATCCAGGAGGATGTCGATACAAATATTCTGGAACTTCTGATCGAAAAGGGATTTGTGGATTGTGAGTATAATCCCCAGAAAATGCGTGAGCTCTAAATACCCCCACTAAATACTGCTTAGTTACTTCTACTTCTACATTCCCATCAAAAACTCGTGCGACGATCTCATCGACACCAGGACGTGAGAATAAACCCATAGTTACCACCGTTTCTGTTTATACTCCACAGCTGCATTTACCAATTCCACAAATAACGGATGTGGTTTAAGTGGTTGTGATTTATATTCAGGATGCGGTTGGGTTGCAATAAAATACGGATGCATTGATTTAGGCAACTCAATAATCTCTACAAAAAAGTCATCGGGCGAAGTTCCCGAAATCACAAACCCTTTCTCTTCTAGCACTCGGCGGTATTCATTATTAAACTCATACCGATGACGATGACGTTCAGAGATTAACCCTTTCTGACCATTCTTCCAAGCATGATGTGTATCATACACTTGATATGCTAATGTTCCGGGTTTGACAATGCAATCAAATGCTCCAAGACGCATCGACGTTCCTTCACCTTTAATGGTTTGATATTGCGGATTAAACGGAATGCTATGAATGATCTTATGAGAAGAATTTGGCGCATTTTCCTCTGTGTCTGCATCACTAAAACCAACCACATTTCGCGCAAATTCAATTGACGCAAGTTGCATACCATAACATAACCCCAGATAAGGTATTTTATTTTCACGAGCATACTGGACGGCTTGAATTTTTCCCTCTGCCCCGCGTTTGCCCCAACCAATGGGAACAATAATCGCATCAACGTCGCGTAGACATGCAGCCGCGCCAACATCCTCAATCTCTAAAGTACTAACAAACTTAATATTAGTTTGGACATTGGTATTCCAGCCAGCGTGTTTAATCGATTCAATTAAAGAATTATAGACATCAACAAGTTCATAGTCCCCTTTATTCTTACTAAGATATTTTCCCGCAACAGCAATAGTAATACTCTTGTCCTTTTTGCATTTAATATTCTCAACAAGTTTTCGCCAATCAGCAAGATCTTGTTTATGAGCAACCAAACCTAAATGATGAAGAATCTTAGCATCAAACTCTTGCTCAGCAAAGAGAAGTGGAACTTCATAAATAGTTTCGACATCAGGCGCAACCATAACATTCTCGCCAGGAATACTCGTACGTAACCCTAAGATATAACGACGACGTTGGTCTAACCCTACTTCACCGCGTAATACTAAAAATTCAGGATGAATACCCATACTCATCAACGTCGTTACAGACATCTGTGTAGGTTTTGTCTTAGGTTCACCAAGATGATGAGGGAGAGGAAGATATGATACATGGACATTAATGACTTTGCCAGGCATCGTAACTTTCATGATTCTGCATGCTTCATAATAAAGCATATTTTGATATTCCCCTGCAGTGCCACCAAGCTCAACAATAACAATGTCTTTATCTTTACCAGCCTCTTTAATGCGACGGATAATTTCATCAGAAACGTGAGGAATAGCTTCGACATCTTCACCTTCATACCCCATCGAACGCTCACGATCAATAACAGTTTTATAGATCTGGCCCATGGTTGTGAAATTGGCATGACCCATCTCATCGCCTAAAAATCGTTCATAAGTTCCCAGATCCATATCAGCTTCGAGCCCATCATTACACAAAAACGGATCACCATGCTCAATAGGATTAATTGTCCCAGAATCAACATTAAGATAATTCTCACATTTAATGCTGCTAACACGAAAACCTCGTTTCTTAAGCAGAAGCGCAAGAGATGCTGCGCAGACACCTTTACCAATACCAGAAATAACACCGCCTGATACAAAAACATAGGCAGGACCAATAGAATCTTGTTTGTGCATAGACATAGGACCAGACCCCATTATTTAAATTTTATTGTAAAGCAGAATGAGCAAATGGAAAGTAAAAGAAAAACGAAAAGAAACCATCAGACACTATTTTTTTCTGACCATTTCTTAACCAATTTCACCACAATCTACCCTAACTAATTTATAGAACACCTCATTTTATACTTCATCCGATATTATACTATTAAAAACCATGAACCATATAACTCTCACAATTAGCCCTTGTATCTCTGGAATACTATCCGACCAACTCACCTTAGGTTTATTTCTCAAAAATTTCAGCACACAAATCGGAGAAAAGTTGATAGAAAGCCCCCATCTAGTCCAACGCGAAGGAATAGGACAAGTTGGATTCTGCGCCAGTAGCAATGGCACAATCATCCTTGAAACATATATTCGCCGTAAAGAAGTCATCATTAACTGTCATAATTTAAATCCCAACATTGCTAATATTCAAAACTATCTTATCTCTCAACTTTCTTTAAAGCCACATCAAATCTCTCTCCACCGTTGCTCTGGCGAAAAAGAAGAAATTGAATGTGAAGAACCCCGATGCAGTATCCGTGCTACAAAAACATGGGGAGGACGTCACATCTGCTCAGATCATTATGATCAATATAACGACGAACACACTAAATTTCTCCGACAAAATCAAGACAGTTAAAATCAGGACAATGAGAAACTTATTATCTTATTTCTTCATTTTATTTTTTATTTCTTTCCGCTGCTCGCCAACCTATTCTGTGCCATCATAACCTTTAAATAGAAACCACCATCCAAAGTGAACTTAATTAACAAATAAACAATACATGATGTGAACATATGTTAGATAAATTAAAGCATATCTACGAAACAAAATACAAAGTACTTCTCATAATCCCCATCCTCCTACTCATATTAGCATTAGCTCAAATTGGCTATCAATATTCAACTACAGGAGATTTTGTCCAAAAAGGTGTTTCTCTAAAGGGGGGCTCAACTATCACCCTAAACCACCAAATTACTCAATCTCTTCCTGAATTAGAAACACAATTACAAGAAAAATTCCCAACTGCAGACATTAGCATCAGGACATTATCTTCAACAAATGCAATATTAGGGTTAATCATCGAAACAAACCTGCAAGATAAAGCGCAAATTGACCCAATCATCACGCAATTAAGTACTCAGTTAGGCACGAGTAAAGAAGATTATAGCATCGAAATTGTTGATTCTTCACTTGGTTCAAGCTTCTTCTACCAAACAGCATGGGCATTAGTGGTCGCTTTTATCTTTATGGCTATTGTCGTCTTTATCTATTTTCGTATGCTTGTTCCTTCCCTCTCCGTTATCTTAGTTGCATTCTCTGATATTGTTGTTACCCTCGCGATATTTAACCTCACTGGAAGTAAACTAGGTACAGGTGGCGTTGCTGCATTTTTGATGTTAATAGGATATTCTGTTGATACAGAGATGTTAATCAATTCTAAAGTAATCAAACAACGTGCCAGCGCATTCATGAATCAAATTTATAGTGCAATTAGCACTGGAATGACCATGACTATAACTGTATTAGTTGTTGTCTTTGTTGGATTAATTTTTGTTAACAACGAAACCGTCCACCAAATCATGTTAATTCTCTTTATTGGCATGCTTGTGGATATGATAAATAGTTGGATTCTCAATGTAGGAGTATTCCGTTGGCATATTGAAAATCGAGAAAAACACGAGAAGAAACACCATGGTTAAGTTCAAAAAAATATTCACAAATTGGAGAGTATTAATGCTCATTTTCTTCCTATTATGTTCCTATCTTGCGTTAAATGGAGGATTTACTCCTCACTTTTGGGATTCTGGCGCAACGATTCGTAGTATTGACCAGAACTCATCGGCAGCTCTTGCAGGTATGCCTAACCCATCAGCGAAACTCACCCCTCTTCAAAAAGAAAGGATTATTTCTGTAAATGGCGAGAAAATAACTTCCGCAGTTGATTATTATTCCCAAGAAACACAACTCATTGAAAATAGCACCGTGCGTATTGAGACTAATAAACAAACCTATACCCTAATTGCTAATAGAATAGGAAACAACATAGATTTAGGACTCAAAGTATACGACTCCCCTACCTCAAATTTACGCAAAGGATTAGACCTTGAAGGAGGGACACGAGTTTTATTAAAACCTGCAGAAAAAGTCTCTGCTGACACTCTTGAAATTACCACTGCAAGTCTACGTGAACGACTCAATGTCTATGGATTAAGCGACGTCGTTGTGCGCACCGCACGCGATCTAGGAGGAGATGATTTTATCCTTGTAGAAATTGCGGGCGTTACAGAAGATGAAGTAAAAGAATTATTATCAAAACAAGGAAAATTTGAAGCAAAAATTGCCAATGAAAGCGTCTTTCTAGGTGGTGAAAAAGACATCACTTACGTCTGTCGCAGCGCTGATTGTTCAGGAATTGATCCTAACCGTGGCTGTGCTCGAAATGGCGATGGATACGCTTGCTCATTCTTTTTTGGCATCACCCTTAGCCCAGAAGCAGCACAACGTCAATCTGACTTAACCAAGTCGCTTCCTCTCATCACAGAAAACGGACAACGTTATCTTAGTGAAGATCTTAAATTATATCTTGATGATACACAAGTAGATTCACTACGCATTGGCGCTGATCTCAAAGGTCGCGCTGTAACTAACATTCAAATTTCTGGTTCAGGAATTGGTCGAACGCAAGAAGAAGCAATAACCAACACTCTTGAAAACATGAAAAAACTCCAGACTGTTATCATCACAGGAAGTTTACCCGTCACTCTTAGTGTTGTCAAACTCGACACCATCTCTCCCTCACTCGGAAAAGAATTCCTCTCTAATGTATTTTTTGTAGGATTTTGTGCGCTCGCAGCCGTCTCTACAGTGATTATTATACGCTATAGAAAAATCAAAGTTGTCGTCCCAATGGTGCTTACGTTAATCTCAGAAATAATTTTAATTCTTGGATTTTCTGCGCTAATCGGAACAAACTTAGATCTCGCTGCTATTGCGGGAATAATTATTGTCATTGGCAGCGGCGTGAACCATCTCATTATCATTACTGACGGCACATTAGGTAAAGAAGCAGTTGATCTTGATTGGAAAACAAGGATTAAAAATGCAATGTATATTGTCTTTGGTGCGTATTTAGTTAATTTCGCAGGTTTAATTCCTCTACTCTTCGCAGGAGCAGGACTCCTTAAAGGATTTGCATTAATGACCATCGTTGGCGCATCTTTTGGAGTTTTAGTAGCGCGTCCTGCCTATGCAGCTATAGTTGAAATCATCCTTAATGATTAAATCCTAATCCGAACATTTCCTCTCCTATGCGACAAAAATCAGCTCTGATATTGGCGTTAATTTGTACATTATGTACTTCTCTAGGACAATTATTATGGAAATACGGTGCTGACCCTTTAGATTATGTTTGGTTATTTGTAGGTTTCATATTTTATGGTATTGGCGCATTGTTAATGATCCTTGCGTTACGCAGTGGCGATCTTAGTTTTGTTCATCCTCTTCTCGCAACTTCATATATCTGGGTAACGATACTCTCCGTTATTGTTTTTCCTAATGACGTCTTAAATGCCTGGAAAATAGCAGGGGTAGGTACAATTATAATCTCTGTAATTTTATTAAGTATTGGCAGTACCCATGAACAGGTGAGTCCACATGGTTAGTACATTCTCTGTAATTCTGATTGCTGTTGGATCAGCTATTGCCGCTACAGCTGCATTTCTCCTCAAAAAAGGCGCAAGCTCGTATCCTTGGTACTTACTATGGAAAAGCTGGCGCGTAGATCTAGGAATTTTCTTATACGTTGCGTCAGCAGTGCTTTATATTCTGGCATTGCGAGAAACCCCATTAAGTGTAGCTTTTCCCCTCTCTGCCATGGTCTATCTCTTTAGTACGGTTCTTGCAGTAAGCATAATGAAAGAAAAAATGAATCTGTTAAAATGGATAGGTTTAGGAGGAATTCTTCTCGGTGTTTTATTAGTAGGTATAGGAAGTTAATTTTTAAACAAAATGCTATTGATCTTTGATAGATTGATTTGTGAGAAATTTTGAATAATCTTATCTGCAGCAGACAATTCTTTGCGAGTATAATAGGGAGTTTTTATCGCAATGCATTTCATCTTAGCACGTCGAGCAGCTTGGATACCAAAGACCGCATCTTCAAAAACAATGCAATCTTTCGGTTGCTCTTGGACTTTGCTTGCAGCTTTCAAAAATACATCGGGATGAGGTTTGTGCTTAACTACATCTTCTGCATTGACAATAGCATCAAACTGATTATGGATCTTAAGCAGACGAAGAATATTTTGTGTACGCCAATGAAAACTCGAAGTAGCTACAGCTCGTTTAATTTTAGCATCTTTAGCTTGTTGAAGAAGATCGTGAAGATGTGAATTAGGCCGGATATTTTGTTTGAACAATTCTAGTTCAATTTTACCTATCTTTTGCGATAGCGTGTTAAGATCATAGGGGATAGTAATGTTGAAATCTCGTTTCCAGACCTTGACAAGATCAGGCAATGACATTCCCAAATAACCTTTCACATCAGCAACCTTTGTTGAGAAAGGAATATTTTCTTCCTGTAAAACAAGGCGGAATGCTTCCCAGCTGTAGGGGGTAGAGTTAATGAGCACGCCATCCATATCAAAGATTAAAGCACGAACCATGACAAATAGGACGAAGATGAATGTTTTTATGGTTTTGCTTTATTCCACATTTCTTCAAAGAATCGTTCATAATTAGAATAAGTCTGCTCACTTTGGATGACAAAAAGTGTAGGAGTTGGTGAATAAATAAAATGCATTACATAACCTTTGAAGATGAACACGCCTGTGGGAAAAGCGTGATCAATAAATCGTCGTTGTGATAATTTGTATTGAGGGTAAAGTTTAGTTATTTTATTTTTATGTATAATCTTTGAGAGAAGTTTCACTCTTATCCCTTTTTCAATTCTTTTGAGATGATAGTTTAGAAAAAATAGTTTTAGTTCTGGGGAGGTAATTTCTTCATCTACGGTAAAAACATAATACTCTTCTCCCTTCTTAAGTGTCTCAAGTATGCGGTTGAATACTGTCTTAATTCCTTCAAAACCCTCGTACACCGAACAGGTTTGGGCTTCTTGTGATAATTTTTGTCTTTGTTCAAGTAAAGGAATTATTTTTTCAAGTTCTTTTTCTGATTCTTCAAAAGCTCTTTTTTCCTGCTGAATGTAGTCAAGCAGACGTTGTGGAGATGATGGCTGAAAATATTTCATGCCTGACTTCTGAACATGACTTACAAGTCCTTTTTGAGTGAGCTTTTCGAGAATTTCATAGACTTTTGAGCTGGAGATATGTGCTTTATCAATGATAGGACCCGTCGTCGTCTCACCAAGTTCCAACAGCGCGAGATAAATTTTGATTTCGCCGTCAGTAAAGCCTACTTTTTTGAGGATTGAAATGTCCATTTTTGGTTTAAGATGCTGCTACTTTTTAAAATTTTCTTATTACTCCTCACCTTAGGGGAAGTAATTGTTATATCTTAGAAGTTAAACCAACCGGACATGGATGATTTTCGTATTTCAAAACCTGTTCCTGAGTACCATCTCCATATTGATGGTAAAGTACATAACAATGAACCATTCAAAGAGCTTGCACGAGAGATCGGTTTTGAAGATGCAACATTTGAGCGCCGAGGGCGGGGAGAACCATTGTATCACATGACCAAAAAATACGGGTTATCTCAACGAGTTAACGCTTCTAGCGATTTGGAAAAACTTCGTAGCGCTGCTACGCGATTTGATTATAAAGGATATGTCGAGCTTGAAAAAGTGACAAAACATTGGGATTATCAACGTGAGGAGACAGTGGTTGTCGAGTCTGTAAGAGAAGCCCATCTACCATTTCATATGAGCCAACGTTATTTACGCGGTGAAGGAAAAGAAGTTTTCAAAGTAGCAGATATCCACTATTCACTCTCCCAAGATACCGACCCCGCATTAATCAAAACACTTGAAGACGCAGGTTTACTCTGTGTAAGACCTATACGAGATCCCTATTATGTTTTCACCTGTCAGTTTGCTGCTGCCAATGGTGTTTCTAAGATGATAAACCGGTTAGAGGGTATTTTGTATAATTTTACAGAGGAACATGCACAACATATTCCTTGGGCGGCTTTAATGGTTGAAACTGTCAGGGAGTATATGGTTTCTAATATTGGACCAGAACATTTGCCTGTTGTGGTTGATGAGTGTAAGTTTGAATAAGATCTTCTTTTCATCTAACTCCAATCGTTTTCTTCTCCAGCATCTCTAGTTCTTTACTCATTACAATTTTAGTATAAAGATACGTTAATTCAATGTATTTATACCTACGAATTCTTGCAGTTGAGTGGCAGGTATGGAAATTTGTGAAAAAATAGTTTTTAGTTTCTACTCAACCAATGCTTTTCTTGATCTAAACATCATCCGCACCCGCCCTATCAGATAAGGCACAAGAAAGGCGCCAGCAAAGACAACACCCAGAATCCATGAATTATAACTACTTTCTAAAGTAGGATATAAATGTGTAACAGCAAAAGTAATCGCAAAAATATTTGCAACCCCTAACGTAGGAATCAATAAAAATGCAAGAATATGATGACCTGTGTTAATATGCGCCATATCATTAAGCAAGAAATTATACACTAATCCCATCATCAAACCTAAAAATGCAATCAATCCATACAAAATAGTAGATGGAAAGAAAAGTAGAAAAGGTATAAACACAGCAATAATTGCCGCATTCGCAATGACAATAAGAATCAATGCGCTCCAAAAAAGCACTTTACTTACACCAATATTTTTTTGTGTTGCATGAGCAATAATTTCTTCCGCTCGAGTAATTTCACGAGAGTTCCATCCTTTTTGTCGTAATGCTAGTTTGGTGTGAAGTTTCATAATGTAGATTCAGACTCAAATGTTAAATATTTTGCTGCAGTATTAAACTCACGAGAGGGTTTACAACGTGGGAAAAGAGCAGCAAGAGGCATGCCTTTATGCAATGCACGACGTACTTTCTTATGAAAAGATATCCTTGCAATCACTTTTTGGCCAAGAATTTCTTCCACTTGTTGTTGTTTTAATTCATGACGATCATTGTGTGTCATATTAAGAATAACACCCGCGATAGTATTATTATGAGCTTGGGCTAGCTGCATTGTCTTAAGAGCATCCATTACTGAAGGCAAAGTAGGGTTAACAATAACGAGTACTTCATCGCTATTTTTGAAAATTTGTTCAACATCATACCCTAAACCACTTGGTGCATCAATAAGAATAATATCCGCAACATTATCCAACGCAAAAAAGAGCTTATTAAGTTGACCCACATTAGTCTTTTGAAATTCCGCAAACGAAGGCGACGCAGGAATAATTCGTAACCCCGATTCATGAGTATGAATAATGTCTTTAAGGCCTTTTTCTTTACGTAAGAACTTATTTAACGTCGCTTGAGGGTTTGGCATACCTAGATGAGTTGCCACATTAGGCGTAACTAAGTTGCCATCGACAATCAAAACGTCTTTCCCCAACTTTTCTAAAGCGTACCCTAATGAAATGGTTGTAGTTGTTTTTCCGACTCCCCCTTTTCCCGAAGCTAAAGCAATAAATTTAGTCATAACCCCACATAAGAGATGAAGTTTAATAAGGTTTTCCCAAGAACAGACCAGTAGAAAATGTCGCCATGTGGCCAGCGAAGCCGACACTTTTGTCCACAACTATGCATGAAATTTGAAAACTATCAGATTTCAGCACAGAAATCAAGTCTTTACACAAAATGAGATAGCGATCTCATTTGTGCCCCAACAAAGTAGTTTCTTTGTTGTGGGCTTGATTTCTTGTGCCCTCGCTTTCCATAAAAACATTCTATTTTCTAGCGAGAAAACAGGTCTGCGAGGGGCTGAGCGAGACATTTTCTAGAGAGCCCAAAAGAACAGACCACAGGTGATTTTTATAAAGGTCAACATCTCTTCTCCTTTTATGAAAACATGGTGGAATTTAGGTCTTGTCTGGATAATAACAATAATTGCCATTCCATTCACGTATGCAGCAACCGGTTGTTTTCTGGAATCAGAAAGTGCCTATTACTGCCAAGATCTCGATGAAACCCAAGCCCAACAAGAATGTGAGGGTATTGAAAGTTGTAATCTTAACGATGTATTCTCACCAGACTCACCTTGTAAGAGCAAATCTCAATGTGAGAGGATTCTTTGTAAAACAACCTGTACAGAATTATTTGCAGATCAATGCAGTAGTGGCGCAATCATAGAATCAGAACAAAATGCATGGTGCACTCCGGGGTGCTGCCGGATTCATTATAACGGAGGGAACGTCTGCACTTTCCTTCCTAATAAAGGTCTATGTGAAACAGAAGCTGCCACCTGGCAAACAAGTGCATTTAACTACGATTCACAAATGGACCGAACATCTTGTGAGAATTATTGCGCCCCGCTGCGCGCATTAAGTGCCAACCCATTTGAGCATTTACCCTCAGAAGAAGTATCAACAACTAAAGAAACAGTAAATAGAAAACAAGAAGAAACCAAAGATGAAAGTGTCTCTGCCATACCTCTTACCCAAGAAGAACATAACAACATAACAGCAGACTCATCAAACTCAATTAAAAAATCAAAAAAGACATCGTCAAATGTGATTATTCCCTTAATCGTCATAAGCCTAGCGGGAATAGCTTTTTTTGTATTTAGTCGTCTCCGACAAAAAAAAATCAAATCTGAGACCCTACAACCAACTTCGAAAACCGAAAATGAAGAAGAAACGGAAGATAACAATCTAAAATGGTCTATTCCAGCTCAATTTCCTGATCCCAGTTTCCCCACAACTAAACTTCCCACACCCAAACAAGAAAGAGAGAAAGAGAAAACCCAATTATACTTTGCTTTCGGAACACCTCAAAAAAAGCTATCTGGGCCACTAAAAACTCTTGATCGTTTAGTAAAAACCCATCAAAAAAAGCAGACTTCATCTTCCCAACCTAATACTTTTGACCAACTTCGTTCATTAAGCAAAAAGAAAGAACAAAAATAACAGCCGAAAAAGACAATTTAGACAATTCTTTCACCTCGGAAGGTTTATAAATCATAAAACAATCATTATTACTGTTCCATGAACGTAAAAAAAAGAGGTATGGTAGTTATAGTTCTAGCTATTTTTCTTGCCCTAGTTTCACCTCTTGCTCTCGCACCCGAAGCCGACGCATTAGGATGTTACATTTTCCCCAGTGATTCAGGATTATTCTGTCAAGAAGACGTAACTTTTGCCACAGCACAACAAGATTGTCTAGAGAATGCACCAGAAGGATGTAATGACATAACCACCTTTTTTGTAGAAGGACAACGCTGCAATCAAGTTCCAGCCTGTGAAGAAATCTTATGTAATGTTGATTGTGAATTTCAACCTTTAGCCCTGTGTAAAGTACAAGCAAGCCAAGCCACAAGCAACTTACCCTCCCCCTTACAAGGAGAACAAGTAGTAGACGAGATCCGGCAATGCGGTCTTGGATGCTGCCAAATTGATAACCCTCGAAATGCCAATGCTCCAACGTGTCAAATGACTTCTACCAAATTTAGTTGTGACGTCACTGCTCTACAACTTTGGGGAGATATGAGTGGAGCTCGCTTTCAACCGGGAATAAACGAAGAAGAATGTCGCGCGCAATGTGGAAATATAGCTGCGCCTCAACCAAATGAACCAGTACAAGAAGATCAACAAGCCGGGACAGGAGTAATCCATGGGGTTGTGCGTGACGCTAATGCTCCTAATGCCCCATTAGAATCTGCAACCGTATTTCTTCAAGGACCTACTTCAGTATCTATACAAACAGATCGGCAGGGAGAATTTTCATTTGCTAATCTTCCTAGCGGATCCTACACCCTCACTGCTACCAAAATTAACCGCCGACAAGCCCAACAACAGATCACAATTGTTGAAGGTCAGCAACCTGACGAGATTACTTTACAACTTGAAATTGAACTCAACCGAGTTGTCAGCGGTGTTACTCGTAAAGTTAATCCAGATGGAACAATAATGCCATTTTATGGCGCAGATATCTTTATCAACAATATCTTTCGAGCAAAATCACTCTACCCAGACGGACGATTTGAGATCCGCCTAAACCCAGGAGAACATATTCTTATTGCCAGATTCCAAGATTATGAGTACACGAGTGAACCATTTATCATTGAAAACCAACCTAAAGTCCTCAATGATGTAATTCTTACAAAAACAGCAAGTGAATGTGGAGTAAATGGAGCTACACCACAAAAAGATGTTGAAATTTTTAATGCCCAACATGTCCCCGGTGAGAAAAAAGTACGATTGAGTTGGTCAAAACCCTGTCAAGAAGTAATTGGGTACACACTCAAGAGAATTAATCCTGATCAAACAGTAAAAGCATTCGAAGTACTGCCCGCAACTGCCAGCATTTTTATTGATGATGACTCAACGCTTGAATGGCAAACAGCCTACACCTATACCATTGTAGCAAACTATCCTCCTCCAATTCACCAATCTCTTAACCCAAGACCAACCGAAATCACTCTTGGAGACAAGCTCTGTGAAGATCGTTATGATACACAAACAGGGTGGGCGCAATTCTGTTTAGCCAATGATCCTTCCAGTCCAGAAAATGAACGTGAGATTCGTTACACTTGTACAGATGAGAACCAAGTAGATTCGACAGATTGTTCTACATTTAACGATCTTGAAAACGGAGTTCGCTATTTCTGTGCTCGAGAAGGAGAAAGAACAGCGAGTTGTCGCAGTCAGGCTCAATGTTTAGCATCAGGAGACCCTTTCGGATTATATTACACTAAAGAAAGTTGTTATTCTACCACTGATGATCAAGGTGAACAAGTACCCACCTTCTGTTATTATGATTCATCGTCAAGTATTGTTAACAGCTGTCAAAGCTGCCTTAACATTGATAGTTGTTTTGAATACCAAAGTAAAGATGCATGTGTCCAAAATAACTGCCTTGGCACTCTTTGTAAATGGGTTGACGCTGCATCAAATACCCAACCGTTATTAGACTATGCTAACCTCAACATCCCAGGATTAGTCACTCCAGAAACCGGAGCAGGATACTGCGTAGAAGAAAATTATGACAAAGCAGACAAATGCTCGCTATGCGGACCAACTAACCCCTCCGCACTACAATCTTCAGTCTTATTTGAAAATTATTATTGCACCGCAGAAGTCTGCTCAGCATTAGGTCGTTGTTTTTCTAATTCAGCGCAAAGCGGCAATGCCCTCACCTCATGTGAAACCTGTGGAGAAAAACCAACCGACGCAGCAAATTGTTACACTTATCAATCTCCTCTTGAATGTACGGGAGGGCAAAACACTCAACGTGAAAATGGACCAAACCTTCTTCTCTCACAGGATCAATGTAAATGGAATCGCTGTACGTGGCTAGGCAATCAAGAAGACGGCCAATGTGTGAAAGATGGAGATGGAGATGGCATAGGAGACTGTGACGAACCAAACAGTGAAGATTTACGTGGAGGATTACGATCAGCATGCAAACGTGATATTACTCCCCCTATTACTATAGCAGAAAGTAACGATCAAAACACACCTTCCGTATCTCTTGCTGACCATAACTTTACTCTCACTATAACAGATAATGAAAATGCTGTTGGCTCGATCTACACTTGTATAAACCCATTACAAGAAAATCTTCCCGATACGTGCACTGCATTCGAAGAATTCCAAGAACATACTTTCACCAATCGCAAACTCGAACAAACTCAACAAATCGATATTTTTGAACATCTTGATCTTGAGAATCTTCCGCAAACACAAAATTTCAAACTACTCTTTTTCTCAAAAGACATCTACAAAAACCAAGAAAATGTGCAAGAACTCTTTTTCTTTATGGACATCAAGAAACCCCATTTCACACTTAAAACTCAAATTCAAACACCTTCCATCCAAGATGAAGAAAATCAAGTTAACCCTCAAAATAGAGCAGCAACTCCTCCGAAATCAACTCTAGTAGTTCATCTAGAAGATATTTCTGAACCAATTCAATGTAACTTTGAACTTGATCCCCTTCTTCCTCAAGGTGAATTGATCACTGCTTCAAAACCCCTTTTAGAAACTGGAATTGAAACGACATTTGAAAATCTTGACGCAATGAGATATAACCTAACCGCATCATGTTTAGATCAATATGAAAATCAATTTAACCAAAGTGAAGAATTTGTCCTTGATCGCGAAACGCGCATCGATATCATCTCCCCTCAAGGTCTATTTGCAACAAAACAACATACATTCGAAGCAAGAACGCAAGATCTTGCCGTCTGTCAACTTCATTTTGTCACCCTGTCCAATGGTATTCCTCAATACCAATACATCACTGATTTTACTGCATCGCCAGATGGAAAAAGCCATACTATTCCTGATCTTGATATCACACCTTATTATCCTGGACGCTACCATGAAAGTACAAACTTTGTAATCTCTTGTCAAGACCAATTAGCCGGAGAAGAATACCAAGATATTTTCTCATTTAGTATTGATCAAATTGCTCCCGTAGCAACTTTATTTATCGGTGAAGATGGAGAACAAGAAGAAATAGTTGCAAACAACTGGGAAAGAATTTATTTTGCCTCGGCAGACATACGCTTAACATGTGGCACGCAGGACCATGGATTTCCTTGCGCTAGTTTACACTACTGCATAGGACCAGAAAAAGATTTTTCCTGCCGAGGAGCTGACCCTACAACCTATCAAACATTCACAACCCCATTCAAAATACAAAACTCGTCCACTATTTGTTATTACGCTAAAGATCAACCTAACAATCTCCCATTAATAATTGAATGTGGAACTGCATCTATTGATGGATTTGGTATTACACTTGAAAATCCTCAACCCTATACCTATAAATCAGAAATTATAGGAGTAAGCTCCCAACCTGAATTTGAATGGCGTTTTAGCACCCGCCTACCAAGCACGAGTTGTCGTTTTGATTTTGTACCTGATTTTGAATATGAGGATATACCACCAGTTCGAATTTTACAAGCAGAAGGCGCATCGAAATATCGTCTTGATCGATTCCCCATTTCTGCTGGAACCGCAGCCTACCCACAAGAAGGGGGACAATATGATCTCTTTGTACAATGTGAAGACGATCACAACCGTATAAGCCCTCAAAAGAAAATGACTCTTGTCTATGACCCTTCCGCACCGCAAATTAAAGAAGCCATTGCCCTCCCTAACCCTATCTTTGAAGGAGCAAAAACAACATTTTTTGTGCGAACTGATGACCAAACTATTTGTAAATTTGATGATCGAGAAGGCATCACCACGTTTGAAACTATGCGCTATCTCTTTCCAGGAGCAGCGCGTAATGAAAAAGTACTTGATACTCACCACAATGTTTCCTACCCTATACGTTTTCAAGGATTAAGTACGACCATTCCTCTTACCACGATTTGTAAGAACGGCGCTGATGCTCTCTCAGAACCTCAAACAGTACCATTAATAATTGATTATGCACAACTAGGTAATATCTTGCGAATTTTTCCTTTTGGAGAATATTTTAATTTTAATACTATACTTGCCGAAGTTGAAACATCCAAGAATGCATTATGCGAATATCGTCAAGATGTTGAATATCTACCATTTAGTGTAACAGGCGGCAAACTACTCCATACTCTTCCATTAGAACGACTTCAAGATGGACACTACCAATATCCTATCCGTTGTACTATGGCAGGAAATCACGTTGTTGAAAACCTCATGAGTTTTACCATTGATCAAACTGCACCTACAATTACCAATATTAGTGACGGTAACATCACCTGTGGTCAAGCCGATATCGCAGTTCAAGTATATAGCCAAGAAGAAAATCTAACACAGTACACGTACGAAATCTATGATCTAGGTCAAACAATTATTCCTCCTACTCCCATAAATAATTCTAATAGTACAAACAATAATACCAACCAAACAGGGAATAGGGGGATTGGAATAAATAATTCTTCACGGGTTAATCCAACTCTCCCTGCCCCTACACATATCTTAGTCTCAAATCTTACCATCCCTGCTATAAATCCGTTTAATGTTCCCCTCTCCAACCTAACACCGTATCACAAATACAGCGTACGAGTACAAGCAACAGATGCAGCGCTAAATCGTGGACCACCTTTTGAAAGTAATGGTTTTACCATCACTCCCGCTGATTATTCAGTATGCGTAGATGACACAACACCCCCCGATATACAAGTAGCAGTAAATTCAACATTATGCCATGGTGCAACAGTAACTCTATTATGTCCTGGTGAGGATTGCCGAAACTTTACCTACGGAGTAAGTCCATCAAACAATTGTGTTGCCAATCTTTCTTATAATGGACAAAATGTTCTTTTCACGCAACCAGGATACATCTGTTATAGTGCTCAAGACTATGTAGGAAACAGCGTACGATCTTCACGCCAAATTAGCTTAATAGATAACGACGGAGATGGACGTATTGATACAACACAATGCGACCGTTGTAGTCAAACCCAAGCCGGAGCAATTGTTGACATGCAAGGGTGTAGTGATGAACAAGTAGATGAAGAACAAGCAAAAACAGACACGGATAGCGATCAGTTGCCTGATGCCTGGGAAAAACGTTTTAATTCGCAACTATGTCTTCTTAATGCAGAAGAACAAGATAGTGACGCTAACGGAATTTCAGATAACCTTGAGGATTACGATGACGATGGATATACCAATTATCAAGAGTTTGTTGCTCTAAGTGATCCCTGTATTGCCGACGTGATACCTCCTAATCCCCTTGAAGAAAACCCCGAAAAAGAGGAACCTTCAATTATAGATGATATCCTTCCTGAACCAACACAGACTGATTCATTACCTTTAGTATTCATGATAATTGGACTAGTCATGATGATAAGTTCTGCTGCATTCCTCATATATTTCTATAAAAAAGGCGGTGCCACTGGATCGGGAAAAGTAGAAAATATATCACGTAATGCCACCTCTACTTCATCAGGAGCGACAGCAGAAACTGGTCTCTTAGGTGGTCTTCGTTCAAAACTTCAAGAAATGCGATATCAAAGCTCACAACGTAGCAAAGAACGTCAACGTGCAGGAGTCTTTGATTCATTTTCCCAAAATTCAAAACAAATACCCCATATAGAAAAACTAGTAGGTAAAAGTGCTACACTTCCTGCATTACAGAAAGTTGCTCAAACCTATGTAGATCACAAAGACGAAATCAAACCAGGACTTCGCAAAGAAGAAAAAGATATCTTTAACAAAATCGAGCAAATTGCAAAGCAAACCAAAGAGAAAAATATCGGACAAGTAGTCAGCAAACAAGAAGCCAATGATCTATTTGGTAAATTGCAAAAACTAGCAAAAGAGAGAAAGAAATGATGATAAATATAAGAATCGACAAAAAAGCCATGGGTGTCGGACAAGTCTTTGTCTTTATCGTTGCCGCTATTACATTTGCATTAATTGCTATTTTTGGATTTAAAGCAATAGTAAGTTTCATGGATAGTGGTGAACAAGTTCAATTTGTCCAATTCAAAAACGATCTTGAAGGATCAATAAAAAAAATATATACCGAATACGGCTCAGTTCGTAAAGAAGATTTTAACCCAGGTTCAGAATTCACAAAAATCTGTTTTATTAATTTAGATTATGAAGGATATGATCAAGATCAATTAGATAGATTATGCGCAGAAAACCAAATTGCCTGCGATGCGTGGAAAACAGCGCAAGACGAAAAAGGAAGTAACACTGCCTATGACACTATTGATCAAAACGTCTTTCTCACCCCGCAAGTCTCAATTCCTATAAAAGTGCATCAGATTAGCTTACTTGACAAAGATGACCAACCCACTGGTTTTCTCTGTCAAACCATTACACGGGGCTCATTTTCGATCATTCTTGAAGGGAAAGGAGATCATACTGAAGTTTCACCCTATCTTCCACACGAGAATTAAATTAACGCTTGAAATTAAACTATAACTTACCAAAACCATCATGACACGCCACCGTAAAGGAGAAATTTCCATCACATTTAACTGGATTTATGTAGCAATTGCCGGCGCAGTAATTCTCCTTTTTTTCGCTGGACTCATTGTAAAATCAAAAGCTACTGCAGAACAGCAACTCAGTTTTGATGTCATTACCATTTTAGATTCCATTTTTACCGGAGCGCAAGCATCAGAAAATACCAAAACTCCTATTGATACCAGTGGTCTTACAGAATATACTCTTCAATTTGAGTGTGATGAACGCGTCACAACGTATTCCATAAAAGATACAATAGCCAAAGAAGATGCCGCGATTGCACCAATTTTCTCACCATATGAATTACAAACCCCTCGTTTAATTCTTTGGAGCTTGCCTTATAAGTTTCCATTCAAAGTAATTGACTTTTTATTTGTAACCTCTCCTAATACCAAATATTTTGTAATAGGCTCAACACCTTCTTCAATAGAATTCATCAACGAATTTGATAAAGCAACCAAAGACAGTGATCCGCGCAACCAAATTAACAAACAAATTCTGAGTGATCCTGCTGCCTATGCACTTGCCGATCCTCAAAATAATTATCAAGTAAGATTTATCGATCTAGATGGAAAAACAATACCCACAACGCCTCCTCCGCTTAAAATCAAATCCCTTGCTGATAATCGAGTCAGCGCTGTTAGCTTTGGAGCAAACAACGTAAAATTCTATCAGAAAAAGGGCGAGACTTGGGTTTTAAGCAGAGGGTCTCGTCCTGAAGGGATGTCAATTATCTCAGTAGCATCTCAACGTGACGCTACAAAATACGCAGCTATTTTCTCCGGAAGTGAAGAACTATATCGTTGTAATATGCAAAAAGCGTTCGAACGTCTTGAATATGTCAGTCAGATTTACTCAAAGCAAGATACTGGAAAATTGGCAGAAATGATTCAGTATTATCAAGCAGCAGATCCAACTTTACCTTGTTTGGAATTTCTCAAAGCGCTCCAGGCGCCTCTTGATTTTATGGCAAATACAGCATCTCAATGTAAACAGGAACCAACCTGTGATTTTGGAGGACTTATCACCAATGCAGCAAAAATTCAGGAACAAAATACGATCCTTTCACGAAATGGTTGTTTAACACTCTATTAGATAATAATAAACACAATATCAATAATTAAAATTTCAAAACAAAACTTAATGATAGGCTCAAAACAATAATCAGAAAAAAACACGAAAACAAAAATGGAAAAACAAGAGCAAAGAATAAACTCAAAACGTGGACAAGTAAATATGACTGAAACTATTGCAGTTCTTTTAATCTTCTTAATTCTACTTATTTTTGGTATTGTCTTTTATGCACGCTATCAAGAAGGAGCAATAAAAGAAAAGGAACGAGAGCTAGATCAACGTCAAGCTATCGAAGTAACAACCCGCGCGCTCTTTTTACCAGAATTAATATGCACCAAAGGCAACGCCGAGACCGATACATTCTGTTTTGATGTGCCTAAACTCAAACACATTGAAGATATCACAAAAAACAACATGAATTACTATTTTCAAATGTTTGGTTACGCCACCATCACCGTACAAGAATTGTATCCTGGAACAGGCAATCCTCCTACATTTCAACAATGGACTATTTATAACAAAATAAAAATTGACCCTAACACACAAGAACCATCAGTCAATAAAGAGAAAACTGATTTCGTCGTGACGCTACGTGACGAAACTACCCAACGAGGTATGCATCGCTTTGGAATTGTACATGTCGAAGTATATTCCTAAATAATCCAACAATATAATTACAATAATAATACCAAATTAGAAAAGATTAGAAATACTTGCACCATGAGAAGAACAACCCATAAACTTGGACAAATGGAAGTCATTGGATTAGTAGTGATTGTATTATTAATTTCATTAGGCATGATCTTTATGGCTATTTTTGCGCTTAAAACCGCAGACGATAAAAAGATTTTTACACGTAAAGAGTTGGCAACAAGCACCCTCGCCGCAATCTTAAAAACCACAATTACTGATGAAAGTTGTTATGATGCTGCAGATCGAAATAGAGTCCCATTGCCATTAGGAGAAAAAATACTTGAAGATTGTGTTCTTCACAGTCCCCCAAGCAGTTCTGATTATAATTGCCAAGGAGCAGATGGGCTACCCCAACACAGTTGTGCCTTTTTCGAACAAACAGTAACCACGCTACTGGATCAATCACTAGGACAAGCAACGCCAGAGAGTTTGCATAAACGCTATGAGATGAAAATAACAGTAATACAAGCAGAAGGCAGACAGGTTTTCACACCAATAGATCCAATCCTCTCCCTAAGAGGAGGTTGTCCAAAAAGTAGTGCGGGAAAAGACCGTGACAGTTCAAAACCATTTCCGTTGCAAGTAGAAGGCATAGGTATTGTTCAAGCTGAATTATACATCTGTGATTAATCCATAATATAGGAAACCAACTAAGTTCTTCGGTGCTGTAGGTTGGTTTCCTATTAGAAATCCAACACATTTGCCGAATTATTTTGTTGGATTTCTATATAATCCTCACGTCACAAAAAATCCACAAAAATCTATTAATGAGAAATTTTGTAAAATTTCGTTTTTTCCTAATTTTTCTTTGGAACCAGACGAGCAGATATGATTTCTAGTCGAGCAGAACATGAAGAAGAAGTTTCAATACGAAAATCAACTACTTCAACTCGACTCTCAAAAAGTGGACAATCAAGCACTAAAGATTCAAACTCTCCCCCTTCTCCGTTCATGTTAAGACCGATTTTATCCTGAAGTTTTTTAAGACGAGAAAGATCAGATAGAATCAAAGGTCGACCCAACCATGAAGCATCTAATCCCTCTGCAGCTACTGCTGTAAGCATGAACGTGAATCCATGGTCAAAAAGTTCATTCATCTCTTGCTCTTGACTTTTATGCCATAAAGGCGAGAACACTTTAAGCCCAAGTTCTTCACAAATCCTCTCAATACGGTCGCGTTGATAGGTAGAAAAAACAGCCCCTGTGATGATACCTTTAATGTGATACTCCTGTTGTGACCGCAAAAGTGCCAGACGCAAATCGTCAAGTTCTCGTTCTTTTTCGCCCAGAGTTACTTGCTCAAGTAAAGGCAGACCCATTGTCTGCGCTTGTAACGATGTAATTTCAATTGCTGGTGTATGAAACATAAATGAATCAGCATTTTTTGATTTCAGTGTAATCAGACATGTAAGATCATAATTCTGTTTTTTCATAATATACGCAGCATACGTTGAATCTTTTCCACCCGAAAATAATACTCCTAATTTTAGATTATGATTTGGATAAAATGTCCTAAGATATGCTGACTTTGAGGAAAAACCGCTTTTGGACGCAAGTTTTTCTAAAGCATAATCAAAACGAGAGCCATATTGCGCTGCTGTTTTTTTTCTCCAAGCAATTTCAGAGGGTACTTCTTCTTGTTGAGCAATTAAACGCAAGATGTGCTTAGACATCCCCTCCCTAATTTTGTATTGCGCAGGAATTTTAAGAGCATAATCCATCAGCTCACGATCAAGAAAAGGCAAACGTAATTCTAAAGAATGGTACATCGTAACAACATCATCCCGATACAAATCACGTTCGTAAATTTTACGTAATCCGGCGATACATTCTTGATTAATATTAAACGCATGAAGATGACGTTCGTACCCTGCAAAAATTTCCTCACTGCCTAAACCAGAAAGAATAACTTTACAACCATCATCTTTTGCCATCTCGCATGCCAGAAAGAATGGAAGAGCAACACCCACTTTAACGACATTAGAATCCTCAATGAGTGGCACTATCTTTTCAAGATACGCAGGAACTTGATCTAAAGTGATTTTTTTCACACGTAGAGAAAGTCCAAGTTGCTCTGCAGCTTTTTGAGCATAAATAAGATCTGTTGGTTGAACCGCAGTATCAGCTACGTCCAGCGCGGCAGTATAACACACAACGTCGTGCCCTAGATCTTTACAGACTTTGGCAAGATAGGTTGAATCCACACCACCAGAAAAGAGAATTCCAAATTTTTGGTTAGGGATACGTTTGAGAATGGCTTTGTGCAATAGTTGTTTTGTTTCTTCTTTGAGAACTTCGAAATCGTTCGTATGTTCCGGAACACATGCAACAAACGACCTATCACAAAATGAGACCGATTTAGTTTCTAAATTATATGTAAGAATACGTCGAGGATGAAGCTCTTCGATGGCAAGGTATCCTAGTTTCTCCAGAACTTTTTTCTCCGAAGCAAATGCAAACGCATCACGCGTTGCACTATACCAAATTGGTTTCTCTCCGATGAGATCTCGTGCAAGAATAATTTTACCCTCAAACCAATAGGCAAAAGCAAACACGCCATCAAGTTCTTCCATCTTCTCCAAATCTAAACCAAATTTATCAAGAAATTTAAGAAGCAATTCAGCATCATTTTTTGCCTCTATTGAATATAACTGAGCTAATTTTTGCCAATTATAAATTTCACAATTAGCAACCAAAATTCCTTTCTCTTTAAGTGGTTGAGGTACATGATCAACAACCGCATGAAGACGATGACCAAGAATGTTTTCACCGGTAAGATGAGTTAATTGAGCGGTATCTTTTGCATATTGAACATAACCCCCATCCGTAACTCCTACCCCATCTCTACCTCGACATGCCAATTGTGATAGACCATTAACTACTTGTGAATGTGCCTGAGGATTTCCCAATACTCCAATAATACCACACATAAGTGGTTAATTTTAACGATTTTATATAAAAGTTAGGGAAGGAATAAAACTAATACGAAAAAGTTATATTTGATCTCTATCTACATAGATTTATGGCTAAAGATCTAATTAACAATATTCAATCTCATAAGTTTACTTCTCCGCGTGAAGTCATTAGTGGTAAAAAATGGTTTTTCTATATGATGGGACTAATCTTCTTCTTATCCCCCTTCATTCTTCTTCTATCTGGTAATGTAGGGTTGTGGCTTGCAGCAGCCACCATTACTTTTTTGATCTTATTTTTTATTCATTTACGATCAGATGAAGAGAATCATTTTCTATGTGCAGCATTCCATATGAGGGTGTACCATATAGGTATGGTGTTTAGTGTATTAGTTGGTATTTTCTTGATGTTTGTATTAGTGACACTTTTGATGCCTTCTTATACACCAATAGATCATCCTCTTACAAATGTTACTGATTACTATCAAACGAATAAGATTTTCCCTCAAAATTAAGGATAGACTTTTGAATAAGTATGAGAAATTTCAAATGATGTTAAGTCGATTAGAACAAGTAATTGCCAATCCTGCAAATCGTCGATATGGAATTGCTGAAGTTGCAGCGATTACAGGAAGTTACGTTGCAGCGTTTAGTACTTCATGGCACTTACAAGATCAAGGGGCAAGCGAAGGGATAGAAGCAACATTAACATATGCTGCAAAGACGGTTGCGTATTATGGAACTAATTTTGGCACATACATCGCACTATTTGTAGTACAAGGGGAACGAGGATCATATAGAGAGACATTAAAGCGACTTTTTGAAACAAATATAGTAACAACATTAGTACATGCATTGGCAACAATTAGTACTCATTATACTTTAGCAAAATCCAATATGATCGCACAAGAAGATGTGGCACCAATTGTCTATCCTACAATAGGAGTTGCCTGCTTGGGTTTAAAACAAATTTTAAGCTATAAAGTAGGATTATTTGGAAAAGAGAAAACAGTTCAAAAAGACGAGTAAGAACATCAACAAAACAACTCAATATACGTTTTCATTGAAGGTACAAAGCTCTTTGGATTTGCTGAAAATTCTTTACGTAACTCACTGCGCGTAAACCATTTAACTTGCTCGACTTCTTCTTTTTGAATACGAAAGTCTTTTTCTGCACGATCAAGAGTGGCAAAGAATGTTTGAACAAAATAACTACGAGTACTTTGCTGTTTAAATTTAACACCTTTGGTAAACTTGATACCAATGATACCTAATTCCTCCATAGCTTCTTTAACGATATTCTGTTCGTATGTTTCACCACGTTCAAGCGTACCTGCTGCAGCGGGACCCCAACATAGAGGTGAAAGAGCCTTTATTTTAGAACGTTGTGCAAGAAGAATACGCTGTTTGCTATCAGTAATCCAAACCATCGAGACACGATACATATCCCCTTCTTTGAGATTCGTACGATTGCGATATCCAATAATCTCATCCTGTTCATTAACAATAGGAATCTCATCTGACATAGATATCGTGCTCTCTTTGTATACTAGGAATAAATTGTTCTGGATTAATTTTCAATTCTCGTTCTAATTCTTTGACTGTGAACCATTTAATTTCATCAACTTCTTCTTTTTGGATTTTAAATTTGGTAATAGGCCAGTCAAGAATGCAGTTAAACCACTGCGTAAAATGATGATACTTTCCTTTCGATTCTCTTTTTTGCCCTTGTTCAAATTGAACATTCTCAATCCCTAATTCCTCTTGCGCCTCTTTAATGATATTTTGCTCGTACGTTTCACCTTTCTCGACAGTTCCCGCAACAGCTGGACCCCAACATCCAGGATCGTGCTTTTTGGTGTATGCGCGACGAGCTAAGAGAACTTCTCCTTTTGAATTTTTGACCATAAGAGCAGAAACACGGTAGATCTCGTGAGGCAAACATTCGGTGCGTTTTTTATAACCAATTATTTGGTCGTGTTCATTAACAATGACAATCTCTCCAACCATGTCTACCTCAAATGAATTTCGAGAATATCTCCATCAGTAAGGGTGTGATTTGTCATTAACTTTTGTCCTGGAAATTTAGTAGATTTACCCCAAACCCGCGCAAACTTAAACTTTGCAACAAAATCTTTGTGAAGTTTATTGCAAACATCACTAATTGTCGCATCGCGAAAAATAATAAGTGGCAATTTCATATCGGCTTCTTTTCTGGGTTCTTTAAGATAAACACGAATAAAATCCAATTTTTGAAAAATCGTCTCTTTCAACATTTCAATATTATAACTTTGCGCTGCAGAGATAGCAATATCTGCATTCAATTCGTGCATAACTCGATCAAGAGTGTCAGCATCCACTAAATCTGCTTTAGTAACACACACAACCGCAGGAACATATTTACGACTACCTTCAATACAATCAATTAAACTGTCAATATCAATGGGACTTCGAATGAGAACCTCTGCATTCATAATTTTAAATTCACGCAAAATTTTACGAATTGTATCATCATCAATCTCTAATGGCACTGTTTTACCAATTTGAATTCCACCTTGTGCTTTCTTTTTGATAAAAACTTCTGGACGTTTACGATTGAGACGAATACGCGCTTCCCAAACCTCACGTAAAATTGCAGGATAATGCTCTGGTTGCATCACATCAACAACAACCAGGACTAAGTCAGCGCTTTGAATAACCGCCAGAACTTCTTTACCGCGTCCACGACCAGATGCAGCTCCTGCAACAATTCCTGGAACATCTAAGATTTGGATTTTAGCTTGTTTGTAATCCATCATTCCAGGAATACAAGTAAGAGTTGTAAACGCATACGCCGCAACCTCGGAATGAGTTCCTGCAAGTGTATTAAGAAGAGTTGACTTCCCTGCTGAAGGAAAACCTAACAATAAAACCGTGCCATCACCGCTTTTACGAACAGTATAACCATGCTCAGACTTTCCCGTTTTCTGCGCAACGCGTTCCTCCTGTCTTTGTTTAAGTTGTGCAATTTTTGCCTTAACAATCCCAATATGACCTTGCGTAGCCTTGTTATACTTTGTTTTCTTAATTTCGTCCTGGAACGCTTTAATCTGTTCAGCATAATCAACCATAATAGAGGTATTCTTAAAGCAGCTTTAAGAGCTTTTTGCTTGCAGTTCGCGTAGTTGTGTAGCTACCTTAACCTCATCGACAATGTTGGCTCGCGCAGGGATTTGCTCATATACACTCGTAAGTTGACGTAGAGACCCCTTACTAGGAAGAAGATGAATATGAATATGTGATTGAGTGCTATGAATTCCCGTATTACGCACCATCAAAACATCCTCTGAATAGATTTTATTAAGACGCAAACGCATTAGTTCCACAAGGTCAAACAAGTCTTTAGCTTCATCTGGACTTAGATCGAGAAATGATTCAATATGCTGGCGTGGCAAGACCATAATGTGTCCTTCTTTAAGCGGTTTTTGAACAACAACGCAAAAACTATGCCGAGTCATTTCAATCAGACGAAACGTCTCCTGATAACAAATACACAGTTCACAGATCACAACTTACTTATTAAGATTAATTTCTTTTAAATATTTAGAAAAAAATTAACCCTGAAGAAAAAGACTTCAAGAATCATACTTTAAAGCCACTAGAACGTAATGTATATAAGAACCAGAACCATTATAACCAAACATGTTAGACAAAATCTTTCAAACCCTGCAAACAGCAGAAAGTCTCTTTTACATCATAGCCACAGCCAGCGTGATTCTTTTAGTTGGATTTGCCATAGGTTTTACCTGTAAAAAATTATTATCTAAAGTATTACATCAAATAGAACTAAATAAAATTCTCTCAAAACGAAATATTTTTGAAAATGGTGAAGAAAAGATAAGCACAGCTGTATCTTATATTATCTATTTTATCACTATCGTTCTCGTGCTTAATCGTCTCAATATCACCTCATTAGTAGTCGCATCATTTATTGGAATAGTTGTATTACTCTTCAGCCTAACTATATTTGTCTCACTACGAGATAGCATCCCTAACTTCTGGGCAGGAAGGTGGCTACGCCAAAAACAAGAAAAAGAACTTAGCACAGAAAAGATTTGTGTAAACAACATTACCGGATTAATAGAACATACGGGATATTTTGAAGTACGAATGCGTACAAAATCCGGAGACATTTTACATATACCCAACACATTAATTAAAAGCAGTTTAGAGAAAAATAGTTGTAAAAATGGAGATTAACTAAAAGTTTAACTATTAATCAACACCCTAACAAATAAAGAATAGATTCTATCCCTTTGTCTCAAGAACACTAATAATCTCCCAAAGTTGCGTGCGATTATAAGAAGAAAGATCATAGTTAGCAACTTCTTCAAGTTCAAGGAGTGCTTTCTCCACACATAATTCATCAGAACTACGAAGTAATGTAATGATTTTCTGAATTTTATCTGAACATTTCTTGCTTACTTCTCCTTCTTCAACAATCAAACTCAGATTTCCAACTGCCTTATCAAGATCAACTAAAATCATTTTTTACGCAACTCCGCAACAACATCTTTTTGAACTTGTTCCATGTTCTTAGTGAGATTCTCTTCTTGTTTTTCCACATTTTCGAGACGTAAGCGTAGAATATCATGTTTTTCTTCTAACTCTTTTTGAAGAGAAACACTCGAAGTTGCAATCATTAGTTTGCCAATAATTCTATAAGATTGAGAAGTGTTACTCAAATTGCCTAGAGCACAATCAAGTTCAGTAAGTTGAGACGAAAACTGCTGTTTTTGCAACGCAAGATTCTCAATATTTTGCTGCAATAACTGGAGCTGTTGAACTTTTGTCGGACTCATTGTAGAACAATATTACCGAGCTTTGACAGTTACAACATGGCGACGGTCTTTGTAGAGAACCTTGCCACCACAATATGGGCAACGAACTTTAGTCTTAGTGTACTCTTCTTCCACTTTCTTTCCACAATCAAAGCAAAGGTAATACATGGTGCCTCCTTATTAAGTTGGGGTATACGCTTTTCCTGCAAAGGTAACATTACATTTACCACAGGTCCAGATACCCATTGCTTGTCGTTTGACAGCATGTTTGTTACAATAGGGACATTTATGACGTAATCGTTGTTGACCCTCTACTAGTGCGAACTTAGCGCGAGTTTTGCGCCCATAACGAGAGCCGAAGCGTTTTGCAGATAAATTTGACATTGTTGTCCTCCAAAAAAGTGGGGCTGCCCGGATTCGAACCGGGGTTCAACGGTCCCAAACCGTTAGTGATAGTTGCCTAAGGCAACCTCAAAATCTATGATTTTGTTGGTAACCCTGTTTCCAGGCTACACTACAGCCCCTAGTGCTTATTTATAAATGTTATGGCAAAACCATGAGTTATTTAAAAGTTTAACGGAAAAAGACAACGCATATCCCTTTTCAAAGGATTATAACCACTTTTTTCTCTTGAAGATAATAGAGGAAACCAGAATAGAAAACGCCATTCCTCCAATAACAATAAAGTGACCATATTTCCAAGTATAAATAGGCATAAGGAAATTCATACCAAAAATTCCTGCAATAAAAGTAGGAATCATAACAAAAGCTGTGATGATCGTAAGTGTTTTCATAATCTTGTTCATGTTATTGCTGATCGAATTAAGATACATATCAAGCACGTTCGTGAGAATATCTTGATAGGTACTAGCTAAATACACTAACTCATTAACATCATTTGCAAGCTCTGAAAGAAGCGATCTCTCTTCATGAGAAGCGTGACCGAACAACTCGTTTTCCAAAGAAATTATCACGTCCTTGTTGGGCATTAAAGATCGTTCATAAAAAATCAAGGAACGTTTAATGCTGAATATTTTTTTAGAAAGTTGATGCGATGGATTTTCTAAAACTTTCTCCTCTAAATTTTCGATTTCAGCATTTACTTTCTCAAGAGCTGTAAAGAAATCATTACAAATTTTTCGAAGAAGATGAAGCAACAAATAGGAAGAATTATGAGAAAACAATAATGCTTTCTCTTCGGGATCAAGTTGAGCAAATGTCGTAAAGCTAGATAAAGGATTTTCATGGATAGTGACAATTGCCCCTTTTGTCAAATAAAATGAAATAGAGGTTGTTTTAAGAGAATTATTCTCCTCCACCGTGCCTGCAAAAAGAATATGAGAGTGAGCAGAGTTAACAATTATGTGTGGACGTTGATGAGTTTTGGTTGTTTTTTTAAGTGAGGAAATTGGGATTCCTGTTCGCTTAGAAATTGATGTGAACTCTGTAGATGTTGGCTTAACACAATCAATCCAAAGCAACGATGAATCAGCTTTTTCTAAAGAAACGAGATGAACATCTTTCTTAGATTTAACAAGTTGCCAGACTTTAAGCATAGTACAAAGTAAGAATTTAAGAGTTATAAACCTTTGCCCGACGGACACTGTTAACTTAAATGCAGATGCGTCATCCGTCATCAGGATCGGCGTTTGCAATTGCAAACTAGATCGACGATGACGAGCCGAGGGTCGGCTCCTACGGAGTGGCTCGTAGCATCTGCCTGCCAATTAGTTAACAGTATCACCCGACGAAACTCTAAAGAAAACTACGATCAGAATCTTGCGATCTCAACCAATTTTTTTGTTGCAGTTGTTAAAATGGTAGCTTTGCCATTAAGCATGACTAACGTATCTTCAATGCGCAAACCATATTTTCCCGCAAAATAGACACCCGGTTCAATAGTAAAAATAGTTCCTTCCTCAATCTTTGCGCCTTGACGACAAAATGGGTCCTCATGGATTTCGACTCCAACACCATGACCCAAAGAATGAATAAATGCTTTTTTGTGCTTGCCAAGTAAGGAACGCACATGTCCATCAATTTGTTTGAAATCAACGCCAGGCTTGGAAAATACGATCCCTGCTTCTTGAGCTTGAAGAAGAAGTTGGTACATTTCTTTTTCTGCTTTTGTCGGTTTACCAAGAAAAAGCACACGCGTCATATCAGCACAGTAGTTTTTGTAGCGAGCTCCGAAATCAAGTAAGAGAAATCCTCTCTGTAACTTAGTATTGTCAGTTTTGTGATGAGGAACGGCAGCATTTTTACCCATCGCAGAAATGGTAGGGAATGCAAGTTCACAATTTTGAGAACGCATGTAATGTTCAAGAAAGAATGCTACATCAAATTCGGTACGGAGACGTTGTTTTGGCAGTTCCTTAATTAAAGCATCAAACGCGTCACTCGTAATTTTACAAGCATGTGCAATATTATTTATCTCTTGAGAAACTTTAGACCGACGCAATGTTTTCAAGAAAGAAGAAACATCAACAAAAGAAGCTCTAGGAAAAGCTTTACGAAATCCTTGATACTGACTTAACGTAAGCGCCTCTTTATTTATACCAATTCGTTTGGCTTTGAGTTGTTTATGCCACTCCCTGATATATGATCGTTGAATAATGTCTTTAGGCAACGAAGGCTTATCTAACGCAGTAGTGTACACATAGGTTTTCGTTCTGGTAACAGCAATAAGCCCATGAGAGAGACTTTCTTGACTAAGATAGGTAAGAACAGGGTCAGGATCGCAAAAGAGCGCCAGATCAAGATTCTTGAGTTTAAGATATCGCTGAAGTTCCTTTCGTTTCACAGTACCAAGAAAGAATCAAGAAGTTAAAAATGTAGCGAAAACAGCCCCCTCTAAAGTTTTATATAGATCATGAGAACTCTTATAAGAATGGATAAAACGAACAAACCGTTGTTTGTCTTGAGACCAAATCTTAAAAGCGCATTACTTCCAATGTTATTATGGAATTCGTTTCTCTTTATTGTAGGTCTTTTATTCTTGATATTTATCAGTGCAATGAGTGCCTATTTTACATTACCACTTGGAGTTATTTTCCTTCTCTTTTTGTTTGTGCTTCCAATTATTCCTCGATATCTTGATTTTAAAAGACGAGAATACCGATTTTTTAAAGATAAATTAGAGTACGCTGATGGATGGTGGGTGATTAACCGTCACGTAGTTCCCTATGCGAAAGTTACTGATATAACACTTAGCAAACAAATTTGGAATCGGTTGATGGGTACAGGAACAATTCGTCTCATTACTGCAGGATCGATTTTGGGAAGTGTCCACTTAGATCATATTCAAGACTCCGAAAAAATATATGAACATCTTCAAAAGGAAATTCTAAAGTTAAATTAGTTCTGAATGAGGGATTCATCCCCTTTTCGCCACCCGCAAGCATTATAAACCCAAAAAATATCATTTTTCTATGCAAAAAAAGGTTCTTGCCAATGGTATCACAGTACTTTATGAAAAACGACCAGGCAACGCCGTAATCGTCCAGGTAATGATTGGAGTAGGCAGCAATGATGAAAAAGCTGATGAAAGAGGAATCTCACACTACCTAGAACACATTCTTTTTGAAGGAACAACTAAAAGACCAACAAATCAAATAATTTCAAATGAAATTGAAAGTGTAGGCGGTGATTTCAACGCGTACACCACCACAGAACGAACCAATTTTTACATCAAAGTCCTTGCGAAACATTTCGAACGAGCAGTCTCAGTGCTTGCTGACATCCTGCAAAATCCTTTATTTGAACCAAAGTCAGTTGAAAAAGAAAAAAAAATTGTCATTAAAGAGATGGGGCGTGTTGATGATGAACCTCGGTACCATCAGTGGTTATTATTACAAGAAGCGTTGTATAGCAAACATCCTTGCCGATATCCCACACACGGAAGCAAAAAGATAATTGAAAATCTAACACCTGAAAAAGTAAGGGCATATTTTCGTAAACACTACATTGCGCAAAATATGACTATTGCTATTGTAGGAAACATTGATGCTTGGAAGGACACCATTGAAAAATATTTTGTCCTCTCCGGCGGGAAGAAAACCACATCTCAAACCGTTCACGAACCAGCTTTAAAGCGAAGTAAAGTAATTCAAGTTCCGAAAAAAACAACGAACACCTACCTTATGATTGGTTATAAAACTGTTCCTGCTTCTCATCCGGATGCCTATGTGCTTCAAGTTATTGATGGGATTTTGGGACGGGGACAAAGTGGAAAAATGTTTTGTGAGATTCGCACAAAACGCGGTTTAGCCTATGATGTTGGTACAGAACATGTTGCAGAGAGAACATATGGATATTTCGCAATATATGCCACGATTGACAAAGAGAAAATCTCGACAACACAAAAAGTAATCTCAGAAGAACTCACAAAATTACAACAAACAACGGCACAAGAGCTCAAAGAAGCGCAAGATTACTTGGAAGGAGATTATTTGTTAGAATTAGAAGAGCCACAAAAATACGCTGATCAATTATTATTCTGGGAACAATTAGGTAACACCCAAGACTTAAAGGATTATGTAAAAAAAATAAAAGCAGTTACGGTTGCGGATGTAAAACGTGTGGCAAAAAAATATTTTAGTAAGTCGGTAACGATTTTAATGAAAGGGAAGTAAAAATGTTTTTGTAGGGGTTGGGGTAAGAAAAAAAGAGAAGAAAGAAAACAATTAATTCTTGCAGATAACTTCTGTTAAAATCTGATGATAATTATTATCTCCTAACTCAGGTTCGACGGAAGGTGCATCCCAAGTTTGACATAATCGGTCATCGATAGCTCGACCAGCCTCATTACAAGGAACTAGAACAGAGTCGGCGGGTTGGAACTGTGGTCGACGGCAAGAACCATCGGCACTTTCATAATAATGCATTATCTTTTCCATCTGCCCAGCAAAGCATCCTCTATAACCCATGTCCCGACAAATCTGAGATGCTGTCTTTGTAGTTTGAAAATCAACGTTGCCGTAATGGTCACTAATAGTGTTAAAACCTATAAACACCAGATTTTGTCCAGCTGGAAGTAGATTTCCACGTGCAAGTATCGCTTCTCCAGCAACAGCTCCTTCCTCTCCTTCTTCAGAG
This sequence comes from Candidatus Woesearchaeota archaeon, assembly GCA_016188115.1. Classification (NCBI taxonomy): domain Archaea; kingdom Nanobdellati; phylum Candidatus Woesearchaeota; species Candidatus Woesearchaeota archaeon. The sequence continues at coordinate 1,044,623 of JACPIK010000002.1, forward strand.
ACAGAACTAAATTCAGTCTTATTGAATCCAAACATAACAACTGCAACGATAGCAACTAATGCAACAACTGCAATAATGATTGTTGTATGATTACTTTTTTCCAATGTAAACACCTCCCTTTCCCATAATCAAGAAAAACGTCTTTAAAATAATTAGTCACCCCCCAAGGAGTACTAAGAATTGAACATTTGTAAAGAATTAGACTACAATAATCCCAAACTTATCTTAAGTGCTTCGTCAACGTCGCACATTGTTATGTCCTCAATCTTAGACAACTTTTTGATGAGTCGCTGCTTATCAATCGCTCTAATTTGATTTAACAACACTTTTGAAGACTTTTCAACACGTGCATTCTGAGCGGTGAGCAACACTTCCATAGGATATATCTTATCAACGTTTTGAGAAGTGATGGGTGCAATAATCGTAAGAGTACTATACTTATTGCCCACATCATTCTGAATAATGACTGCGGGTCTGGATTTGTTGATCTCATGTCCAATTGTTGGATCGAGATTAACTAACCAAATATCTCCTCTTTTTACATCTACCATTATTCTAATTCTCCAGAAGTTCCCTCCCACTCTCCAAGAATTTCTCTGTCCTCATTCGCTTTATTTTTATAGCCGGCAATCATCTCACGTACAAGATTTTGTTTCTTCGCTTTTACTGCAAGTCGTGCAATAACATCATCATAGGTTTCGTTTTTCTGCTTTATTTCATCCATTGCCATTTTTGTCTTTTTATGAATTTTTACAGTTGTGACATCCATAGTATACTAAAAGTATACTTGCTATAAAAATGTTTTGTAAAGATTGAATAAGTTCAGAAAAATTATCTCGTGACTTGCCAACTTTCAACTAACTCTTTAAGCTTCTTGGCATCTTTATTCTTCTCGAAGTGTTCTCGCACAGGCATGAGAAATTGATTAATGTATTTGGCAGTAGCTGTTTTAAGATCCGCAGGATGGACGTCGCCATTGATGAACGCTTTTTCTAACTGATCATAACTGTTAAATGTTAGATTACCGCCCCATTTCTCTGGACGCTCAATAGTAAATGATTCAATTTTTTCAAAAACAATATATTTACAATATTCCAATACAGGATTATCTTCAACCTGTTTCTCAGGACAATACGCTTTTTTGAATTTGCGATTAATCTCTTCTTCACTATCAGTCATAAAAATCGCAGTATCAGGTTTTGACTTACTCATCTTAACTTCAATAGCTCGATCTGCACCAATCTTATCAGTTGCAGGAGGTTGTGATAAACCCATAAGCATATGGTGACTTATTACAATAGGTTTAGTAAATCCCAACTTAGGGAAAATTTCACGAGCAAGCATATTGACTTTGCGTTGATCCATTCCTAGTTGTGCAATATCTGCTTCTAAATGATGAATATCCGCTGCTTGCATGATTGGATAGAGAATTTGACTCGCTGGATTGTTGGTTGATTCTTCTCTGCCCATGATTTGACCACAACGAAGCACCCGTTGTACTGTTGCATTCATGGAAATTTTGAGAACCGTTTCCCAATATTCAGGATGTTCTTTGATAAATTTACTTGTCCAGATGAATTCAACATGGGTTAGATCCATGCCACAGGCTTTCCACACTTCGATAAAGTATTTACCAACTGTTTGAATCTTTTCCAAATCCCCACCCATTTTATTGTTAAGTAAACCAAACCAATCAGCTACCCAAAAACGAAAGGTAATGCCGGCTCTTGTGAGTTTGTTGACATTAACAGCACGTAATAACCCTTGAGCAATATGAATCCGACCAGAGGGTTCAAATCCATCATATGCAATTATTTTCTTTTTAGTCTTAAGAAGTTCAACTAACTCTTCTTCACCGATGATTTCTTCACCAACTTCCTTGATGAGAGCAAGACGTTCTTGAACGGTAAGTGTCATGGTTGTGTGAGTGTAAGAAGTGTTTAAATAATTAGTGGTTACGGATTTGAAGATAATTCTATCAATGGGAGGCCATCTTGTCACTATTTCTAAGGGACTATCCTCTAAACTTATTTAAAATAAGCCTCTTTTTCTTTTCGTATGGGCACGTTGTATTGTTGTTATACCATTGCTGAGAAGGATATAGAAAGGGCGCTCCATGCTCTTGCAAAATCGTTTAGACCTGTACGAGAAGATGCCGTGAGATTAGCTTCCAACCATTTAGAAGAGATTAGTAACTCTTTACCTTTAACTGCTTCTTATCCGAGGGTATTTTTTAAATTAAGTTTCAAAGATTTAGGACCCTATCTTTATAGTCTAGGAAAAATCGATCAAGAACACCACCATCTTGATTTTTTTACATCGCCTGAAGGTCAGCGTTATGACTGTGGATACAATCCTTTGGAGAGTAATGACCTCATTGTTGCTTTTGAAAAACGCTGTATCCCTAAATTCTTGCTTACAGATCGAATTGATGATGGTAACAATCATTTTTGCTTTGAAGTGGTTGATTATCTCTTTCAGCCCAGTACGTACCGTGCAGAAGTAGAAGATCAGATTAGACGAATTGATCGATTAGGAGTAAAGAGTTGGGCGGATAAAGAACTTGCTGATCTTGTTGATGAACATACAGTTGCGGGAAAAATTGATTGTTCTGGGTTGCCGGTAGAAATGCTCTTGGATCTCCCTAAATCAAAAAATGATCTTGTTATGTTACGCGAAGAGTTATATCAACAGCAAATTTCAAATCATTTGACGGTTTTAGGAGCAGTAGCGCGTTTGTTTTACGACCTTATTGAAATTCCTCTCCAGCGAGAAGGTTTTAGAGCTCAGCACCGAATTGTGTCATTTGCGCAGTCTTGGAACCCCTACGTAATCTGTGCTGATCAATGGAGGAAAATGGTTGCTGATAAGGGATTTTTAAGACCAGATGATGTCCCCCATACGTACGATTTTGTGATGCCCGCATTGAAAGATTAAATCTAAGTAAGACTAGTTTTAATTCTTAACAATCGCTTTATCTTCGTAAAATATAAAAAGCCGCCGTCGAATTAGCCCTCCATGACAAACGTAATCCTATTTGATTTTTGGGGAACTTTAGTAGAAACTGGGGTCTGGAGCCCAACCAAACAAGTACGCAATATCTTACACATCGAGATACCATTTCATGAGTTCGTAGTCCGTTTTGAGAAAGCCATGATGACCAAAAATATCCCCACATTGAAAGATGGGTTTGATGAAGTGTTCAAAGAATTTAATGTTGAACCACACCAACGCAAAATGGATGATTTGATTGGGATGTGGAATAAATCCTGGATGTTAGCTCGACCGTATCCTGAATTACAAGAAGTACTCGAAGAATTGAGTCAAAAATATACTTTAGTATTATTCTCCAACACTGACCCATTTTCAGTTAAGAATGTCTTAGAGAAATATAATCTTAGAAAATATTTCAAACATATTTTTCTCTCCTGTGAAATGGGCAAAATTAAAACAGAAGAAGGATTTATTGGACATATCCTAGACCAAATAAAAAGTGATGCAACCAAAGCAGTATTAGTAGGAGACAGCATCGAAAGCGATATGGTCACAGCTCAACGCGCAAATGTGCGTTCCATTCTTGTTGATCGTTCACAGAACCGAGAATATACTGCTAAAATTGCTAGTTTAAAAGATTTAGCAGCAACACTCGAGGAGTAAAGATCCATGGAGATTACGTTTTTAGGCACTGGCTGTATGCAGCCGACCAAGTATCGTAATCATGCAGGAGTCTTACTTACCTTTGGCAACGAAAATATTCTCTTCGACTGCGGTGAAGGGATTCAACGACAAATGCGCATCGCAGGTATCAAACCTGCAAAGATTACTCGTTTGTGTATTAGCCATTTTCATGGAGATCACGTTTTTGGTGTTCCTGGTCTATTAAGTAGTATGGGTGCTGATGAATTCGCAAGCAAATTGCATATTTACGGACCTAGTGGAACTGCCAAGTTTCTAGAATACACACTGAAAGGTTTTGCCGCAAAAGATATTATCCCCTTTGAAGTTCATGAAGTAGAAAATGGAGTCATTTTTGAAAATGATGAATTTTCACTAGAAGCAGCACCATTACTTCACTCCACTAAATGTATTGGCTTTCGTTTCCAACAGAAAAATAAACGACGAATTAATATGTCAACAGCAAAGAAATTTGGTCTCGAAGAAGGACCTATTTTGGGAAAGTTGCAACAAGGACTATCTGTAGTCATAAACGGTAAAAAAATTAATCCTGATGATGTCTCAACCATCATCGAAGGTAAAAGTGTAAGTTACGTTACCGACACTGCCGCTTGTACTGGTGCGTATAATTTAGCAAAGGATGTTGATCTACTCATTATTGAAGGAACACTTCTTGATAACTTACGTGCTAATGCCATTAAGACAAAACATCTCACTGTAAAACAAGCTGCATTAATTGGTCAAGAGAACGGCGCTAAAAGACTCGTCATTACCCATATTAGCCAACGCTATAAAACAAATTCTGAAATTATTGAAGAAGCCCAAGCCTATTTTCCTGGTGCGATGGTGGCGGAAGATTTCTTGAAGATAAAGGTGTAAGAGCTAAAACCACAAGAACAATAAACTCTGGCGATCTCTTTTCTCCCATGATCAACACCAAAGCTAAAGGAACCAAAGGAGAACGAGAGTTGGTAGCATTCTTTAATGATCAAGGTTGGGTATGTATTCGAGCTGCTGGCAGTGGATCATCGCGCTATCCTGCACCAGATCTCTTAGCAGGCAATGCTATTCGACGTCTAGCAATTGAGTGTAAAGTAACTAAAGATGAAAAGAAATATTTTACTAAAGAAGAAATTAATCAGCTCCAAACCTTTGCACAGAAATTCGGTGCAGAACCGTGGGTTGCGGTTCATTTTCCAGGTCAACCCTGGCACTTTTGTATGTTAGAGGACCTTAAAGATACTGGTGCAAGTTTTTGTCTTTCCTTAGAGTTAGCACGATTTAAAGGGCTCACCAAAGAACAATTATTGGGAGACTGGCAAAAAGAATCGACCTCTTTCAAGCATACCACCACTGGTCAGGACTAAAACCGAAAGATTTAAAAGTGCCTTTCTCTATGATAATACCTAATGCGTCTGCCTCCTAAAAAGATTGAAGAAATTCTTATCAGTGTGCTAGGTGAACAGGGAACACCTCTTATTAAAGAATTAATGGGAAAACAAAACATCTCTGAATTTGATCTTGCAACTCGTACCAATAAAGATATCAAAATTATTCGTAAATTACTCTATATTCTCTACAATCATAATCTCGTCGCATTTACTCGCAAAAAAGACAAACAAAAAGGATGGTACATCTATTATTGGACATTACAACCCGATAGCATTAGCTTTAGTTATGTTAAGATGAAAAAAGAGTTACTTGAACGATTACGTGAACAACTAATCTCAGAAGAAAAGGAACTCTACTTTGTCTGTCCAAAAGAATGCACTCGTCTTACATTTGATCAAGCTATGGATTTTGAATTTCACTGCCCTGAATGTGGTGAGCTTCTTGCCCAAGATGATAGTACAGACCGTAAAGCTGGGATCAGAACACAAATCGAAGGGCTCATAGTTGAATTAGCAGAATTAACTCAAGTACGTAAAGTAAGACGAAAAGAAGTCAAAGAAAAACGCAGCAAAGTAGCTGCTCGTAAAAAAGAAGCCGTCAAGAAAAAAGCTGTCGTAAAGAAGGAAAAAGTTGCAAAAAAACCAAAGACTGCTGTTAAGAAACCAACAACCACCAAAAAGACCGTTGCAAAAAAACCGACTAAAAAATAAAAAGAAATAACCTAAAAAAATACTTACCGTTTTCTCTTTCCAACTAATGTTTCAATGGTACGTTCTTCACGAAGAACACGCGCAGTCATTTTTTCGATATTCATTTCCATGTTCGCAACACGACGCTCAAGTAAGATAAGCACACGTAATGAATAGACGATAGCTGCAAGAGTACCAATAATTACTGCAAGAATGACTTCTGCTAATTCTAAACCTGCCATGATAACACCTCTTTTTTAACACCGATTAAAAAAGTGGTCCAGAAACGGGAAATGAACACATTGTATTCATTTCCGTTTAGAAAATCAATGATTTTCCAAAACGGAAAGTTTCTCTACACCTCTTTATATTGGGAAATGGGGATTGTAGAATATATAAACATTACGTTGAATTTTGGGAAGTTGAGCCATTATATTTATAAAAAGCGACCAGATCAACCCCTCAGATGAAAAGCTACGAAGAATTACTTGCAAAAGCGCAAGAAGAATTGCCAGAATTAACACAAGGGGCAGATCGTTTTGCCATTGAAAATGTCAAAGGACACCTTGAAGGAAATAAAACCGTTCTAATCAATCTAAAAAAAATCGCCAAAGACCTACGGCGTGAGCCTGAACATTTACTTAAATATCTCCTGCGTGAACTTGCGACACCTGGAAAGTACGCAGGTGAACGTGCTATTTTTGGTACTAAAGTTGCAGCAGCAATCATTAACAAAAAAATCAAGAAATATGCGAGTGAATTCTTATACTGTTCAGAATGTCATAAACCTGACACAACATTAGAAGAAGAAAAAGAAGTGGTCTATTTAAAATGCTCAGCATGCGGTGTAAAAAAACCAGTTAAGAAAATTTAAGTATGGTATTAACGATTTGTTACAAACAAGGACCTCATGGCAGTGTAGTGGTAATTACGGACACACAAATTCTTGGCAAACTATTTGAAGAAGGAAGAAAACAATTAGACTTAACTAAGGAATTCTATGTTGGTGAACGCAGAACAAAAGAACATGCACGAGAAATCATGAAAGCATCACGACATGTGCATTTGACAGGCAAGCAAGCCGTAGAATTAGGAATTGAGTTAGGCTTAGTTGATTCAAAACGTGTTCTTGTCGTTCAGGGCATTCCACATGCAACAGTGATTGTGGAACTATAAATTTTACACTTTGTTTTCTTTCATGGATAGAAGCACTACTTAAGATTATGACGAACTCTAAACTCAAGTCATAAATGATCCCAATCCAACTTGCTTCTCTTTCTCCTTTCCAAAAATATTTTCGACGTCTGTTCTTAAGATGTCTAACACTTGTTTTAAATACGGCGAAAAATCGTATTTTTCACAAAGCATCAACGAGGGACCTAAATATTTTACCACTGATCCCTCTGAAATAGTAAAGATCAACCGACCACCACATTCCAAGCACTTTGACGCCAGAGGAGGACGACGATATTTCTCATTACAAGAAACACAACGAAATTGCTGCATAGAAAATTTACGTAAATTCCCTTTAATGTCCTTCAAAAAATGTTTTTGAATAACCAGCTTAGCAACATCATCCATATTAACTGCGCGTACTTTGCGAGCAATCTCCATCTGACCTACTAATTTCTCTTCCATAGAAGGCAACGTCTTATACGCAGAACATTGAACACCCCGATTAAAATTATCTACATGGTGCGTGAATCCAAAACCCTCATACTGATTTGGTTTTCCCAGACGATCAGAAATCTGTTCAATTTTCTTCTGATCTGGACCATACTTTACCTCCCACGCATTCTTCATCGCGCACGCCGCTTCATAAAATTCCAAAGGATACTTCCACATTATATCAATACCATGAACTTGATCATCTACCTCCGTAGGATCCAAAAATGAAGTAAGAACTAATGGAGCATCCATCGTTGAACCTCGAGTAGTAGGAAGGAAATGACGTGAAAAATTAAGCAGCCCGTCCATAAGCATGAGAATAGCTGCTTCATCCCCATCACAATCACGTCGTAGACCGGCATGATACATCGGATGAGTAATCAATCCTTGAGTTTCAGAAAAACCGATGATACGACCAACCAGTCCTGCAGAGATATGCGGAGCAAGACCAATCACTAAATGTCCAATGAGATCTTCTTTTTTCTTGGCATTATAGAATGGAGCAAGGCCATAGAACCGAACCAGTAAATCATCAATAAATGCCGTAACTCGCAGCATTACTTTCGGAGCTGATTCCTCAAGAGAATCAAAACCGGGAATAATCACATCCTGAGGTTTTATCTCCAAGATTTGGTCATCATGAGTTAACTCAACACCATGAATATCTAATTCATACCCAATGGATCGCAATTTAGCAATAGGAGCGCCAATTTCTTTTGGTTTGAAATGAGTAAGGGGAAGCTCTGTGCAATCATAGCGGGTAGTGCCTTCTTTATTCACGTAAATCCCATGCTTAGCTCGTAAAATGCCTTTCGCAAGGTGCTCAGTGATGTGGGTTTTGTTGGAAGTACCTCTTATACCTTTAATAAGTTCTGGAGTCACATCTTCATTAACAAATTTCTTAGCACTCGTAAGATAATGTTTGATATCAATCTCTATGTTTTTGAATGGTTGTGTAGGACCATGACGACAGACATCTTTCTCAACATCACCGCACGTTCTGCAAGAATATAACTGACGCGCTAAAGCCCCGCATTTGTCACAGCGAGAATAGATAGTGTTAGAATTACACGCATCACATTTAAATGAACAAAATGTACTCGTTACTTTTCCTGCTTCCAGAGCGCTTTGAAAACTACGTAAACGTCCTCCTTCTTCGCCTACTGGAAAAAGAGCCTGAGGACTTCCTGTTAGATGGCGCATTTTCGCTTTTTCAGGACGACCCATCCGCGCGCCAATAAAAGTCCCCGCTTTGTCTCGTACTACAAATGGAGAGAGTACATTGATGAGTTCCAACCCATTCTTAGTTTGGTGCTTTTCACGCAATGCGCGAATAACCTCAACAAGATTCTCAAGAGTTTTTTGATCAGCACAGCCCAGAACTGCAGCAAGAGCATCAGAATGAGGACGTTCAATAACAACACTTTCTTTACTAACTACTAAATGAGGCACGCCAATGTTCTCCAAAACTTCTTTGCCACGAAGATGAACCACCTCAGTACTAAAATAGGGGAGAATAATTTTGCGAAGTCCTTTATCATCCTTACGAATTTTTCCTAAAGCAAACCACTCTGCAAGAGCAAGCACATCATCACTTGAAACGAGTTTCCAAAAGAATGAATAAGTAGGATGAAGCGCAACTTTGCAATAAGTGCTCAAGGTTATTGCTTCATCAATATCAGGCAGGAGCCGTAAAGGATCAGCAATGAATTTGTCAACACGTTCTTTGGGAATACCCATCTCCAAATAAGGCATAGAATCACGATTTTGAAGAGACTTTTCAAGTTCAAGTGCCCACCATTCTGGACAATAACCAGGAGGAACAAGACGATGACCGTTCTCAGAAAAATCTCCATAATTAAACAAAACATCCCCTAAAAATAATATTTCTTGAGTATCTTTATGTTGAAGTCTTGCTTGTTCTTCAGAAGTAAAGTGAACTACTGACCCATCTTTAAGTCGTACGATTGGTCCTTCAAGAGTATCACAAACCGTAACCGTCGCCGCTTTTCCAGGACGTTCCATTTTAAGTTGAGTCCCAATAGCGATAAACTTATCGAGAACAATAAGAGTTGCTGGATGCAGCGCAGTAGCCGAAAAACCAGAAGTACGATTCCGACCATAACGCAGCCGTAGCCCGCCAGTTGCCAAAGGATGGGTAATAATCGGACGGCCTGCAACTAAATCCATTATGAACGTATTGTTAGGTTTAACTTTAACCTCAGTTGAAGTTTCTGCTCCTTCTTCCTTTTTAGGTGCAGCATGTGCCGCATGGATTTTTTCTTTAAGAGCAAGAAACTCCTCAAGAAAAGACCAATCAAGATCAAATTGTTTTCCCCATTTACTCAAGCGTTTCCACAACTTAGGCGCTTTTTGACACAACCCCTCTGCTAAAACCAGAGCCATCCCCCCTCTGATCATGTTTGTATCAATCCGTGGAAGATCTTTATAGTTAGATACTTCAATTTTTTCTGTTGGATCACCATCTACTTCAACAGGGATATGTGATACCATGAATTTTATCTCTTCATCAGATGGACGATATTGTAAATTAGTTACCCTTTCATGATAATCCTGAATCTCTGCAGCATAACGACTGAGCTCTTTTTCATCAGGGTCATATGTGGAATATCCCATTTTAACTCGTACATAATCTGAAAGAATAACTGAAGTCGATGCCGCCGTCCCACCTGCTCCCCGAATCGGACCAGCATATTGCAACGCGAAATATTCCTTCCCATCACGCCGTTGTTTAATTTTAACACCAATAAAACCTTCTAATGGAGCAGAAACAATACCTAACGTCAGATAGGCAAAGCCAACGCGAATACCAATCTCCATTGCCTGTTGCTTTGTTTCAAATGAACAGAATTTTTCCTTAGCAACCTCTTCTGCGATTTTAAATGCAACTCGCCAATCAAGTAACCCATATTCTTTTTCCAGTTCAGCAATACGCTGTGTAACAGTTGTATCTGTGATAGGAGGATAGACTACAGAAATAAGCCCAACAACCCTCTCCGCCATATTTTTTGCCAAAGGAATAGGCACAGTTGTTTCTGGGTCAAGACCTTTTTGACGTGCTTGACCCGCTACTTCATAACAATCTTGAATTCCTCGCTGAATAGACTCAAAATATTTTTGGATCGTAGGAGAAGCAATAGGGGGCATAAGATCACCTAAGCAAAGCGAAGAACTTTGACCTCACGAGTTTTAAGATTAACTAAGGGAACACGACCTGGTTCTGGTTCATGTCCTAGTTTTTCCTGAAATGTGGTTTTTGCTTGCCAACAGCTTCCACTAATCATTGTAACACCTTTATAGTTAGCAACACTGCAATAGTGAATATGTCCTGTGATCAAAAAATCGGGAACTTTTTTGACAATAAGTGGATCTTCATCATAAGCAGGATAATAAGGTGTTGATTTAAATGAAGGAGCAAGATGGCGACGCTTTAACAAAAATTTCATGATTAAATCAGAACGGTGATATCCCCCCCCATTACGAATAGAAGGTACATTAGCAACATAATAGTCAAAACTGTATCCGTGATAGAGAAGAACATCAAATCCTTCAAAGTTTGCAGATTTCCCAATATTAACCACGGAAGGGTTAGTGACTAAAGACACATTAGGAAGACCAAATAAATCCTTGGAGAAAGTTTGATAAAACGCTGGTTGGGGCTCAGCTAGATGAACAGCATCATGGTTACCAGGACACATGATAATTTGTTTAGAAGAAGGAATTTTTTTGAGAAGTTCCGTAAACGCAGCATACTGACCAGTTATGGTCTTAATTGAAAGTTCTTCTTCTTGAGCTGGATAAATCCCAATACCATCAACCAAATCTCCTGCTATGAAAATATACTTCACGGCAGCAGCAATTTGACGCTGTTGTTCGTTGCCAGTTTGACCACTAAGCCAACGTAAAAATTTTTCAAACTCGTCTTGTAAAAAGAGTTTCGAGCCGACATGGACATCTGAGAGAAAGATAGCATATTCTTCAACAGGACCTTTTTTGAGTTCATGAGTTTGAGGAATATCTGGCCATGTGATATTTTCAACAAAAATAACTTTGTCCATGTATGTGCCTGTAATTCCCACAACCTCATCAACGACAAGATCAAGAGCATTTGCATGAATCTCCTTCTTACTTTTAGAGACAATCGCCTTAATACGCCCAGTAGGATCTTCAATAGTGACAACAAGATTGCCATTTTTAGTTTCAGAAATATTCTCGACCAAACCAATAATTGTAATTTCTTCCTTATCTTTTTTGGCTAGTGCCCTCCCTATAGAGACAGGGTGACTTAATTCTTGTCGTTGACGCAATAACCCTTCTAAGAAACGATAACGGCTCAAGAAAAAATTAGTGAAATCTTGAGTTGTGTGTTTTTTGGGAATGTTTTGAAATGAAGTAACGATTGTAACGACACTTAAAGGTGTTTCAATAATGGGAAGAGTACTATCTTGTTCAAATTCTTCATCAGGTAAAAGATCTGGTTGAATCTGAGTGCTAGACCCATATTCCGCAATAGGTGAAGAAGACGCAGAGGAAGCAGATATAGATTCACCTTGCGCCAACCCAACAGGGGTTAATGGAACTTCTAATGAAGTTATATCCTCAAGTAGATGTGTAGATGAGTCAAATAAAGGTGAAGAAGACCCCATTCCCGTAGAATGAGGAAAACTACTCAATGATGCACTACGAAATGTCTGGAGTTGAGATTGATATAACTCATCATCTCGATCCTTTTCTGCATCAACACGGTAACGGTCAACCTCGTACCAATCAACAAGTGAACTCTGTTGTTCAATGACTTGGGCATAATCAGTATTAAGAACAATAAGATCTGGTTCAGATTCGATACGGTGCAACAACGTAGAGGAAATGGGTCGGTCAAGAGCATCCTCACTAACCAAAATCCCTTTTTCAAAAAGTTCTTCAATTCTAGCTTGTTTCGATTGTTCCATATTATCTTGCCATATTTGTGTATGTCTATTCTATAAAATATAATTTCAGATCGTTACTATTTGATTCTTACTTCGTTAATCCCAACCCAACATCCCTCTATCTCCCCTAGCTACTAGTGCCGTCAGAGAGGTTAAGTGCTTTCTCTGCCACATCACGCAATTTCAAAGTAAGTGCTTCATCAAGATTAACTGTTATTTCGCGCGTGCGCCCATATCTTCCTTTAGAGATAATCTTTGCATGAATTATCCCTAACATGTCAAGTTCGGCTAGAATGTCCGAAACGCGCCGTTGGGTTAAGATATTAAGGCGGCTTTTACGGCAAATTGTCTGGTAACAATCATATATCTCCCCTGTAAAAAAGTGCTTTTTTTGAGGGGCTACTAATAAAATAGCGTATAATATTGCCTGATATTGTTTGGGCTGATCCGTTACTGCGCAAACCATACGATCAGATTCAACTTTGCGTTCTGCTTCATCAAGATGGGCCAATGCAATATTCTTGGCTTTAGACCTTTCTGCAAGCTCCCCCGCCACACGTAGCAAATCTATTGCCCTACGAACATCGCCATGTTCACGAGCAGCATACGCAGAACATTTCTCAACAACGCCCATCTCAACTGTACCTTCGTTAAATGCTTTCGCAACCCGACGACGCAGAATATCTTGAATTTGTAATGCATTGTATGGAGGAAAAATAAGCTCTTCTTCCGAAAGACTGCTTTTTACCCGAGGATCAAGACTTTCAGCAAAAACAAGACTATTAGAGATCCCCACAAGGGCAATTTGAGATTGTTTTAGTTCACTGTTAATACGAGTAAGATTGTAAAGGATTTCGTCACCTATCTTTTTAGTTAATTGATCTATTTCATCTAAAACCAACAAAACGAGCTGGCGCTGTTGATCGAGAACCCCATAAAAAATGTTATAAACTTCATCTGTAGGTAGCCCAGTAGATGCAATATCCTTACCAAATTCTTTAGCGAGCTGTGCAATAAGTCGATATTCTGTATCTGCAACACGTTTAAGTTTGCAATTAAGATAGATTGTTTTGAGTTTAATATCATTCTTTTGAGCAATTTCTTCCATAGACTTGAGAACATAACGAATACAAAGCGTCTTCCCAGTTCCTGTTTTTCCATAAACAAAAAGATTGGAGGGCCTCTCCAAGCGCAACGCAGGTGCAAGGATATTAGCCACAAGCTCAATTTGTTGTTCACGAAAAACAATGTCCGAAGGGATATAAGAGGAAGAAAGTATGGATTTATCAATAAATAACGAGTCCTGTTTCAGATAATTTTCAAAAAAATTGCCTAACCCCATCCTACCCCCCTATTTCTCATGGAAACCCTGCATGTCCGTTTTGTTTGATCAATAAGAGACACACATTAATTTATCAAACAAACACAACCACAGCTTCAAACGAAATTAATTGACTACCCTTTATTGCACATGGAACCAGTATAAATAGTTATTGGAATTTGAGAGTATGTTCTTAAGACAATATATGCAAAAACAACATCATTAAAGCCATAACAATAAATAAAAAGCACCAATTTAACGTCTTCAGTAATATCAATAATCAAAGATCAATCATCACATACGATTCCAAATTCAATTGCAAATTTTTACTCTATTCGTCTTTTTCCTTTTTCTTATATTTTTTTTATTTCTTCTTCTTCTTCTTCTTCTTCTTCTTCTTCTTCTTCTTCTTATTATTATTATTATATATTTTCAATATAGAAATAAATAATAATAGTTATATAATTATAATAAAACAAAAAACGATAAGAAAAAGCACAATTCATTATATGTTAAAAAAATTGATCATAAAATTATAATGCAGAAACCATACAACCCTAAATTAATTGTCAATTTCAGTTTCAAATCAATAATTCTAAAAATCTTTACAGAAAATAATTTGTTATATACCTGTTCTTACTCAACCAACATTATAAAAAAACCAACAAACCAATTTCACATACAACATCGATTGTCTTGATATATTCACAAATTATTCTTTTAACCTCACCCTTTCCTTTCCTCAACAACAGATTCGTTATCTATTGAAGAGTGCATTTAACTTGATTTGGTGTTTGTTTCGTTTATTTTTTATTCTTGCCTGTCATAGAACACTTTGATCTATCGTAATTGCACTTATCTCTATTTTCTCTCTTTTTATTGGTCCTCAAATCACTCAAAACAGCAAACACCAAGTTTCCATGAGAAATCAAGGGGTGTGGGGGAACGGGAGCGCATTTCCAAAAGTTTAAATATTAACTTCGCTTTATTTTATTAATGGTTTTGGAGTCTTTATTTAATCCCTTTGCTATCAAAAAGAAACCATGGGAAATGTTTTTTGCAGGTTTTTTATTTGCTTCCATTTCACTTGTAATTTCCTATTATGTTTTCAAAGAAGCAGCTGCGCTTCTTACTGTTTTTTTAGTTGTATTATGTACTGTCCCCATACTCTATACTACAATCAAGAATGAAGAAGAGTTAGATTTAAAATCAACTCAAGAATGGTCTCTACTTAAAGAACACACTAAGGTACTCATTTTCTTAATGTTTTTGTTTTTAGGTATTACTACTGCATTTGTTCTTGCCTATGTTGTGCTCCCTCAAGATGTTGTCAAAGTCGCCTTTTCTCTTCAAGACCAAGCAATCAATCATGTGAATCAAAATGTGCAGATAACGGGTAATATTACTCGGTTTGGGTTATTTGGAAATATTTTTTTTAACAATCTTAAGGTTCTTTTCTTCTGCATCATTTTTTCTCTACTTTATGGTACGGGTGCCATGTTTATCCTTACGTGGAACGCATCCGTAATCGCCACCGCGATGGGTTCAGTAATAAAAACGCAAGCGGCACAAGCACTTGCATCCAACGGTTCGGGAATATTAGCGGCATATCTCGGTGCTGCTTCATTTAGTGTTGCCCGTTATATGACCCATGGTTTACTTGAGATTGCTGCCTATTTCGTTGCAGGTCTTGCGGGAGGAATTATTTCTATCGCACTTATTAAACACAACCTTAGTGACGATAAAGTGTTGGTGGATGCTCTTGATCTCATTATGATTAGCGTAGGAATTCTTTTCGTTGCAGGCGTAGTAGAAGTCTATGTGACGCCTGCGCTTTTTCTGTAATCTTTCTTAATAATTTCCTTGATCTTATTTCATAATTGCTTGGAAAAATCATAAGACCTTTACTTTACCGGGTTGATTCTGAAAAATTTCTCCCCTCTCTAACATTTTTTCAATAATTTGTTCAGTCTGAGCAAGAGGTGATTTCTCCAAAATCTCTTCAATAAAAACGCCTGTGCCTGTATCTAAGTCTCGAATCAATTTTGAAATTTTCTGAGAAGGCAGCACATTATCTTGAGTCTCTACGGTTTCCTCATCCACACATTCATCACTCAATTCCGTTACTTGTTTCCTATTGTTCTTTCTCGCGTTTTCTTCTTCCTGATCAACCTTTTCAACAAGGGCATCTGAGGGATTTGTTTGCGGCTGGCTAAATGCACTTTTACATTCTAATCTACGGACTTGTAACCAAGAAGTATTTACTTTTTTTACGATTTCTGGAGAGAGATATCTTTCTTGATTATATACCCGTACCCGACCAATAAGTAATAACACATCCCCCACAGTTGAGTCGGAAGCGACTCTGTTCTCTTCAAAAAAGCGACTTATAATACGGCCTGTTCCATCATCTAAAAGTAAATTACTAATAGAACCTATATTCTCTTTATGAACAACAAACGCAATAACATTCACTTTCTGCACAGTCTGACCCTGAATAGTCAAATGGCTTGGGTTTTTATCATCGCCAAGAGCATAATCACTTTCTATTAGTTCTCTAATTGCAGTTTTGCGAGCAACTAATCTGGAAGCATTATCTATAGCCATAGTGGGTCGTCTTTATGTTTGTTAGTAACATTTATCATTATTTTTCTATTCTACTTATTTCACTACTTCATTTTTAGTTAGAGTCGCTGTACAAAACCGCGGCGAGGCTCAAAAATATCACCCGAACGCCGTAATTTCTCTAATGCCTCTTCCACTTTATCTGGAGGAATATTCTTCTCCTTTGCTGCTTCAATAATCTCCTCAACAGACACGATTTTCTCATTACGTTGTTCTTCAAGTGCCTGTACAATTTCCTTAACGATACTAATACTGCTACGCTGTGTTGCCGTAATACGGCTACCTAATCTATCAATGTCGATTTTTCCCGTTTCTGAGTCTTTAGCGATCTGGTTCAGACAATAATCCGTTAGTTCAATTGCTTTTTGCGCATCTTTCTTGGTCACGGTTTTGGAGAGTCGCACTTTTGCGCTTGCTTCAGAAAGGCGTACAAGACCTTCAAGTTGACGTGCTGTGATTGGAATACTTTTAACTCCACCTTCACTTCCATTTCCCGTATCACGCATAGTAATATAGTATTGTTTTAGTTCCTCGATTGCTCCGTCAGTCATCTTTGGTGACATCTTTTGTCGAACATACGCAAAATATTTTTTAAGAAGATCAGTAGGAATTTCGGAAGTTGCAGCATCAGGATTCTTATGTAGGCTTAAAATAAAATCAGCAGTAAGTTCATCTTTCTCTCTATTTGGCATGTCCTTAACAGGAAAAATAAGATCAAACCGGTTGATAAGTGTTGGGGGAAGATCAATTTGATTTGCAATTAAATCATAAGGATCAAACCGTCCAAATTTAGGGTTTGCTGCTGCCAGTACAGTCGTCTCACAACGTAATGTTGCTTGAATGTTTGCTTTTGCAATGCTAATGCTTTGCTGTTCTAAAGCTTCATGAAGTGCTGATCGGTCCTCTTTACTCATCTTATCCATCTCATCAATGATCGCAAACCCTTGGTTTGCTAAAACCAGCGTTCCTGCCTCAAGACTCCAGCCACCCAAAAATTCATCTTTTACAACTGATGCCGTAAGTCCTGCTCCTGTTGCACCCTTACCGCTTACAAAACGTGCTTTAGGAGCAATCTTTGACATCCGTTTAAGCAATTGTGATTTTCCTGATCCAGGATCACCAATTAATAACATATGCATATCCCCACGCGTGACAACGCCATCGGGTCGTACTTTACGACACCCGCCCGCAAGCTGTAACACTAATGCCTCCTTAATTTTATCATGACCATAAATAGAAGGCGCAAGACTTGCTGCAATATGAGCTAAAGGATCTGCCATTTTAGCTATTTTTTTGATCTCTTCTAGCTCTTCATCTGAAACTTTGATATCCCCAAAATCATCTTGAAGGGGTTCCATATGGTTTGCTTCAATGATTAAATCATATTTCGTTGCCTGTCCACCTGTTCGTAATGTTACAGGCACTTCCACAAGCCAACCACCTAACCTAATCTTTGTTCCTGGACTACTCCTCTTTTCCGAAATTGGCGAAACTAAATCATCTTTAAGAAAAACATTGATACGTTTTGGTTGTGACCCATCCAGATCATCAGGTGATTCTTCTAATACTAATCCTTGTCCATCCACTAACTCTTTGGAAATCTCTTTAAATTTTCCTTTACGTCCACAACTACACCTACTTGGTTCTTTATACTTTTTATCAAGTTGCAAAACATTAAGGATATTGCCACACGAAGGGCACTCAAATTTTGCTGCCGTCACATGAGGACGTACATCGGATTTTTGTCGAACAATCCCTTCAGTCCAAACAAGTTTAAGTAAATGCTTACTGCGAATTTCGCTAATTAAAACTCGTTGGGAATCGGGAAGATTACGCAGCCGAATCGTGAATTTCTTTACTTTTTTTGGAAGATCAAACTCTTTAATTGCGAGCTCTCCTGCCTTAAGAAGCTCTTCTGGCGTTTCTAAAATTTCATCACCCAGTTCTGTATTAAACTTAATCAACTCATTAAAATCAAGTACAAGATATCCTTGTCCTTTACGCACAGCTTCGAGCAATTGAGGGTAATAATTTTGTTCAATAAATTCCCGAAAAATCTTAATTTGTTCGTCTACTTCCATGCCCTATCAAATTATTTTAGAGTTTGGTTGCTATTTAAACATTTAGGTGATTTGACCAGTGTGGAAATCGAGGTGCATTCCTAAAATAATATCAGAAAATAAAGACAATAAAAAGAGAAAAATTTACTTAGCCAAAACTTTGCGCAAATTCTCAATTAATTTATCAGTTGCGTCATTAACTTGTTCTTCAGTTTTAGTTCCCGTACATACAATCTTTCCATTACTAAAAAGAAGGAATGTTGCATTAGTACCCTTAAGCTTGTGAACAAGCCCTGGAAATTGTTCAGGTTCATATTCTGTGTTAGGTAGTTTAATACCTAAGACGTTTAGATTAAGATCCATACCAATACTTCCTGATGCAACAATATTTTGAACTGTGATTTGTGGTTTAATTGTCACATTAATATCTAATTTTTTAAGACTTTTAATGATGCTTTGAATACTGCGATCGACTTCTTCAAGAGTTCGAGCGCCAGTACAGACAACTTTTCCACTCGAAAAGATCAATGCTGACGTTTTTGGCTCTTTAATCCGCAAAACTAATCCGGGAAATTGCTCTGGATTATACTCGGTATTAGGCAGAGTTGCCGCCATTTTCTCTAGTGGAATATCTTTCTCAAGACCTGTAGAAACAACAATATTTACAATGCGAATACTCTTTTTTCCTTCCTGCTTTTTGACCATACGTCTCAAACCCCCTTCTGAATACTATAAACTTCCTGAATATCTAATATATAAAGGAATAATCCCTATTTAAATATTGCCTTTATAAAATTTAAAAAGGAGCTCAGTTGTTACCACTTCGGATTGCTATTATCAAAAAATGGCTTGTAGTCTTGCAGTAGTACTAACATTTTTAAAATAGCTTCTAGCCATGCTCACAATGCAACCTACCCACCTCATTGTCCGTTATGGTGAAATTTTTCTCAAAGGAAAAAACAAAGGAGATTTTGAAAAACAATTAGTCAAGAATATTCGCACCATTACGGGACAGTCGGATGTCAAACTCTGTGCTGGGCGTATCTTTATTCCGTATTGGAACAATCACAAAACACTACGTCGAGTTTTTGGTCTAACTTCTTACTCCCTTGCTCTACGTGTTGAAAAAAATATGGATGCTATTCTCGCTGCAGCTGTTGAAATTGCCCAAAAACAAAATTACCTTTCTCTTATTGCTGCACATCGCTCAGATAAAAACTTCCCTCTCACTTCACCCGAGATTACCAAAGCAGTTTCCCAACACTTGCATTCTACATTCCCAAATTACGACTTCAAAGAAGATGAAACACTCACCATTGAAATACAAGCCTCGGGTGCTTATCTTTGCAGTGAAAAAGTCATTTGTTTTGGCGGATTACCCACTGGATGTGATGGTCGAGTTCTCGTTCTTGTTGATGGAAATGAAGGTATGCTCGCAGGACTCCTCACGATGAAAAGAGGAATAAACATCTTTCCTATCTCCTTCCACGATATTGACATTTCCCTCTTAGAGAAATACAGTGCTAGTCATCTACAAATTAATAAATTCACCAATTGGCAGGAAGTTGAAGAGTTTGCCCAGAGGAATAGAATTAACGTGCTGATGTGTGGTGAAACATTTGAAACATTTTCTCCAACTACAACAAACTTAGTCTGTCTACGTCCATTAATCGCGTATTCTGTTAAACAAGCAAGAGAAGATTACACAAAATATCAGCAAGCCGCGATCTGATTCCAAATCAAATTTTATAACTTTCACAATCCCACATACTTTGTATAGATTTTAAGTGCTTCTTGTTTTGACTCTGCTCGAATTAAAGCCCTACCATCAGCAAAAAGTGTAATATTGTTCAAATGAAGAGAAAGAGAATCGTTAACAGGATTCCCAATTTTTCTCCAGCGTTGCTCAATAGTTTTGAGGTTAACAGGTTTGCCTTGCACCTGAAATTGACCAGTAGAACAGAAGCGAATTGGTCTGATGTCTGGTACTTTAGTAAGATACTCGTACTTCTTGTTGCAAGTGGGGCAGTCTTTGCGTTGATTGATCACGAGTGATTGGAGAGTAGTATCCCAGACATTAATATAGGACAGTTTTCCAATTTCTTCTTTCTTGATGCTTTGTGTGATTACTCTCAACGTATGCGTTACCTGCAGTGAAGCGATTGCACTTGTTGCTGTATTAAGAACGCCTGCGCTCTCACACGTCTCTAAATTCACATCCGAGAGGAAACAACGTAGACATGGTCCAGTAGGCAACACACTCATAACGTATCCGCTTGTCTGAATTGCTGAACCATAGATCAATGGGATTTTATTCTTACGACAATAATCATTAAGAACAAAGCGGGTATACATATTATCGGTACAATCAACAATAACTTTTACATTCTTCAACAAGGAGATATTTCTTGCATCAAGAGAAATAGCGTAAGGGATGATTTTAATTTCACCGTTGACAGATTGTAACCGCACCTGTCCCGCCGCAACTTTACTTTTCCCAATATCAGACTCAGCGTAAAGAACCTGACGTTGTAAGTTAGATCTCTCAACAACATCGCGATCAATTAACAGGATAGTCCCAACACCTGCCCGTGCTAAAAGTTCAGCAGTAACACTACCTAACGCGCCCAGACCAACGATAGCAACAATAGCGTCGCTAATTTTTTTTTGTCCGGTCAGTCCGATTTGTGGAAGTATTTCTTGTCGTGCGTAACGACTTGGTTTTTTTGATTGATTCATTTTTGATTTTGCTCTTGGTTTTTGTTGAATTAGATCTTTTTTTGAGCTCTATTGGTTTTTGTTTTGTATTATCTTTTTTCATTGCTAATTGTACAATTGCTTTCATCTTACACGCATTACATACCTCAGCATTCGCCGGTTCGCCACACTCTTTACATTCTCTGATCTGCACGCTCTCTTTTTGTCCAGTCTGTTTGAGCAACGGTAAAATATCCAAATAGGAATTAATTACACCTTGCTTTGTACCTCGATATTTCTCTTCAAATTGATTTAGCATTGTTTGAATATCATGGCGATATCCTTCCTTGCTATAAGGACACTCGATAAAATGAACTGGAAACGCTTTAAGGTATGCATAAAGCCGCACTTCTTTCTCAGGACAAAGATATAATGGCTTTACTCGTTGCACCAGTCCTTCTTGTTCTTCAACACCAGAAATTGGACCAAGGCGTCCTGCAAGAGTTGTATTTGCCTTAAACAGATTCATGATAATCGCCTGAGCTTCATCATCAAGATTGTGACCAGTCACAACTTTCGTTGCTCCCTGCTGGCGAGCATATTTATTAAGAAGATAACGTCGCCACACTCCACAAACATTACATGGTTTTTTCTTATCACTCTTATTGATAATGGGATATGCTTGGTCAAGTGTTGCGCCAAATTCATCTTTTGCAGTGGTTTTAATGAGTTTAATTTTATGTTGTTTACAAAACACTTCAAGATCTTTAAGAGTAGTAGAACGATAACCCTTGATACCTTCATCAACGACTAAGGCGAAAAGATTTTCAGTAGGAATCTGATGTTTTTGACAATATTTCTTGACCAGATAAAGTACACTTAGGGAATCTTTCCCTCCTGAAGCCGCGACACACAGTTTGTCATCTCGGTTGATGAGATGAAAACGATTGATCGTCTTAAAAACTCGTTCTTCAAAGTAATCAATAAAATGGATCTTACAGATTGGTCCATGCTGCAGTTCAATAACTGCTTTCTGGGTGCATTGAGAACACTGCATTGTTAGCCACCTGAAATAACACTGAGAATCTCAATACTATCATTAGCACTAACCTTTTCATCTTTTGTAAGAATCTCCCCCTTCCTCGCAACGAGAATTGTTTCGAAATTAAGTTTAAGATGGTCACATAAATCAGCAATGGTTTTGCCTGAGAAATTTAATTTGAGAGTTTTATTATCTCGTTCGAGGTGGACAGTAATTTTCATTGGTGTTGCCTTCTTCTCCTAATGAGCTGAAAGTAGTAGTGTTTTTCATTTGGTTTTTTATAAAAGCTTCGTCAATAATTTATCACTCTTTAGTGTTTACTCTTTTTTTTTTAACTTAAGTTGGCTTTTTCCACAAAAAGAGGTGTTTGATTATGTCAGATAAAGAATCGAGAAATCATGTTATTACAATTATTGCGATTGTGGCATTAGTTGCTATTGTTGCAGTTGTCATGTTTGGATTTAACAAGACTGAATTTAGTTCTGCTCCTGCAGAAGAAGAAAGTGCTATTGCGGGAGAAGCGATCAATTTTAAACAGCTACAACAATTAGGAGCAAATCAAAAACAACAGAGGTTTGATTTTCTCGCAGGTGAGACTCTGACCAATCATTATGGCAACACTGCCTATCAACAAACGAAATCCGGCAATCAGATTTGTCAGGATATGGGATATAGTGGTTGTTTTGCAGTGCAATTGATATCAGATCAAATTTATTATGAAAGCTCTGATTTATCTTGTAGTGGTAATCAGTTTCATACCATGCACAAGTCACTCGATCATTGTAATATCGTTGGCAATTCTAATCCTTCAGCATGCGAGTCTAACACTAACCCTCAATTCTCTCGAACTGATTATAAAAGCCAACTTCGCGTTGCTAATGTTATTTGTAGAAATTAGGCATTTTCCTTTTTTTTCTTTTCTTTTTTCCATAAACTATATACATACCATTCATTCCTAATTCTCCATGAATCTTATCGAAGAATCCTATCATCGTTTGTTTCCAGATAAAGAATTCAGCTACAAAACAGAATTTGAATACAACCGTCGCCTTAGTTCGTTTAATTCTAATATCAAACTCTATAACAACACTTTAAGTGTAGCCATGAATTTGCAGTGGAAGGATATTGATGATGAAATCAAAATAGGGTTAATTCAACATTTATTACTCAAAGTGCTCAAGCAAAAAGCCACTACGTCAAATATTCATCTTTACCACCATTTCACTAAAAACATTCCTTCATTTACACCCAAAGAAGAAAGTCATCCAGTTCTTGCAGCATCTTTTGCACGGATGAATCAACAATTTTTTTCTGGAGCTATGGAACAACCCAATTTACGCTGGGGCAGTGCGTCACGCCATCGCTTGGCGTATTATAACTTACACGATGACTCCATCACCGTCTCCACTCTCTTCCAAACTGCGCCACAACAGATTCTTGATTACTTGCTATATCACGAAATGTTGCACAAACACTTTCAATTTGAACATAAAAACGGACGTTCACATGCCCACACACCGGCGTTTCGTGCTGCGGAGGCCCAATACCCGAATCAAAAACAAGTTGACGTAGAACTCAATAACTTTGTTCGTCAAGCCTCTCGTCAAACCAAAAAAAGCTCATTTTGGTCTTTTTTGCAACAATAACCGTCAATTTAAATTCAATTGTAAGATCACTTTGAAGAAACATTTAAAAATAAACAGCAGTTTTTTATGAATATGTCAACAAAGAGATTTCTCTCTCTCAACGCCATGGATAAAATCATGCGTGATGCGGGTGCTCCTCGAGTCAGCGATGACGCAAAAGAAGCATTGGCGCAAATTCTTGAAGAGAGAGGTCAACAAATCTCTGCTGAGGCAAAACGTCTTGCCGAACACGCTGGACGCAAAACTGTAACGGATAAAGATATACGCCTTGCAGTGAAATAGGTGGTCACAATGGCTGAAGATTATGAAAAAAAACTGGTAAGCGTTGGAACGCTTAAAAAAGGAGACACCCTCATTATTGATAATGCTCCTTGTAAAATTACTGATACTGCAACGTCTCGTCCTGGAAAACACGGACACGCTAAAGTTAACTTAATGGCAGTAGGTCTGCTTGATGGCAAAAAACGTAACGCAGTTATGCCTGGTCACGATAAAGTTGAAGTTCCTATCGTTGAGAAAAAAACTGCTCAAATCCTTTCCGTAGCTGGTAAAATTGCCAATGTTATGGATATGGAAACATACGAAACATTCGAGATGGAAATTCCTGAAGAATTAGACGGCCAAGTCAAAGAAGGCGTAGAAGTCCTTTACTGGTTGCTCATGGGAATGAAAATCATGAAACAAATTAAATGAGGTCCTAAACAATGGTTAAATTTCCTGAAGCAGAAGCACGCTTATTCAAAAACGTCTTTGTTGATCGTCGAACTAAACGTAAAATTCGCGCTAATCCCTTGAAAGTGCAATCAGGTAAGATTAGTGGACGTGGCGATGGCGCAACCAAGAATCTTCGACCAAAGCGGAAGAAATAGACTTTAATCTTGTTATTCTTTTATCTTCTTTCATTTTTTATTAAATCTTAATAGTTCTCTGACATTGTCTAAAAAAGCAACATATAAAAAGCCCAAAAATGTTCTAGTCTGAATGGTAGATGTACTTGGCTTTCTCATTCAATACAAAGCTATTATCTTATTCTACTTAGCAGTTATCATTTTTCTTATCGTAAAACGTAAACAAATTGAAACACAACTCAAATTTATTTTCCTGTACCGTACCAAATTTGGTTTACGCTGGATGGATCATTATTCCAAAAAACACCGAGAGTGGGTAATCCTTTTAGGGTATATTGGAACAGGAATTGGTTTTGTGGGTATGGGTTTTATCATTGTTGCATTGATCAAAAATCTTTATGACCTTCTTACTAACCCTGCAGCCGTTGGTGGTGCTTCGCTAGCATTGCCTGGCGTGAATATCCCTGGTTTTGGTGTCTTGCCATTCTGGCATTGGCTTGTGGCAATTTTCTTGATTGCTGTTATTCATGAATTCTCTCATGGCATTGTCGCACGAGCCTACAACATTCCCGTCAAAAATACTGGTCTGGCTTTCTTTGGTCCTGTGCTTGGCGCATTCGTTGAGCCTGATGAACAAAAGATGGCTAAAGAGAAGGACATTGTGCAGTACAGTGTTCTTGCAGCAGGTGCGTTTTCTAACATTCTGATGGCAGTTATCGCGTTTTTCTTGGTTACTGCAGTAACACAACCATTACTTAATTCTATGACTGAACCTTCCGGGTTTACCTTTGATATGTATGTAAATGAATCTCTTCCATTTGCTCAAGCAGGCATTCTCCCAGGTACCATTATCACTTCCGCAAATGGCAAGCCGGTGACACGTTTCGAAGATCTTGGGTCACAACTTCAATGTATGCAGCCAGGTCAAGTACTATCTATTGGCACAACTCAGAAAAATTATAACCTTACTTTAGCTCAAAACCCCAGCGATGCAACTAAACCTTATCTGGGAATCATGCAGATTCATAACGATGCAACATTAAAACCTGAGTTTACAACTCCTCTCTGGAAGTTCACACACTCTATACTTGATGTCATCACTGACTTTTTACGTTGGCTATTTTTATTAAGCTCAGGTATTGGCTTGTTTAATCTCTTGCCTCTCCCTATTGTCGATGGTGGAAGAATGTTGCAAATCTTCTTACGCAAACGCTATGGTGATGAGATTGGTGAAAGAAGGTATCGACGCATCAGCACCTTCTTGCTATTACTCTTAATTGCAATCATGGTCTTGCCATTTGTGCTCTAGATGTTACCAGAAAATCAGCGATTTATTCTTATTGTACTCTTTTTCTTAGCTCAACCATCGCTTCACCAATCATATACAACGACCCTGTCACAAGAACAAAGTCTCCTTGTTTAGCAAGAGCTTTCACAACAGCATCCGTAACCACAGCAACTACT
The DNA here is from genome assembly GCA_016188115.1 of Candidatus Woesearchaeota archaeon. Taxonomy (NCBI): domain Archaea; kingdom Nanobdellati; phylum Candidatus Woesearchaeota; species Candidatus Woesearchaeota archaeon. Next base: position 1,070,699 of record JACPIK010000002.1, read on the forward strand.
TCTACATCTTTACAATATTTCTGCACTAAAGGCAGGAGTTCTTGAGGATTGCGCGGCTTGTGATTTCCTTGTGTAAGAATAACATGTTGAAAGTGAGGTATCAATAAAGGAATAATAGCTTCTTTTTCTGCATCATCACTCAACGCTAACAATAAAACACCATGTTGATATTTAATGGTCTTAAGGTACTGCAGTAGTACTTTGACACACGCTAAATTATGCGCTCCATCAATCAAAATGAACGGATTTTGTGAAATGACCTCAAGACGTCCTGGCCAATAAGCCAGTTTCAAACCTTCTTCTATTGCTTTGGGAGTGATGTCCCATTCTTTTCGAGGTAACAACGATAACGCAGCCAGTGCAGTCGCAATATTGTCCAGTTGATGTGTTCCACGCATCTGTGTTAGAAATGTGCCATTAAACCCGCCACTCACTTTAAACATTTGTGAATCTAATGTTGAAGAGGCTGGATTGATAGTGACCCGCGATGATGTTTCATATAACACACTTCCTCGCTCCTTACAACGATCCGAGAAAACAGCAAGAACTGATTGATCTTTCTCAGCCGTCACAACAGGTACGCCTTCTTTGATAATGCCTGCTTTTTCGTGGGCAATTTTGACTTTAGAGTCGCCAAGAATTTTAGTATGCTCAAGATCAATATTAGTAATTACACTTACTAATGGTCGGATCACATTTGTTGCATCAAGGCGACCCCCCATGCCGACTTCAATAATGGCAATGTCAACTTGCTCTCGTGCAAAATAAAGAAACGCTAACGCAGTCGTAAATTCAAAATAAGTAATATCGATTTTTTCTTCTTCAACTTTTTGCCGTACTTCCCGAATGAGTAAAGCCAGATCCGAGTCAGAAATACGCACTCCATTAATTTGAATACGTTCATTGAATGTTACTAAATGAGGGCTGGTATTAAGACCGACCTTGTATCCTGCATGTTGGAGAATGGATGCAAGAAATGCACAGGTACTACCTTTGCCATTCGTACCTGCGACATGAATAGAAGGAAAACGGCGGTAAGGATAGTTAAGTACCTCCATCAGCGCACGCATGCGTTCAAGACCAAATTTCATAGCTCCATGATCAAGGCTATAGAGATAGTCAAGTTCCGGACTGGACATGGGTAGTAGTGGGAGAAAGGTGTTTAAAAACGTATCTTTTAAAAGCTTCAAACATTCTAAATTATGGAATGAAAAAAGTAGGGAAATCTATTGGCGAGGAGAAAAACTTAGATGAACAAGGATATGCGCTTGTTTGGATGAGTGCGGGAAATAGTTATTTCAAAGAAGAGATCATTCAAAAAATTCTCAAATTTACTGCTGAGCATTTCCTCAAAACTATTGTAATAGCTCCTGATGAACCAGCGCAACATACATTCAAAGCTTTGGGTTACGAGGGGAATGAGGTTTCGAAAAAAGCGAGATTGAATGCTAATCTACTCCAAAACAGGGCTAAACGCGTCATCACTTCAATGAAAGATAAATCAAAATTCCAAGTAATAGAATGGATTGAAGAAATAGCGCCTAATCTCTATTACCAAGAGAAATTGAAACAGATCACACTTCTTTATTCAAAAAATAGTCAATTTAGAAGTGATGCGAATGAAGTTACAAGAGAGGTATTAATGAGTAAATCAAATGAAGAGTTTACTGCGGATGCTGTTAATGAAGGTGTTTATTATCTTCTCAAAGAGCTCGCTTTTGTAATGGCAAGTCCTACAATCTTTAATACACAAAAAGTGACATACGTGTATCATAAAGAGTGGCCAATCTTTCAGAAATTGATAACAGGTGTTTATGATGGAAAGGTGAGGGGAAATCTAAGGTTTCTTTTGCATAGTTAGAGAAATCAACTTGGATTCAATCGTTCTGATGAGAATATCCCTTCCAAACCCCAAATCTTAAAAAAGGGCAGACCACTCAATATAACAAAAAGAACAGCATAAAAGGTGAGTTTGATGCAGCAATATTGTGATCTTCTACGGTATGTACTCAAAAATGGTGTGGAAAAGAAGGACCGTACTGGCATTGGCACGAAAAGCATCTTTGGCTATCAAATGCGCTTTAATCTTGCTGAGGGTTTTCCTTTAGTCACTACCAAAAAAGTCTATATGAAAGGCATTATTCACGAACTCCTCTGGTTTCTCAAAGGTGAAACAAACATACAATATTTGGTACAGAATGATGTCAAAATTTGGAATGAATGGGCATTTCAAATATATCTTGAAGAAAACAAATTAGAGCATCAGCATCCTCGCTATTCTGAAGAATGGAAACAGATGCTTGAAAAGTTTGTCGAGAGAATTAAAACAGATGACGCATTTGCTAAACGCTGGGGAGAATTAGGACCAATCTACGGCAAGCAATGGACTCGCTGGGAAGGCCGTAATGGTGTGGAAATCAACCAAATCCAAAATGTCATAGATTTAATTAAAAAAGACCCAACGTCACGTCGCATTATTGTCAGCGGTTGGAATGTCGGCGAAATTCAGGAGTTAATTCATCATCATCATCATGCTCCACCATCATGTCATACTATTTTTCAATTCATTGTTGTTGATGGAAAATTATCCTGTCAATTATATCAACGCAGTGCGGATATTTTCTTAGGCGTTCCATTTAATATTGCCTCCTACGCCATGTTAACGATGATGATTGCGCAAGTCTGTGGACTAGAACCAGGAGAATTTATTCACACGTTTGGTGATGCACATATTTATTTGAATCACATGGAACAAGTCAGCGAGCAACTCTCCAGAGAACCAAGATCACTACCTACACTAAAAATAAATCCCACAGTTAAAGATATTTTTTCGTTCCAATATAGTGATTTTGAGGTCATCAATTACAACCCTCATCCACCAATTAAAGCAACGATTGCAGTCTAAGCATCTCCGAATAATAAGGTTTGAAAATGGTTTCCATTATTGCCGCAATGACTAAAAATCAAGTTATTGGTCGTGCGAATCAGTTGCCTTGGTCGCTCCCTGAAGATTTACGTAATTTCAAACGCCTAACCACTGGTAACGTGGTAATTATGGGTCGTAAAACCTATGATTCTATCGGTCGATCATTACCAAACCGACATAACATCGTGGTCAGTCGCAACACCGATCAGATACCAGGAGTTATAGTCTCTAAAAGCATCGAAGAGGCAATAGCAACAGCAAAAGAGTTTGGCAGAGAAATATTTGTGATTGGTGGTGCGCAGATTTACCAGCAAGCATTGCCGTATGCAACTAAACTCTATTTATCTTTAGTTAAACATGATCACGAAGGGGATACTTATTTTCCTCCATTCGACCTTAAAGAATGGCAAGAGGAAGAACGCCAAGATTATAGCGATTTCACTTTTGTGGTATATATTCGCAATAGTTAGTTGCGATGCTTAGGGGTAGGATATATAGTCGCCAGAACTGAAAAGTATAAAAGCGCAAGAGATGAATAAAAAGTAATTAATGAGTTAACAAAACTCCATAAAAAAGGGAAAAAGAGGGATAAAAGTGTCAGACGATTTATCGAAAACAGATCCGCATGTAGCGCATATCATTGCACTTGAAGAACAGCGTCAGCAAGATAAACTTTCGATGATCCCGTCTGAAAATTTCTTTTCTAAAGCGGTACGGCAAGCAATCGGTTCCGTATTAATGCACAAGTATGCTGAAGGTAACGTAAAAAAAAGGTACTATGAAGGCAACCAATACATCGATGAACTCGAATCACTTACCATTGAACGCGCCAAAAAATTGTTTCGTTGTCCTCCTGATTGGAGTGCAAATGTCCAAGCTTTAGCTGGGAGTAACGCTAATCTTGCAGTGTATCTTGCTCTTCTCGAAGTTGGTGACACGATGATGGGGATGTATTTACCTGATGGTGGACATCTTTCTCATGGATGGAGTCACGAGCCAAAAGGTGCCCCTGATGCATCAATTTTAGTCTATGAAGGTGGCAGTGCAAAAGTTAACATTTCTTCTAAAATTTTTAAAACAGTCCAATACAAAACATCACCAGCAACACAACAATTTGATTACGAAGAAGTTGAAAGAATTGCGTTGCAGTACAAACCAAAACTTCTCATTACAGGCGGAACCGCGTATCCTCGCGAAATCGATTATCGTCGCATGAAAGCCATCGCCAATAAAGTTGGTGCATATTACATGGCAGATATTGCGCATGAGGCTGGTCTTATTGCCGCAGGCGTAAATTCCTCTCCTGTTGGTATAGCCGATGTTGTTACTATGACTACACACAAGACATTGCGTGCAGGACGTGGAGCAATCATTCTTGGTCATGAAGATATTATCAAAAAAATTAATCGTGCTGTTCTTCCTGGTCTTCAAGGCGGACCATTCAATAATAATATTGCAGGCATCTGCGTCGGCTTAGGTGAAGCATTGGAATATTCTTTCACTATCTATGCTTGGCAAGTTGTACGTAATGCGCAATTTTTATGCAAAGAGTTAGAAAAATATGGATTTAAAATCGTAAGTGGCGGAACCGATAAACATCTCGTACTCATTGATTTAACTAACAAACCTGTGCTGGGAAAGAAATTTGCCCGAGCTTTGGATTATGCCGGCATCGTCGCTAATTATAACACCATGCCGCAAGAAACGCGTCCTCCTGCCGATCCTTCTGCATTACGGATGGGAACTCCTTGGATTACCACGCGGGGCATGAAAGAACCGGAAATGGCGCACATTGCTGCGTGGATAAATCGTGTTATGGAAATCTGCGCTCCTTGGGCAGAGTTAGACTTCAAAGAATTTGAACAAAATGTCGCATCATCATTCGAGATCATGCAAATAGCAGCAGAAATCAAAGAATTATGCGGAAAATTTCCACTGGATTTTTAGAATTGTATCAATGTAGAGATGGTGTATAAATGGGATTAGTTGCAATTATTGGTGGTTCTGGTGTTGAAGATAGCCCCTCGCTTGAAGGCGCAGTATGGAATAAATTTGATACTGGCTATGCTAGTGGTCTTGATCATCATACTGGTGTAGTATGGTATAAGAAAAAAGATGAAGTTATTTTTATTCCCCGACACGGAGGGCACCCTCAAGAAAATCCACGTTTTGGTCCTGCAAAAACCCAATACGCAGCAAATCTCATTGCCGCACATGCTCTCGGTGCGCGTGTCGTTGTTGCGACCAGTGCCGTAGGCAGTTTGCATGGCGAGAGAATAGGTGTTGGTAGTCTCGTCATTCCTGATGATTATATCGATCAATCAGGACGCAGTGATAATCTCTTTGGTGAGGGAATTGTAGTTCATAATAATCCTATTCCTGCATTTTCTGTGCAACTCCGTAGTATTCTTATTCATCATGCGCAAGAAAAAGAAGAGAAATTTAATGGGATTCACACAGCAGGAACATATCTTGTTATCCCTGGCGATCGTTTTGGTACAAAAGCAGAAGGATTACGCCGTGCTCAGTATGCAGATATTGTAGGGATGACAATCTGTCCAGAAGCATCCTTCGCTCAACAACTAGGTTTACATTATGCTGTAGTGGCGTTTCCCGTTGATGTAAATCTTGATGCAAATCACGAAGGTGGGACAATAGAAGTTATGAAAAGAATGTCTGTTGCTGATAAGGTTCCTGATTATGTTTCACGCGTCGTAAACGAAGCTTGCAACACTCAATTTGGTCTTGTGGATGGGCTCAAGGGAAATATTATCCCTGGAAATACAGCTCGAATCTCAAATAGGTATCTTCGTGCTGCAGCGGATGAGTTGGTACAAATATATTGTAGAAAGTAGAAAAACCAGAAAATAATTGAGAAAAAGAATTTAATTTTTTTTAAAAATAATTTATTCAATTCCTTTATTTGCTAAATATTTCTCTGCTTCCATCGCCGCCATACACCCAGATCCAGCAGCAGTGATCGCTTGACGAAAACGCACATCCTGCACATCACCAGCTGCAAAAATTCCCGCAATATTGGTATGCATATCTTTGGTTGCTTTAAGATACCCTTTCTCATCAACTTCAAGTAATCCTTGCAAGAAGGAAGTATTAGGAACGTGACCAATAGCAACGAAAACACCGTCACATTTGAATTCAGAAGTTTTTCCGGAAACAGTATCTTTTAGCATAACTGCTCGAACAACTTTCCCATCGCCTAACACTTCTGCAACCTCTGCGTTCCATTGAAATGAAACCTTCTCGTTATGAGCGCAACGATCTTGCATGATTTTTGATGCGCGTAATGAATCTCGTCGATGCACAATCGTAACTTTAGTGCAAAATTTAGTTAAGAATAGTGCTTCTTCCATAGCGCTATCGCCGCCGCCAACAACAATTACTTCTTTGCCTTTAAAGAACGCGCCATCGCACGTTGCGCATGTTGTGACACCGCGACCTTTGTATTTTTTCTCTGAAGCAATACCTAACCAGCGAGCAGATGCACCTGTTGCCACAATAACTGTGTGAGTATGGACCTTCTCACCACTCAAAAATTCCACAATAAATGTTCCATCAGTTTGTTTTTGAACAGAGCTAGCAATATCCATCATAAAACGAGCACCAAAGCGTTCTGCTTGCTTGCGAGAATTTTCTACCAATGTTGGACCCATAATCCCATGTTCAAAACCAGGGAAATTCTCAACTTCACTTGTCATCGTTAACTGTCCGCCTTCTTGTTCACCAGAATAAACGAGTGGTGCGAGATTAGCACGAGCAGCATAAATCGCTGCAGTACAGCCAGCAATACCTGAACCAAGAATAATCATATTTTCAATAGTTGTTTTCATGATCTCTACCCTCCTTGTTTGCAAGTTGATTAAGCAGATAATAAACTAATATCCTTACACCAGACCCAGTGGGTCCTCTACTTAAATAATCTCCTTCTATAGCCCAGTTTGCAGAACCTGCAATATCTAAATGCGCCCAGCGTGTTTTTCCTACAAAATTTTTAAGAAACACAGCACCCATGATTGATCCAGCTTCACCGCCTTTACCTTTAGGTGAAATATTATTTAGATCAGAAATAGACCCCTCCATCCAATCTTGATATTCGTCGAAAAATGGCATTGCCCAAGTACGATCACCACTTTGTTCTCCTGCATGAACAAGCCGGGCGATCAATTCTTGATGAGCGCTAAATAGTCCTGATGCATAATATCCTAGCGCTACAACACAAGCGCCCGTAAGCGTAGCTACATCAATCATAACTGAAGGCTTATACTTCTCCGCAGTATACGCCATTGCATCCGCTAGCACTAAACGACCTTCCGCGTCAGTATTACCAATTTCAATAGTCTTCCCATTATATGCACGCACAATATCTCCTGGATGTTGTGCCGTTCCCCCAATCATATTTTCACATGCTGGTATGACTGCTACAAGATTAAGAGGAAGATTAAGTTGGGCTGCTGCCCACACGGTTCCTAACACTGCCGCTGCCCCTGCCATATCTGTTTTCATTTCTTCAATAGATTTTGTTGGTTTGAGATTATATCCACCACTATCAAACGTAATTCCTTTTCCAACTAACGCAATGCGAGATTTATTTTTTGCAGCAGTACCGTTATATTCTAAGAAAATCATTTTTGGCGGTTGAGGACTTCCTGCGCTAACACCTAACAATGCCCCCATTTTAAGACGCTGCATATCAGTTTTATTAAGAACTGTAATGTTAAATTTTGGACTTTTCGTTGCAATCGTACGAGCAACTTTTTCTAAATGTTGAGGTGTAATCACGCCAGCATGATCAAACACTAATTCCCGAGTCATGTTTGTTGCTTGACCAATAACTTCTCCTCTTCTAAGACCTTGTTGAACTTCCTTATTCCTCACTGAAACGAAGAATGAAACACTCCTAAGAAATGTTTGTTTTGAGCGTCTCTCTTCTGCAATATATTTCAAAAACCCGTAATTTGCGAAGTAGACTGCTTCAACTGCAGCTTGAACAAAAGTATCTAAAGTGGGAAAAGATTGAGCAGACTTGAGTAGACGAATTTGTTCTAAAATATTGGTAGTGAAAGATTCTTGCTTCAAAGATCGTGTTGCCCTTGTCGCCTTTCCGATTACTCGTCGGCACTTTTCTAATGTAAATTCGCCTCGTTCTCCCATTCCGATCATAATGATACGATAATAAGGAAGAGATGTTATCTGCGTCACATACAGCTCTCCAAAACCTGCAGAAAAGATTCTCTTCTCTTTTGCGACCATAACATCAGCAGCAAGATCTTGGTTATATCTCTCCAGTTCAGCAAATGCATCATTAAAAAGAGCATACACTAATACCTGCGCATTAGGATCAAGATGAAGATTAAGTGAAACATTTACCATGGTGTATATTGATCTTAAATCGTGGGAGAATGGATGCTTAATAATGGTTTCGTCACTCAACTAGTTATATCTCTCAAAGTGGATTGCTTCCACACTAGCACCACGTTCAATAAGCAGTTGCTTTGTTTCTGATACAAGGTCCTTAAGACCGCAGATATAGAAGACTTTGTCAGAAGCATCTTTTGGTAGATGTTGTTGAACCCGTCCAGTTTTTCCAGACCATTGTTCACGAGTTAAAGTAGGAGTATACACAAAATGAGGATATTTTTTTGCAAGAGTAAGAAATTCATTGTGAAATAACAATTCTTGTTGATTCTTTGCGCTAAAAATAAGATAAAATTTTGTTGTAGGCATTTTCGGCAGATGCTCAAAAAGCATGCTATAAAATGGTGCAATCCCTGTCCCTGCGCCGATAAAGACGTGTTCTCTATCAGCAAGTGCACTATCAAGAACAAAATGCCCTAATGGTCCACGCATGGTAAACACATCACCTGTCTTAACCGTACGAAATATCTCAGATGCAAAACCATCATCAACGAGTTTGATTGCAAAACGAAGGGCATCTTTTTGAGAGGGGGGGTTAAGAATAGAATAAGAACGCGGCTTTCGTTCTTCACCACGTTCCATGAGCAAAGAAATAAATTGACCAGCCTGAAACATAAAACCAGTTGGGCATGTAAAATCAAGAAGAATCAAATCTGGCGTGACAAATTCTTTCTTGATAATCTCTACTTGGTAGGGTGCTATAGGTGGCATTAGATAGCTTTTCTAAGATGACTTTTTATAAGTTGTGCAAGAAATTTATGTGGTATTAATACCTGTAGAAAATGTGTGCAAATATCTCTTTAAATTGACATTGTTTGCGTCTACAATCACTCCCTCTTTTCTTAAGAGAGTTTGTTTCTCTGTTATACATTTTCCTTTTGTTTCTCCTTTAAATCCACCTAACGAACCATCACTCGCAACCACGCGATGACAGGGCACCATTGGTGCATAAGGATTACAACGTAGCGCTTGACCTATTGCTTGTGCCGACTTGCAATCAAGAGCCCGAGCTAGTTCTTTATAGGTACTTACTTTGCCTTGCGGAATTTGTCGGCAAAGCGCGTAAACACGCTGCGCGAACGGGGTTGGAGTTCTCCTTCTTTCGATTCTTTTTTCCATTGTTTAAGTAACGCCTCAACTTTCTTATCTTCTTTTGGGTTCATTCCCGCAGCCAGAGAGTAATAGGTTTTCTCCACCGTAGATCCCCACGAATAATCACCCTTCTCTTCTTTAATATCATCAACTACAAATTCACTTGTCTGCGTCCCTTTCCAAAGGTGGTAATAAATCAAACGCTGCGTCACTTGGGGATAAATTTCATTATAAATTCGCGCTACCTGATAACCATATGCAGTATCAAGATAAAACAAAATCGTAGCAATACGATCACGCACTTCACTTTTACAGGGTCGTCCGCTGGGCATAGTGATATTAGTCTTTCTTAGCTATATAACCTTTCTGGAGGAAATCTTTTTGAATGGTACTCACTTCATTCTCCTATGCCTAAATTTGATCCACGCGCCAAAGACAAAGTCAAAGAGATAGCGCGCGAACGCATCAAAATCTTGTTCTCCCAAGCTGACGAAATATTTTTGTCAGATCGAACTTTAGCGAATCGGTATGTTCATCTTGCGCGCGCCATTGCCATGAAAGCAAAGATTCGCATACCCTTAGAATTAAAACGGCGTTATTGCAAATTCTGCTATCATTATTTACGTGCTGGTGTTAACTCTCGAATCAGAACTCGAGAAGGAAAAGTAGTTATTTTATGTATGGATTGCAAGAAGATGACAAGGATACCAACAGGGAAGAAAGATACAGCAAAGAAAAAAGCAAAAACTAACTAATTTTCTCGAGAAGTTCTTTGTAGCCAAGCAACCCTTCCTTAGGTCCATGTGCGCTTACCACTGCCGTTGAGTTGAGTACTGCTGCATGTAATGCTTCCCCAAACGCGTGACCCCGTACAACCATTCCTACTACCGTTGCAGCAAAGGCATCACCAGCTCCTGTTGTATTCACAACTTTCACTTTTGGCGGCATAATCTTAAGAAATGCTCCTTCACAATACGCTGCCACTTCCCGAGCGCCATCCGTAATAATAATTGACTTTGGTCCATATTTGTGAAGATGCGTTAGCAACGTGTACGCATCGTTGGATTTAGTTTTAAGCAATAACTTTGCTTCCTCTTTGTTAAGTATTAATAGATTCGTTACATTCAAAATATCTCGAGAATATGAAATTCCTTTTTGCGCAAGATAGGTACTAGGATTATAAAGCAGTTTAATTTTATTTTTATGTGCATATCGAGCAATTACTTTTGCCGTCACAAATGACTTCTCCATCAAAGTGCCTAAATAAAACCATTTTGGATTTAATGTTGTTAACGCAAAGTCTTTTACCTGTAAATCATTGGATGCACCTTTGTAGGTATAAATTACGCGGTCATGGTCAGCATCACTTACCACAATATAACTCGATGAAGTTGCGTGTAAACTTTTATTTTTAGTAAGAAAAGCAATTTTATGTGCTGTCAATTCTTGTAGTACAAACTCCCCATCATGATCGTTGCCAACCTTACTTACCACCCCTACATTGAGTCCTAACTTTACCAATGCCATCGCACTATTCGTTGCCGCACCACCAGTATAAAGAGATTTGTTAGAAAGAAGAACTTTATCCCCTTCCTTAGTTTGAGAAAATTTCTGACTTGTAGTGAGAACGTGATCTAGAGTAACTGACCCCACGCAGATAACATCGAAAATTTTCATTTGAGTTGTTTATTTTTGTTGAGTAGTTTTGTTATATTTTTCTCGTTTCCCAGAAAATAATGTCGTGTTGGTTTCATCTTTTTGTTTAGCTCATAGACCAGAGGCACCGCTGTAGGAATCTCCACATTCACAATGTCTTTTTCTGTAACATTATCTAGATGCTTCACCAGTGCTCGAATACTATTTCCGTGCGCAACAATTAAAACTCGTTTTCCTGCTTTAATTTGTGGTTCAATCACTTTTTTCCAATAAGGGAGAACTCGCGCAACGCAGTCTTTGAGACTTTCTGTTTCAGGAAGCTCTTTTCCTGTTAGATGGACATACTTAGGGTCAAATCGAGGGTGCCTTTCATCATCTTGACGTAGCTTTGGTGGTTGGAGCGCATAGCTGCGTCGCCAGTATTGAATTTGTTCTTTACCTAATTGTTTTGCCAATTCTTCCTTCTTTATACCTTGTAATGCACCATAATGCCGTTCGTTGAGTTTCCAGGAATGTTCCAGTGGGATCCAGGAGAGATCTAATTCGTCGAGAACGACCCACGCAGTATGAATGGCGCGTTTAAGAACAGAAGTATACGTTTGGTCAAAAATAAAACCATATGCTTTGAGTAAGTGAGCTGCTTGCATTGCGTTCTTTCTTCCTTTTGCAGTCAGATCAATATCGGTCCAACCAGTGAACTCATGTTTCTGATTATATTCACTCTCACCGTGACGTAGAAAAACAACTTTGTACATGGGGGACCTCTTTTTATCTAGGGAGGTAAAGAAGGGATTTAAATGTATTGGTGGTGCTTATTTTTACTCTATAATCATTACTTCCCCATCCCTTAGTACTTTAAACAAAATTCCATTTTCAATACAATACTGCAATTCCTTATCAATATCTTTTGATTCAGGATGATCAGACTGGTAATGAGGCAAAATCAAATAATCTAAAATCCCTAATCCTTCCCAAATTACTTTGGTCTTGTAGGGATTTTGTTTTGGATCATCAACAATATCTAAACCGCGTAGAGATGGGGCGAGCACACATATCCCTGCGCTGTAACCAGCGTAGACTAAGTCCGTCTTCATTAATTTCTTAAGAATAACATCAAAACCACTCAGTTTCATAGCTTGTCGTAAAACAAAGGTATTGCCCCCACTCACCCAGATGAGCCCGACTGTTTTGAGTTTTGCTTCCAGTTGTTTTGGTTTGTTAAAGTAGTCTCGTAGATCGAGAAGTTCGATGTTGAAACCTAACGCGCGGATATCTTGCATATCACGTTCTTCATGCTTTTTACGACGTTCAAGGTCATCTGTAAATTTTCTCCAATCTAGAGCATTGGAAATGTAAACAGCAGTCTTGTTCTTGGTTACTAACCGCTTAAGCTTCTTGCTTTGGTTTCCGAGACGATAGGAGGAGAGATAAAACTTCATTTCTTCCCAACCTTCTTCTCTGCCTCAGCCACAACATTGCGAATCAATCCCACGGCATCAGCGTTGGCACTAATCGACGTAATACCATTGCGTACCAAGAACTCTGCCATCACTGGTTTGGATCCTGCTTGTCCACAAATTGATGTTTCTACTTTATATCTCTTACAAGTTTCCAAAACTTTGCCGATTTCGCCAACCACTGCAGGATGCATTTCATCAAACAATTTAGCAATTCTCTCATTGTTACGATCAATTCCCAGAGTCAACTGGGTCAAATCATTTGTCCCAAAGGAAACGAAACTAATTCCCTCTTTACAAATGTCCTCAATGACCCAACAAGCAGCAGGAGTTTCAACCATGATGCCAAAAGGAATTTGTTTACACGGTTCAAGACCAACTTTACGTAATAATGCTTTGGCTTGTGCGACTTCATTCGCGCGAATCACAAAAGGAATCATGATACCAACATTACGCACACCTTTGTCATAGAGATCTTTGAATGCTTGTAATTCTGCTTGTAAGATGGCTGGCTCATCGAGTTGTCGACGCACACCATGCCAACCAATCATCGGATCAGTCTCTTTTGGTTCTTTATCTCCCCCTTTAAGATTACGATACTCATCAGAACGCATATCAGACGTTCGCACCCAAATGGGTCGTGGAGCAAATGCAGCAGCAATTTTTCCAATCCCCGTCACCAATAATTTGGTATAATCCTTGGCTTTCCCAGTACGAATATACTCTGCAGGATGAATCCCTCCTTGGGCGATCATAATTTCCGAACGAACTAATCCTACACCATCAGCGCCGGTAGCAGCTGCTTTAACAGCAAAGCTGGGCAAATCAACGATCACTTTAACTTTTGTTTTAGTCTTAAGATTTGACGTAGCAAATACTCCTGCTGAACCTTCAACTGTAACATTCCCCTTGTAAATAAATCCATTAAATGCATCTACTGTAATCAGTTGACCATCTTTAATTACTTTAGTTGCTTTTTCTGTTCCGACTAAACAGGGTGTTCCCATTTCACGAGAAACAATTGCAGCATGGCAGGTCATACCGCCTTCATCGGTAACGATGGCGCCAGCACGTTCCATTGCCGGAACCATGTCAGGAGTAGTCATGGTGGTGACGAGAATATCTCCCTTGAGAACTTTGTTAAGTTCTTTAGGTGAGAAAATGACGCGTGCCGTACCACTGTATGTTCCTTTCGAAGCAATTTCCCCATTGAGTAAAGCAGGTGCTTGTGCTTTACCACTTTTAGTAGTTCCTTCGTCTTTCTTGAAGGTGGTTACTGCGCGAGCTTGAACGATATAGACTTTACCATTCTCAACTGCCCATTCAATATCTTGAGGATGCTTGTAATGATTTTCAATACGTTGGCCAAGACGAGCTAATTCGGCAATATTGGCGTCAGAAATTTTTTGCAGACCTTGTAGATTTATCTCGATCTTTCGTCTTATATTTCCTCCTTTAGCAGTACGAAACATGCCGATTTCTTGTTTTCGAACTTCTTTCTGAATGCATTTTCCTGTTTTCTTATCAGTGATATACATATCTGGTGTAACTTCACCCCCGACAATCATTTCTCCTAAGCCATAGATTGCTTCAATAACAATTTTGGTATCATCGTTGGTTGATGGGTTAACAGTAAACATAATACCTGCCTGATCAGAATTAACCATCTTTTGTATGATCGCGGAAATCAGAACACTACTGTGATCAAAATGGTTTCGAGTACGATAATAAATAGCTCTGGCAGTGAACAAAGACGCCCAACAATCCAATACTGCTTTGACTACCTGTTCTTTTCCTCGAACATTAAGAAATGTTGCTTGCTGTCCGGCGAATGATGCTGAAGGAAGATCTTCAGCAGTAGCAGAACTTCTCACCGCAACAAAAACACCGTCTTTACTCTTCTCTTGCTTGTTAAGAAGTTCATAATTATTCATGATCTCTTGTGCCATATCTTTGGGCATCGGCGTTGAAGAAATGAGGTCCTGAATTTGCTGAGCGCGTTTTTGAAGTTCTTTAGTATCATCTACGTTAAGATTTTTGAGAAGTGTTGTGATTTTTTTGTCAAGTCCTGTCTTTTTAATAAAGAGTTCATAGGTTTGTGCAGTAACCGCAAATCCACCAGGAACAGGCAGGCCAATATTATACATAATTCCTAAATTAAGACCTTTGCCACCAGTAGAACCTAAATCATTAGGAGTAATATCTTTAAACCACTTCACGTACGACATAAACAACACCTCTTTTGATTGATTTACGCCCATAAAGTTTATTAAGATTGCTAAAGATTAAAGGACTACTTCTAAGTGAGAATGAATATGTTTGATCAGATTGTACATTTACCTGAATTTAGAAACCGTTGGAATGTTTATAACACGGCAGTACCCTGGAGACGTGAGAAAAAGGTTCATGGTGAGTTTATTGGCACGAAATGCACCTATCATGCTGCTGATAATTCTTATTTTAAAGCTGCGATTTCTGTCTGTTTGGAGCAGATTGGTTCTTCTGGCTCTTTTCTTGATTTAGGTTCGGGCGATGCGTCGTTTAATATTGAAGTTGGGGCTTTAGGATGGCAGTCATACGGTATTGAGATTTGCGATGCAGCATATGAAGTAGGATGTCGAAATCTTACAATTGCTGAGAAGAGAGGAGATGTTAAGGTCGGGCTAGTTCATCTTGCGCGTGGCAATTTCTTTCCCAAGGATTTTCCGGTGACCAGAGCCGAAGGAGAGGAGGATCGTTTTCGTCAACCGATAGAAGAACATTTGTGTCGATCTTACGAAAGCGACCCATATCACAATTTAGGTTTAGATTTGGGCGATGTTGATGTTTTTCATCATTATCAAGTTGAGCGAAATCAAAATATGTTGGATTTTTTCTCTCGATATGCACACCGAGGCGCGTATTTTTTTCTTACACAATCGGCTGGTGATAGTTATGTGGTTCCTGCTGATGTTAAAGAGTTATCTCGTTTAGCAGAAACGCTGTTTTTGTATCAGAAAACTTGAACTAGAGCTTTTCTACAAGCTCTCTCATTCGCTTATTGAATCTTTCTGCTATTTTTAAATTGTGTTCTGCAATCTCTTTGGAATATGTGTATTGATAATCAGCACTCTCTCGACTATCAATGGCAGCATGAAACGAGGTAGTAAACTCTCTTTCTAATTTTCCTTGCTTATTTAGATCTTGAAGAAGAATAAGTAAAGCAATATGTTTCTTTTCTCTGTATCCACAGGCAAAACAGACTGCTTTTGCAGCGTGGAACACGGAGTAATAACAAGTCACTATCGTCCATTTGTAATCTTTGTCTTGAAATAATTTTTGTGCTCTGGTAAAATCATGTTCACTTTCTTGGAATTCTTTTTGGATCAGAGCATTATCTCTAGATTCTAGAACAAGATATCCATTGTCAATACACTCTTTGAGGTTCATTGTAACGCGATTTTGTCTTTCTCTACACGTTCATAGAATGGTTTGTCTTTAGTGGCAAGGGTTGACCATTCTAATGGGGTAAAGATTTGGAGCTGGATTTTTTTCATATTTTTGGGTTTACGTTTTTCAATTTCTGTAAGTAATTCTTCCTTTTTTATTTTACCGATAATAAGAATGTCTAGGTCGCTGTTTTCATGGTCTTCCCCACGCGCAGCACTGCCAAAAAGATATGATTCTACATTGTGTTTTTGAGAGATAGTTGCGAAGAAGTTTAAGGAGGAGAGGGTGTTGAGAATTTTGAACTGTTTTAAGAAAATACTCTCTTTGTTCGCTTTGTAGAGCTTGGTGGTGCCTATTTTTTTGACGTTAATGAGTTTCTCTTTCTCTAACACTGCCAGCCATTTTGTCAACGTTGCTTTTGCTAAACTTATTTCATTTTTGAGTTGAGTATAGGATAACTCCGTATTGGGATATTGTGCGAAGAATAGAAGAAGATTTAGGGCAGGCTTATTCCCCAGCAGGCTACTTAATGTGTTGTTTTGTTTCAATGAAATAGGACAATTAGTTCAATTATTTAAACCTTTCTTTGGTTTATTTTAGCAAGAACGTCTTTAGTGGTTTGTAGATCGGGCCTTTGGGTGTTAACGTGCTTTCAATAAGATGTATCTCTTTAATTTCCATTGTGCCAAAGTCGGCGTTCCTATGTTGAAGAATAAATTGGATTAGTTCCGGTGTTGTTTTTTTGATACGAGCAATCGTACAATGAGGAGTTGCGTCTGCATGTTCCGAGGGTCGGATGTTACTAAGGGCACTGAGTGTATCTTTCATGAGTGTTCTGAGCTGTTCTGCTTTACTACCAATCCAGACTATTTTGGGATCATTTGCTGTGGGAAAAGCGTTTACTTCTTGTACAGAACAGGAAAATGAATAATATTTCTGGGCAATATTATTAAGAGTATTTTCTATCTCTCCTATTTTAGATTCTTCCACTTCACCTAAGAAAATAAGAGTGAAATGAAGATTTCTTTCATCCACTAAAGAAAAAGAAGCAGCAGTTTGCACAAGTGAAGGATAAAGAGACAGAATCTGTGTCTTGACCTCTTGTGCAACTGGAATGCCCACAAAAAGACGTTTCATTGTTGAAATAGATCTTCTCAAAAATCTTCCGTATCTTCGTAATGAGTTTCTTCTTCCTGACTTTTCATGTCACGCAATTCACGCTCGGTAACATTGGCATACTTTGAACTGCGAGGTTGAAAGTTTGCTGGTTTTTCAAGTTTCTCAACAACTTCTGCAAAACCTACTTTAGGCAAAACTTTAGTAATTCGAATTTTAACGTAATCTCCTTTGGCTACACCAGGAACGAATAAAACAAATCCTCGCACGCGAGCAATTCCGTCTCCTTTTTCTCCAACGGCGTTGATTAATACTTCATGTTGTTCTCCCACTTTCACGGGAGCACTCTGATCTTCCATAGATAATTACCTCCAAGTAATTCTAGATCCTAAAAGTGGGGTTGGTATAAAAAGATATGGAAAAATAAACGAAAAATGCATTTAGAAGTCTTTTCTAAGAACTACAAGTGGTGTATACTCGTTAGGTCCTTTCATCGGTTCGGCGAGATCTAATCCTGCACCTACAGTATAGGTTCCATCAAAGCGTGGTCCAAGACGCAGACGCTGGATACTGCCTAAATGTCCTTCCTCGCCGATGTTAGTGATATTTTCTACACTAAGAAAAGTAGGAATACCTGCAATGGTCGGAGTATAGGTTGCCACAGCTTGAAAGAATCCATGGGGCTGTTCCCAGTGAGAGGTTTCATTTGCTTCAGCAAGGAAGAGAAGTTTTAGATCATCGACTTTTAACACACACTTTAATCCTACTCCATAACGCACTTCTTTGTTGAGTTGTGCATCGATTTGGATGTCAAGACAGCCAGCAACATTATAGAAAAGACGTGGCACAACAACAACTGCTGCTTTCTCATCTTCAATGGTGGCACGAGTGCGAACTGAATAAGCAGTGAATGGTGCTGGTCCTGCGACGAGCACATCAACAGTTTGAAGTTGATCGTTACCTGTTAATTCAATTGTTCCTTGTTCTGCTGCGGCAAGTGCAGGTAGTGCTGTTAGTGCGATCGCACATAATGTTTGTCGGGTGTGGTCCATAGTATTTCCTCAAATAGTATTAACTTAATAGTACTCAATTTTTCACATAACTCTTATAAAGAATGCCTACCCCAAAGGGGGGAGTAGAATGGTTAATCTGGCGTTACTAGAAGAAATTGGACTCACAAAAGCGGAAGCAAAAGTATATCTAGCTCTCTTAGAGTTAGGTTCTTGTTCAACAGGAAAGATTGTGGAGAAGTCAAAAGCATCATCGTCTAAGATTTACGAAATTCTGGAGAAATTGATGCAGAAAGGATTAGTGAGTTTTGTCGTCAAATCGGGAGTAAAATATTTTGAAGCTGCACCACCACGACGTATTTTGGATTATATGGGGGAGAAAAAGAAAGAACTTGAAGAGAAGACAAGGGATGTTCAAAAGATGCTTCCAGAGCTTGAACTGGCTCAAAAACTGTCTAAACATAAATCCGAAGCCACTATCTTTAAAGGTCTCAAAGGTGTTCAGACTGCCTATGAAGATATTCTTAAAACGCTTAAAGCAGGAGATGAATATTATGTTGTGGGTGGGATGAATCCCCATAAAGCCTATTTTTCATTTGTTGAGCAGTTTCAACGACGCCGTGCCGCGAGAGGTATCAAAGTTAAATTATTGTATTCAGAGCCGGCGAAGAGTTTGGCCCAAGCAATTGAGAAACTTCCTAAGACAGAGATTAAATTTACTCCAAATCAGTTTTTGTTTTCTTGTTTTGTGTTGATGTATAAAACTAAAACATTGATCGTTGTTGCTGCCAAAGAAGACTTGACTCTATTTCAAATCGATAACAAAGATGTAACTGATTCGTTTATTGCGCAGTTTGAGTTGTTGTGGAATCAAGATGCCCAATCATACAAAGGATTTGATGCTACCGTTGCCCAGTTTGAGAATATGATCTCTGAACTTCGAGCTGGTGAGGAATACTGCGTCTTGGGCGCATCACTTCATTTAGGCGGCGAGAGATTAAAAAAATGGTTAGTCGATTTTCATCAAAGACGAATTGAGAAAGGGGTGAAAGCGAAATTATTATCTACCGTGGAGTCACGCGATGGGATTATCCAGAATGTTCGTAACGCTGGCGATCCAAATTTTCATCTTTCTCAAGTCCGTACACTTGCTCCGGGCATGAATGCGCCGTTTCAGGTTAATCTCTTTCGCAATAAAGTGGTGATTACTCTTTGGGATGAGATGCGCTGTTTTGTCATAGAATCACAAAAGCTTAAAGATAATTTTCAAAACTATTTCGAGACCCTATGGAATCAAAAAATTCGTACGTTCGAAGGCATTGAACAAACCACATCGTTCTTCACAAACATTCTCAACGACCTCCAAGCTGGAGAAGAATATTTTGTTCTTAACGGAAACTATGGAAAAAATAAGAAACTAGGTGAATTTTTCAAATCATACCACCAGCAGCGTCATAAGAAAGGCATCAAAGCAAATCTTTTGTTTAATCAGAATGTTAAATCAATTGCAAAGGATCTTGCTCTATCTCCTTGTGAAGTCAAGTTTCTTCCTCCAGAATTTCAATCACCATTGCAAGTTACATTCTACAAAAATAAACTCTATATCTCTATCTGGTCAGAGAATCCTATTGGTTTTCTTATTGAACAGAAAGGTATGGTCGAAGCGTTTAAAGCCTATTTTGATTTACTTTGGAATCAAAAAGGAAAATAAAGAAATAAAGTAAGAAAAAAGATTCTAAACCGTATCTTTTAATCCGCCTTCAGTTACTTCGAAGCCGCATTCTCCATCAGCAAGGTTGGGTGCGTCAATGAGTTTTGCAACGCGTGTTCCTTTCTTGCCTTTTCTCAAATATACCCGAAACGTACTGGCATGTCCCACGATGTGTCCGCCAATGGAAGTCGTAGGGTCACCAAAGAATTGATCTGGTTTCGCCATGACTTGGTTGGTAACGTAGACACAGATGTTGTAGCTTGAGGCAACTTTGGCAAGTTGATGCATGTGGCGGTTGAGCTTTTGCTGACGTTCAGCAAGAGTTCCACGTCCAATAAATTCAGCTCGGAAGTGCGCAGTAAGAGAATCAACAACCACAAGCTTCACTTTCTTCTTCTGCTCGTTTATCAAACTCTCAATTTTTTCTGCCAAGAGCATTTGATGATCAGAGTTGTAAGCTCGAGCTACCATAATCCGATTAAGTGCATCTTCAGGACTAATACCTGCTCCAAGCGCAAACTGTTTGATACGTTCAGGACGAAAGGTGTTTTCAGTATCAAGATAGACTACATACGCATCAGGATCTTCTTTAAGGGTGTTAACACTTAAAACGTGCCCAACTTGCGTTTTCCCGCTGCCAAACTCACCAAAACATTCCGTGATAGCACCGGTTTCAAATCCGCCACCCATGAGTTCATCAAATGCACGCACACCAGTTGAAATTTTGTTGATGAGTCCACGTTTTTTGAGTACTTCAGTTCCTGTCTCAAAACCCATTTTCATGCTGTCACGTGCAGCATTGATCATTTTTCTCGCAACTGCTTCTGAGACGCCTGCTGCTTCACTTAATTCACCAAGTGTGGCAACAGCAATTGACATCATGTCACGATATCCTGCGGATTCGAGTTTTTCAGCGGTGGCTGCTCCTACTCCGGGCAGATCATATAAAGTTAGTTTTTCCATTTTCATCTCTTTTGGTTGTTGAACTGCGGTCTCAAATTCCATCTCTTCTGGTTGGATTAATTTTGCTTTTGCCATTTTAATACCTCTTTTTTGATAAACATTTAGTTTGTTAATTTTCTTATTGTTCTTGGAGTACGCTATACTCGTAGGCTTTTTGGAGTACGATTAATGCACGTGGTAAGTCATTGACACGCATAGAGTTGGTGCTATGCCATTTTCCATCTTTATCAGTGTAATTACGTTCTAAAGAAATGGTATGGTACTCTCCTTCTTCACCGGTCTTGTTTTGGATTTTATTTGCCCACACCGTTGCGGTAATGGCTCCTGCACGAAACTTCTTTTCAGGAGTGTTGCTTGCGTGCGGTGTCTCTACCATGTTGTTTACTGGTAGACCCGTGTTGCTCAATCCTTTTATATCTCGTAATCCCGTTACGGCACTGTTGGTTTTTATTTGTGTGTTCATTTTTTGTTTCCTCTTGCTTTCGCGTTTTATTTCAACCATCCACTGGATGGCGAGGGTCAAGATGAAGTCAATTTTGACCCCATTTTGGCAAACTGGTTCTTGTTTGCAATGTACTATGTAGAAGAAGGGGTTTATAAACGAATTCCGGACTTGACCAGTGTGTCCAGTGACATTAAATTAAGCTTATTTTAACTAGAATCTATCTCTATTAAGTACGATCTTTCATAAAGAAAAAACCCGCAACTGTAACCAAAACAATTAGGATCATTGCATAATCTGAAAACTCTGGTGTAATCGGCGGACCGTTCATAGAAGTTACATTGATAGTAAAGTTGCTGCTGCAGACTGTTGTTCCATCAAATGTATTGTTGCTCGGTGTTGCGCAAAAAGACCACGTATCACCAATGTTGGTTTGTTCTGCAGTTATTTGGTTGCTGTTGTTGTAGAGGGCATAAATCTGATTTGAGGAGAGGGATTTTTTGAAAAAATAAAATTCATCAAGAACCCCATCAAAAGTATTAGCACTGCCATGGTATCCACCAATGGTGAGGTTAACATTGTTATTTATTGCTCCAGTTGTTGTCGTTGTTGCTGAAGAATTAAATCGTCCGTTCACCCATAAAGTAAGGTTAGATCTAGCCCGTTCCCAATTAACAACTACGTGATACCATATCCCTGTGCCAAATGAACTTGTAAGACTATAACTTCCTCCTGACGCATCGTCTCCCGAAATCCAGACTTGTACGTTTCCTGAGTTTGGTCGCACGAAATAGTCTCCCCCTACTCCAAATTTTCCTATGGCATAACCGTTGCTAAAACTTTCTGGTTTCATCCAGAAGGCAACGACGATATCTTCGTTTGCTTGGATGTCATAAAGTGAGCTATGATTTATGAGGATTTTATCTGTTTCACTAAATTCAAAATCAAATGCGCCACGACTATCATTACCACCTGTAGGAAGATAATCTGGTGATCCAAGTCCTGAGAAATTGTATGATCCATTATGCCCATAAGCATAATCTCGAATTTTATTTTCTATTCCTGTGGTATTACCATCAAACGGCATGTAGAGAACAGGAAATGATGTGCCATTAAGCAACCAATTAAAAATAACTTTACCGTTACCAATATTCTGCGCATTTACTGTATTTGTAGTTAAGTTTTCATCTCCCACGTTATTTCCATTTGTAGTATTCACATATACAGAATCAATGGATGGGTCAGCTATCACTGTGATAGAAAGAAAAGCTAAGGCTAATAGAATTAGTATAACATCTCTTGTCCTCATGAGATAGAAAGAGGAATAGATGGTTTATATAGGTTTTTGGGATTAAGTTATGAACGCACTGCGTACAAATTCAGCAGGGTTTCGTCTAAGATAAGATGTAGTGTACGCACAGGCTGAAAGACACCGATCATTACACCTTGCTAAGAGAGCTCTACTTCCATGTCCATCATTTCGAAAATAGTTTCTATCAATATCTCTAAATTGTGTTCCGGTAGTGAGCTTCATGTATTTAGAACAGTGAAAGACTTCGCCGTTGGTTGCGACTTGAATCATGTACGTTCCAACATCGCATGACCAGCGTAGTGGTTCATCAAGGAAACGTAGGGCGTCTTCAAAATATCTCGTTGGGTTAAGAATGAGCACTCCCTGTTCTTTTTGTTCCATGAGATACTGCAAAGTCTCTCGAGTCTTTTCTCTTATTGCAGGTTCTTCATAAACAGTTCTTCTTCCATCCTGAAATGCGCTAAATTCTGTGACCAATCCGAAAGTGATAGGAAGTCTGCGACGCCGTGAAAGTTCTACGAGTTTTGGCGTCTCATCTAAATTAGTTGGTGCAAGAACTTGATGTGCTTTGTAGCGTGTTCCATATTGTTTACGCATCTGTTCTAATCTGTCAATAAGACTTTCATCACCGTGAAGGGTTTTATCTGAACCTCGTACTGCATCGTACCCATCTAAAGAAATTTCAATTACATCTAAACCTGCTTCTCCTAGTTTGGCTAATTTTTCTGTTGTCAATGCTTTCTTCTTTCCATGTGATGTTACATAAGTGGAGAGGTTCAAACTCGTTGCAAAACGTACTAAGTCAGGTAGATCTGCACGTAATGTTGGCTCACCCCCCATGAATGCAATAACAGCTGTTCCTAAATCTGCCGCATGTTGCATGCGTTCTTCGAGATCCTCTTGAGAGGGGTTACGCTTTGTGTTTTCTACAACTTCACAATAGTCGCAGGCAAGATCACATTTGTCAGTGACCCACAGATGTACCCAGAGGGGAAGAGGTTCTTGCGTAGATTGGGCGAAAGAAGACGCGAGACGCAGGGATTTGGAAATAGAAGGCATGGGGAAGTTAGTGGAGAAAGAAGGATTTAAGGGTTGTGGGGACAGAAAACCAAAAAACTTATCAACATTGTTATTCTAAAATTTATAATGTCTGTTTCAGAAAGAAAAGAAGTAACTTCTGTGGATATCATAAATCCCATAAAGATCGATGAAAAGAAATGGTACTTAGATCTTCGCATTGTAATTCCTTCAATCCTCTCACTTTTCGCATTAAGTGTTTCTTTAATATCTCTTGGTGTCTTCTCATCATTCGATTTAGATTTTTATTCTTCAGGGGCTTATGTTATCCATACAAATGTCTCTGATAATTTTGTTCAAGGAATGGCTTTTATTTTGCCTATAGAATTTCTTAATATTAACAGAGAGCAAGGGATTGTGACAAGCATGTCTTTAGAGATTAGTGATGGTTTAGAAAAAGTGGAATATGTTCCTTTGTATGAAGTTAATGTAGGAAAGTTAGATACTAAGACTGATAGTAGGGGTGAGAGTTATTGGCGTAAGTCAATTATTGGGCCATTTCAGAATTTTGGACTAAGTGAGAAAGAGAGGGTATCAAAATCTATAATGTTCGGTCCGATTTTGCCAGGACGTGTTGTAGTATTAGCTGAGGGGGAATACTCAATGAAACTGCTAGTTAATGCTTCTAACGGCAAAACCTATTACAAAGAAATTTTTCCAACATTCATTTTGGATAATAAAACTATAGAAAAAATAAATGATAATTATCTTGTGTTCATAAGATCAGACAACATGTATGCTTATTTTAAAGAATACAATTAATTGGTTCACCAAAACTTAACTCATTTAAGTTTTAACTTTCCTTCTAAATCCTTCCACCAACTTGACAAACAATTCCGGCACTAGCTTCATTTCACCAGCAGGAACAACGAATGCAATTCGTAGCTGAGTCTTGCCAGGATTCTTGGTATACACGTCAGTATAAAATCCTTCCATCGGAGCAGTAAGTAATGTTACGTTCTCTTTCCCAACAACAACAGATCCTTCACGCGCGCAATACAATACAAACTGCGTGGAGTCAAAGTTAGCATCGACGTTACGCATGTCAACAACCATATACAAAGCAGACTGAGGTTGACTTACAATTAACTTCGGCATGCGTTTCAAAAACTCTGTTCGTAGAAAATGCATCTGTTCACTATAATATGCTCGCTGTTGAGCATACCATTTCTCTAAATCTTGTTTATTCTCATTAAGAATTCCAGCAAAGATGTATTGCCCAATACTATTTGATCCTAATGTTGCTGTACATTCAGCCACAGCTTTTTCATGAAATTCTTTATTATCAGTAATAATAGCGCCGATGCGCAGACCACACGCATTCCACACTTTTGAAGTGCTCTCGATACTAATGCGACAGCCAGAAATACCTAGTACCTCTTTTTCGGTGATCGCCCACACACTCGATACTTTTTGTTTGGTATACACTAACCCTCGATACGCTTCATCACTAATAATCCACATCCCATATTTCACACATAAACGCGCTAATTCATTCAATTCTTCTTGTGGATAAAATTGACCTGTGGGATTGTCATAGGGGATGACAACCAATGCTGCAGGTTTTTCTTTCTTGATCGTTGCTTCAATTTGTTTGAAATCAGGTAAACTAAAAACGCCATCTTCATTCATCGTGCGGCAAACCGACACCACTCGTCGGCACGTTCGCTTCGCTAAGAGTTTGTAATTAGGATAAGCAGGGTCAAGCAATAATACTGGACGTTCTGGGTCAGTAGTACCAAGTAAAGTGATTTCCATGGCAGCAGAGCCCCCTTCCGTGATATTGCAATAAAGATTATTAGTATTAAAACCAAAACTATTGATTACATGTAAAAATGCATTGCGTGTTTCTGGCACACCAACAGTTGGGGCATAGCCGTCAACGCCTTTAGCAAAAGGACTTTTTGTTCCTAACTCTTTGAGACGCTTTTGCATGGCTGGATGCATGGGTAAGGTGACGTCACCGATTGCTGCGTTAATAGGACGTACGCCATCGGTGCGTTTAGCACATTCGATTTGAGCTAAGCGTACAGGAGAAGGACCACGTTGAGCAAAATAAGTTGAGAGGGAAGGTTTGGGCATATAGGCAGGTAGAGAAGAGGTGTTAATATAGTTTTGGGAGAAATTTATAAAATTGGTTCTGTTTTAAGATTATGATGAATAAATCTCTCAAAATCTACTTTGCCGCATCGATTCGTGGCGGACGAGAATTGCAACCCGTATATGAAGAAATTGTGACATTCTTAGAAACCAAAGGGAAAGTATTGACCGAACATCTGCGAGAGAAAACATTGACAAATCAAGGTGAACAAGGTATTACTACGCAGCAAATTTTTGAACGGGATATGAAATTTTTGCAAGAAGCAAATGTCATGATTGCAGAAGTGACGGTGCCGTCATTAGGTGTGGGATATGAACTTGCGGTGGCTGAGCAGTTAAGAATACCCATATTATGCTTATATTATCCAATAGGGGGTAAGAGTTTATCTGCGATGATACAGGGGAACACAAAGTTAGTTGTGAAAGAGTATCGGACATTGGACGAAGCCAAGAAAGAAATTGAGGAGTTTTTGGAGGGGTTGTAGCTGGTTGCTTATTTGCACGAAAGCTTATATATTCTTTAGGATATAATTAGATTATGCTTTCAAAGTTACAAAGAGTGTTAATTGCGTTGGTCATTGTCTTACTATATCCTTTTTTGAAAATACTTATAGGGGACTTTTCAACGACATCTTTGATTAGAGACTTTTTTCTTTCGTTAGTTGGCTTTGTACTCTTTTATAATTTGTTGGGTAATGGTTACAATCAGAATGTTAATCAGAAAAAAGTAAAATATCCTATTTGGTTCTTACGTTCAATTCCTACTCTATCATATTTATATGTAATTACTTTGATAGTAGGTATTATTTTGGCTTATGCTTTAGGTACTAAAACCTTATTTTGGGTTGCACTTTCTCTTTTTTTCAGTCAAAATTTCTTAGTAACGCTGGTTCATTTATCCCATGTTAAGAAAATCTCAAAAAGTATTTTGACACTATTTACTGCTATATTCATTCCATTATCCCTCGTCGCGTTGATATTGCCTTTTGGTAAGATTAAAATTGTTCTTTTTGGTCTACTTAGCACTCCTGTTTTGATTATTACTCTGTATGGTTTCTATGTAAAGATGAAATTTGTTGATCCAGAAGAGCTCAATTACCTTCTTCAAAAGAGATTAAAGCAGAAAAAAAAGTAGTTTCTTATCTTTCACAATCATCCACTGTCACTGCCGCATCCCTAAAGTATTCTTCACACTGTGTACTCATTGAATATCCACTCATAAAATGTCCGCAGGCGGCAGCAGATGGTCCTACCGCAACAGGACTTTGCGAAAATGCATTCACACATTCTATACAACAATCAGGATTTAAAGAAGGCTGAGTAGTACAAGATAGTGTTAATGAAGTAAGAAATAGAATAAAGAGTAATTTGTAATTCATCATGTATTATCATATAACTTGCAATAAAAACCTTCCTACATATCCTGCTGTAGAGAAAGATTTAAAACCGGCTCCAAAACCTCAAACCCATGGTGTATAGCTGGTTATCTCCCAAAGCCCAAACAAAAAAATCAAGTATTGAAGGAACTGGAACATTCTGTAAAACTAAAATCCACAAAGATGAACTTATCTGTGTTTTTGGTGGTCATATCTTTGATACAAAAACGTGGAAAACACTTGATGAAAGTGTTGGTTCATTAGCACTTCCTCTCAACGAAGAATTTGTTATTGCGCTTCATCATCTCTCTGAAGCCGGCGATGGTGATTTTGTCAATCATTCTTGCAATCCCAACGCTGGAATTCATGGGCAAATCTTTCTCGTCGCCATGCGCGAAATCGAAGCCGGCGAAGAAATTACCTTTGACTATGCAGTTGTTCTTGCTGACATTGCTCCACAAGATTGCGAGTTTGACTGTCATTGTGGTGCAATTAGTTGTCGTGGAAAAATCACAGCTCATGATTGGAAACGCGACGATTTACAACACAAATATGCCGGTTATTTCTCACATTATATTCAACAAAAGATCAATTACATTGAAGAAATGAAAAAGCGGGGAACTTCACCTCTTGTCGTTATCAAAGAATCAGCAATTCATAATAAAGGCGGCTACGCTGCCTGTGATATCGCCAAAGGCACAAAGATTATCCAATACGTTGGTGAGAAACTCACTAAAGAAGTCTCGAATCGACGTTGTGAAGAGCAAGTTGAATTAGCCAAGACCGACCCTTCCTGCGGCGAAGTTTACATCTTTGAACTTGATGACCAATATGACATTGACGGAAATGTTCCCTATAATACAGCCCGATTTCTCAACCATTCCTGTGAACCAAACTGTCGCGATGTAAATGACAATGGGGAAATTTGGATCGTCGCCATTCGCGATATCAAAAAAGGAGAAGAATTACTGTATAATTATCGCTTTGGACTTGATGACTTTCAAGATTTTCCTTGCCGCTGCGGTTCTCCACGCTGCTTTGGGTATATCTTAGACGAAGAAGATTGGGCAGATGGTCGCGATATCCTTTCTCAGAAAAAATGAACCATCCACACGATCTCATTGAAATAAAAACATCCTCCATTCATCATTTTGGTATCTTTGCCAAAAAAGATATTGCTAAAGGCACGAAAATAATCGAATATATTGGCGAGAAAATTTCTAAGAAACAAAGTGCTCGACGATCTCAAAAAACCCTCAAAACATCGCAAAAAGATCCATCGGCTGGTGCCGTGTATATGTTTGAATTAGACGATGAATGGGATATTGATGGCAATGTCGAAAACAATCCTGCACGTTTCTTAAACCACTCCTGTGACCCCAATTGTGAGGTAGAAATTGAAGATGGGCATATCTGGATCTACGCCAAACGCGACATCAAAAAAGGTGAAGAGCTATTATATAATTATGGGTACGATCTAGAATTTTATCAAGATCACCCTTGCAAATGCAATTCTAAACGGTGTGTAGGCTATATCGTGCATGAGGACCACTGGGAAAAATTAAAAGAGTTATTACAGAAAAACTAGTTCAAACCAATTCTCGTCGTATCAATTCTGGCAATATCTTATTTTTAATAATGGGTGAAAGAATCGTCACATTATCGTCTCTTCCAAACCATCGTTGATCTTGAATCTCGCAAGATGGTTTTGGTTCACCTACAATCTCTCCAATATACACTTCAATCGCCACAATAGTATTTGCTTCATTCGCAGCAGCATCCTCTACATGACACAAAAAAGACAAAGAAGACGTAACAACATCGCAATCATGTTCCTCTTTAATCTCGCGTACTAAACATTCTTCTGGGGTTTCATGAGGTGTTGGCTTGCCGCCAGGAAGAAGAAAAAGAGACGTATTTTTCTTCCTATTTACTAAGAATCTTTTATCACGAAGAATAATCAGACCATATTTGTGGATCGTGTTCATTGTTTTTTTAGAAGGAAGATTTTTTATAAAGATATATGGTTGTTTTTTCCATGCACAACGCAGCAATTCTCGATTTTAGTCGGACATTATACGATCCTGACAATGGATGTCTCATTGAGGGAGCAAAAGAGCTTCTTAACGCGTTACAACATAAAAAATATCAAATGATCCTAGTAAGCCGCACCAAAGACTTGCAGCATAAACATCTTGAACACCTAGGAATTCGCCATTTCTTTTCCGAAATTATCATCACCACGACAAAAGATGAAAGCATGTTTAGTGCGATTGCCAACGATGCCAACATTAATCCTGCACAGGTTCTTGTGATCGGAGATAAAGCGCAAAGTGAAATTATCGCGGGTAAGAAAGCAGGCATGAAAACAATTTGGTTTCGATCCGGAAAGTATGCTCACGAGATACCTTTAGAAGGTATGGGACCTGATGTAATGGTCGATAAATTAATTGACATAATAAAGTATATTTAAAATAAAAGTATCACAATTCCCACAAACAACCCTACTTGAACAAACTTCTCTATCACTCCACCGGTCTTGATAAACCCACGAATACGTGGTCGTTCTAATGGATAGAAAAGAGGAATACCCTGAGGAGTAAGAAAGTCACCCACAATGTGTGCTACATAGCCAAGCAGCAAACCAAATGCCCATAATTTTCCTACAAACAACCCCAACAGGATTGCTAGTGCCATAAAGAAAATCAGCGAATGAAAAAATCCTCGATGTCGTGAAAGAAACGCAATAATTTTTCCAAAAAATCCTGTAAAACGATTAATTGTGCTATGCGCCTCATCAATATCGGGCAACGCTGCCCCCAAAAGCACAATTCCTAACAGCCCTACTGCTTCAAAAGATGAAATACCTGTCCACCACGATTCCGTCAAAAGAAAAAAGAGAATCGCGAATAAAGCATGCGAGACAAAGAGCATAAGATAACAATGTTGTAGAAGTATTTAAGATTTTAGAGATCGATGCGAAGATGGTCTTCAAGATAACGTATACCCATATCAGACTCAAAGTGAGAAGTAGGATCAATAAAACGTCTTCTTCGCTTTCCATCTGGGTAAATCACTTGGGCGACTTCTACATCGGGCTCTTCCTGAAGAATATTTCGTTTTCCGTTCGATAGATCTTCCATGAGGATACCTACTGCGTGGTATTCCATCCCCTGCCAACGTACAGAGGTTGTAACTGGAACAATAAAAGAAGAAGGATCATCTCCATACTCAAATGCTTTATGATACGCATCGAGTTGTTGCGCGAATAGATTTCTCCCGATTCGAGTCGTAAGGTGGTATGGTTGTTTCAATCCAAGGCGGAGTGCTACTGGGATCGGTTCTTCTTTTTCTGGTCTTAATGCAATAACGATATGGTCTTTTCCAGATCCTAATTCTAGAAGTGGAGGTGGAACGATAATGGGAGAATATGATGAGAGTTCTGCTCGAGCATTATAGACCGCTTGGAAACACATTCGAGCTCTATCCAGAAGTTGAGCATCCTGCCGTAGTATATGTGCCATTCTTGCACTGCGGTCAAAATAATCCATAAATGCCATGATGATTAGAATAAAAAGTTATTTTAATTTTTTTTAGATTCTACTTCACTGCTTCCAACTTCTTCAATTCTTCCTGCGGGTCAGCTTTCTCAACTAACTGCACATTAAACTCTAAGCGGTCAAACATGTCATTCTTTGTGACACGACCAATAAACTTATACTGCTCACCGAGTAAATCAGTCTTCGATTCTTCAAACAAACTAAGATTGGTCTTGACAGCATTAAAATCAAGATCAGGCTTATTCAATAAGCGATCCGTTTGATTTTTCCACAGAACGGTACGAATGTTACCACTGCCATCATCAAGAATCAAATTTAGCACATATGATAATGTAGGTTCAACTTTCCCATGCTCAGCGCACGTCATCGCGCCTTCTTGCTCCGTTACTTTCTTATTGCAACTTCCACACACAGAAAAAAAGCGAGGATCAAAGATTTGCACAATGGTTCCCATAATCTCTACATTACTCTCTCCTGCAGAAAGATTTGAAATAGGTTTACGTGCGACTTCTGTCGTTTTGCGAACACTCTCTATCTGCACGCCTTCTGGGTTAATATTGATTGTTCCTTTATCACCAAGATGTAATTCTCGTCCGCCTTGGTTTTCACGCACATAACAATTTTTGACTTCAAGAATATCGTCTTCTTTGAGTTCAGCGATTTTATCTACTTGATCGTTCCAAAACACCGTACGAATTGTACCCGTTTCATCACCTAATAATATAGAACAAACTTTTCCTTTACTTTCACCCTTAACAAACTCGCGAATTTCAAACTTACGCACAACTTTGCCTACTGCACCAACATTGCGCATGCCTGCATAAATCTCTTTGATTTTGAGTTTGGCTTTTTCAGCAGGAGTAGTCTCTAGACCAAGCTCATTTGCCAGAATATGCGCCGCACCTTCTTCACTAATCAATCCAGAAAGTTCATTGATCTTTTGTTTGATACGCGTATCAAAATCACGTGGAGTGATCTGACCACTTTTAAGTATTCGTTCTTTGAGTTCTTCAAACGGGATCTTATACATGATTTTTGGGGGTATAAAGAGGTTTATAAGGTTTTAGCTATTAGAAGAGTACAAATTATTCTGTAATCCCCACAAACCCATTAATCAATGATTCATCTTTTTCTTTGGTTCGAGTTGCTGCAAAGTAATAGGTATCTGGTTGAACAGGTGCAATCAAATACCGTAATTCATTGTTACAAATATGGGGTTCATGAAGTTGTGGCGCGTCACAACTCTCGATAAAAGGACCATTCACAAATTCTTCCTTGCCCAAAATTTGTCCAGTCTGCTCCAAAACAATAATTTGCGAAGCACTACCACTATATCCAACTAAACTATCCACATTAGTGTAATAAATGGTAAATGATAGCGCATCCTGATCGTAAGGAAAATGCACTGTATATCCTTGAGCAGTTTGCACTACTTTAGAAAGTGTAACTGGCAGTGCGTTTGTTGGTGTGAAATCTAACACAAAGGGATATCCTTGATCACTATTAAAGAAAACATAACAAAATAAAACATCGCGACCCTGTGAAGTAAATTCAGGCACGTTACAATTCCCATACTGCCATCGTTGGGCACGGTTGGCATCAAGACACTTTTTAAGATCTTCTTGGTTACGACAAGCAGAAAGTAACTGTGCTGTCTGTGCAAAAACAGCGTCGAGTTCTGCAAGTTGAGTAGGAAGAGTCACTCTTGAAACTAATTGAGTGGTATACTCCTTACGTGCAGCAGTTGTATCAAAAGCAGCCTTGGGTGTAATTGTATCCCAAAATGGAGCAGAACGAGGATCAATCTTCGTTGCGGAAGGTCGAGATTGAATTCGCGCAGGCGCAAGATATTCTACACGAGGTGCAGTGAGATAATGTTCCATGCTCGCAACCATAACGCCATTTTTCTGTTCTAACGTGATCTCGCGATCTACTTGTTGCGCAAGTTGTTGTTGCATCGCTTCTACAAACTCATCATATATTCTAGGAAAGCACATTTTCTCTT